>JAEZCD010000113.1 GCA_023430145.1 Pseudomonadota bacterium
CCCCGGCGCGGCGCCGGGGGGGGGGGGCGCGGAGCGTTCTCGCGTGCGCAGCCTCTCAGGCGAGCGAGGCGTCGAGCGTGATCTCCGCGTTCAGCACCTTCGACACCGGGCAGTTGGCCTTGGCGTCCTCGGCAGCCTTCTGGAACTCGGCCGCGTCCATGCCCGGCACCTTGCCCTTCAGCACGAGCTTGGAGCTCGTGATGGTGAAGCCGGCGCCCTGCTGCTCGATGGTCACGGTGGCCTTCACGGCGAGTTCCTCGGGCGTCTTGCCGGCGCGGCCGAGGCCGAAGGCGAGCGCCATGGCGAAGCAGCCGGCATGCGCGGCGGCGATCAGCTCCTCGGGATTGGTGCCCTTGCCTTCGCCGAAGCGAGTGCCCGCCGAATAGGGCGCGCCGGCGAGCACGCCGCTGTCGGCCGACAGGCTGCCAGTGCCGTCCTTGCCCGATCCCTTCCAGACCGCTTCCGCACTGCGCGCGAAGGATGCCATGTCTCGTCTCCTCGTCTGATCGGCGGCCGGCGGCCGGCCGGTTCGCCGCCTATCTGCCGCAGAAAGCCGGCGCCGTCGACACCCGGGCGGCGGAAGATTCTTCGCCGCCGCCATGAGATCGCCGCATCCTCGGCGCAATTACTGTCGACAGCCGTCGTGCCTCCCGCGACGCCTTTCCCGGATCGCGATGTCCTCCCCCAAGCGGCCGCGCCGCTTCCTTCCCGCCGTTCGCCGAGCATGAACGCGCCGCTCTCACCGCCGACGCGCGAGGCGTCGCCCGAGGTGACGACGATCATCCTCGGCATCCTGATGGCGATGTTCCTCGCCGCCCTCGATCAGACCATCGTCGCCACCGCGATGCCGACACTCGGCCGCGACCTCGGCGACCTCGAGCACCTGCCCTGGGTCGTCACCTCCTACCTGCTCGCCTCGACCGCGGTGGCCCCGCTCTACGGCAAGCTCAGCGACATCTACGGCCGGCGGGTGATGATGCTGACCGGCATCTGGATCTTCCTCGTCGGCTCGATCGCCTGCGCGCTGGCGCCGAGCATGCTGGCGCTGGTCGTGGCGCGCGCGGTGCAGGGCCTCGGCGGCGGCGGCCTCATCTCCCTCGCGCAGACGATCATCGCCGACGTCGTGCCGCCCCGCGACCGGCCGCGCTACCAGGTGCACATCGCCAGCGTTTTCGTTGCCGCGAGCGTCGCCGGACCCGTGCTGGGCGGCCTGTTCGCCGACTACGTGCACTGGTCGCTGATCTTCTGGATCAACCTGCCCATCGGCCTCGTCGCGCTCGCCATGACGAGCTCGCGGCTGAAGCTCCTGCCGCGCCACGAGCGCTATCACCGGCTCGACCTGCTCGGCGCTCTCTTGATGGTGTGCGCCAGTACGACGCTGCTGATGGCGCTGACCTGGGGCGGCGTCAGCTATCCGTGGGCGTCCCTGCAGGTCCTCGGCCTCCTCTTCGGCTCCGTGCTGCTGTGGATCGGCTTCACCTGGCGCCTCCTGACGGCGGCAGAGCCTTTCCTGCCGCTGAACCTCTTCAGCAACTCCGTCGTCCGGCGCGCGACCCTCGCCTCCGGCTTCACCATGGGCACCTTCATCGGCCTCACCATCTACGCGCCGATCTACCTGCAGGCGGTGGTCGGCCTGTCGGCCGCCGATTCCGGCCTCGCCCTCATCCCGCTGATGGCCGGCACCGTCACCGGGGCGATGACGTCCGGGCGCAGCATGGCGCGCGTCAAGCACTACAAGCGGGTGCCGATGGTCGGGCTCGCCATCTCGATCGCGGCCGTCGGCGCCCTGACCGTCTGGCCGAGCCAGATGCCGCTGTGGCTTTTGGAAGTCCTGTTCGGGCTGACGAGCTTCGGCCTCGGCACGGTGCTGCCGGTGGTGACGATCTCGATCCAGAACGCGGTGCCGCTGCATCAGCTCGGCACGGCGACCGCGAACATGAACTTCTTTCGCTCGCTCGGCGGAGCCGTCGCCGTCGCCGCATTCGGTGCCATCCTTTTCGGCGGCCTCTCGGCGGGCGGCGACGATCTGCGCAGCCTCGACGATCTCGTCCGCGAGTCGAACCGGGATGTGCTGGCCGGCGTCTTCCGCTGGGTCTTCTTCGCGAGCGGCGTCGGCCTCGCGCTGGCGCTTCTCAGCCTCGCGCTGATGTGCCTGGCCGAGGCGCTGCTGCGCATCCCCGACAAGGCCACCCGTGACGCGCTGATCCGCGACAAGATCAGCAACGGCAACTGGAGCCAGCACCTGGGCCAGAGCCCGTCGATGTTCGTCAACGCGGCCTCCTGGGGCCTGCTGATCACCGGCAAACTGGTGGCGACCCATACTGAAGCCGGCATGTCCTCGTCGCTCAACCGCATCATTGGCAAGTCCGGCGAGCCGCTGATCCGCAAGGGGGGCGACCTGGCCATGCGCATGCTGGGCAACCAGTTCGTCACGGGCGAGACCATCGAGCTCGCGCTGAAGAACAGCCTTGACAACGAGACGCGCGGCTACCGCTATTCGTACGACATGCTGGGCGAGGCGGCGCTGACGGGCGAGGACGCGGCGAAGTACTTCTCGGCCTACGAGACCGCGATCCACGCCATCGGCCGCGCCGCCAACGGCCGCGGCATCAAGGACGGCCCGGGCATCTCGGTCAAGCTGTCGGCGCTGCATCCGCGCTATGCGCGCGCCCAGCACGCCCGCGTGATGGCCGAGCTGCTGCCGCGCCTGCGCAGCCTGGTGCTGCTGGCCAAAAAATACAACATCGGCCTGAACATCGACGCGGAGGAGGCCGACCGGCTGGAACTGTCGCTCGACCTGATGGAATCGCTGTGCTTCGATCCGGATCTGGCGGGCTGGAACGGCATCGGCTTCGTCGTGCAGGCTTACGGCAAGCGCTGCCCGTACGTCATCGACTTCCTGATCGACCTGGCGCGGCGCAGCGGACACCGGCTGATGGTCCGGCTGGTCAAGGGCGCCTACTGGGACGCCGAGATCAAGCGCGCCCAGCTCGACGGGCTGGACGATTTCCCGGTCTACACGCGCAAGGTCTACACCGACGTGTCCTACGTCGCCTGTGCGCGCAAGCTGCTGGGCGCCCCGGACGCGGTGTTCCCGCAGTTCGCCACCCACAACGCCCAGACGCTCGCCAGCATTTATGAACTCGCCGGTCCGGACTTCCAGGTCGGCAAGTACGAGTTCCAATGCCTGCACGGCATGGGCGAGCCGCTCTACTCGGAGGTGGTCGGCCCGCTGAAGCGGCCCTGCCGCATCTACGCGCCGGTCGGCACGCACGAGACGCTGCTGGCCTATCTGGTCCGCCGCCTGCTGGAGAACGGGGCCAACAGCTCCTTCGTCAACCGCATCGCCGACCCGTCGGTGCCGATCGAGGAACTGATCGCCGATCCCGTCGCGGTCGCCAGGGCCATCGCCCCGGTGGGCGCCCCCCACGCGCTGATCGCCCTGCCGCGGAACCTCTACGCGCCAGAGCGGGCGAACTCCGCCGGCATCGACCTGTCCAGCGAGACGGAGCTTGCCAGCCTGTCCGCCGCCCTGTCGGCCAGCGCCCGCATGGACTGGACCGCCGCCCCGCTGCTGGCGGATGGCGAGCGGGCAGGGCAGGCCCAGCCTGTGCGCAACCCCGCCGACCGCCGCGACGTGGTGGGCACGGTGACCGAGGCGAGCGAAGCGATGGTCGCGGAGGCGTTCGGCCACGCCGTCGCGGCGGCGCCCGCCTGGGCCGCCACCCCGCCGGAGGAGCGCGCTGCCTGCCTGTTCCGCGCGGCGGACGCCATGCAGGAGCGGATGCCGATCCTGCTCGGCCTGATCGTCCGCGAGGCCGGCAAGTCGCTGCCCAACGCCATCGCCGAGG
>JAEZCD010000115.1 GCA_023430145.1 Pseudomonadota bacterium
CGCCGGCGAGCTCGTCAGCCTCGTCGGCCCGAACGGCGCCGGCAAGACGACGCTGATCCGCTGCCTCGCCGACGGCCGCGAGCGCTCGGCCGGCGAGGTCGCGATCGCCGGGCAGTCCGTCGGCCGCATGCCGCCGAACCGGATCGTCGCGCTCGGCCTCGGCCGGAAATTCCAGGCCGCATCGGTGTTCGAAACGCTGAGCGTCGCCGACTGCCTGCGCATCGCCCGCGTCGCGCACGACCGGCCCTCGCCGGTTGAGGCCTCGCCCATTCTCGCCCTGCCCGCCTCCTCGCGGGCGGTGGTCGAGGCCTCCGGCCTCGCGGAGCGGCTCGGCGAGGAGGCGCGCTTCCTCAGCCACGGCCAGCGGCAGGCGGTCGAGCTCGCCATGGTCCTGGCGCTCGAGCCGAAGGTGGTGCTGCTCGACGAGCCGACGGCGGGGCTGACGCGGCAGGAGCGGCAGAGATTCGCCGAGATCCTCACCGGCCTCGTCGCCCGCGAGGGGCTCTGCGTGCTGCTCGTCGAGCACGACCTCGACTTCGTGCGCGAGATCTCCTCGCGCATCATCGTCCTGCACGAGGGCCGCATCGCCCTCGACGGCTCGGTCGCCGAGGTGGTGGATTCGCCGCTCGTGCGGGAGATCTACAGCGGCCACCGCGCCGCGGCGGGAGGCGGGTCATGATCCCCGAGCCATGGACCGCTCCGCCTTTCCTCCCCCTGAAAGGGGGAGGCCGAGACGGCGAAGCCGTCCGGGTGGGGGTCCGCGGCGTTGGGGAAGAACCTCGGTCCTCTCGCGTCCCCGGTCCGGCGAGGCTCCAAGACCCCCTCTCGGCTCGCTTCGCGAGTCCGGTCTCCCCCTTGCAGGGGGAGAAAAGGACGGGCCGATCGGGGAGCGTCAGCCAGTGACCGCCGCGCTGGAGCTCGCCCATGTCACGAGCGGCTATGGCGCCAGCGTCGTCGTCGAGGACGTCTCGCTCACGGTCGCGCCCGGGGAGATCCTCGCTTTGCTCGGCAAGAACGGCATGGGCAAGACGACCCTCCTGAAAACAATCCTCGGCTTCCTGCCGGCGCGCAGCGGCGGCTCGGTGAGGATCGGCGGCACGGAGGTCGTCGGCCTGCCGCCGCACAAGAAGCGGCGCCTCGCGCTCGCCTACGCGCCGCAGGAGCAGGCGCTGTTCCAGGACCTCAGCGTGCGCGAGAATCTGCGCCTCGGCCTCCTCGACGACACGCGGCTCGACGAGCAGCTGTCGCGCATCTCGGGCTGGTTCCCGGTGCTGACGCAGCGGCTGAAACAGCGCGCCGGCACGCTGTCCGGAGGCGAGCAAAAAATGCTCGTCGTCGCCCGCGGCCTCATCGCCGAGCCGAAGATCTTCCTCATCGACGAGGTGACCGAGGGGCTGCAGCCCTCGGTCGTCGACCGCCTCGCCGAGGTGCTCGCCGCGACGCGCCGCGAGAAGGGCACTGCGATGCTGATCGTCGAGCAGCATTTGCCCTTCGTGCTCGGCCTCGCCGACCGCTTCGCCGTCTTCAAGCGCGGCGAGGTGGTCGACCAGGGCCCGATCGATGCCGGCTCGGCCGAGCGCATCGAGGAGCACATGCGGCTCTGACGCGCGCGTGTGAACACCCCGTCCTTGCGGCCCGGCGAAGGACGGACATAGAGTGGCCGCGACTGCCTGGGGAGGAAGACCGAGCATCGTCGCGGAGCGGGAGTCTGACGCGTCTCCCGAAAGGCCGCTGTCGGACAGCCGACAAGGCGGATACCGCGACGCCAGTCTCGGCGCTCGTTCGCACCGAGGACGCGATGTACACCGAACAAAGAACAACAACCCGCAAGGCTGCGGCCGGCGCGGCGCTCGCGATAATCGATCACGGCGGACGCGGCGAGAGCCGGAACCGCTTCCCGCGCTTCCTGGACCTGCTCGACGAGGAGGACAGGCACTTCCTGCTCTCGCGCTCGATCGTCAAATCGCTCGGCAAGCACCAGGCGCTCTACGTGCAGGGCGATCCGTCCGAGAACCTGTTCGTGATCCTCGCCGGCGCGGTGAAGGTCCACTACATCCAGGACAACGGCGCCTCCCTCACCACCTCCTACTGCCGCGAGGGCATGCTGGTCGGGGCGCACGGCTGCACCCGCTGGGCCGGCAATCACTCCTGGTCGGCGCAGGCCCTGGTCGACAGCCGCGTGTTGTGGATCCGCCGCGACTTACTGCTGGAGCTGACCGAGCGCTCGCCGCGCGCGCTCCGCTGCGTGCTCGCGGTCTCCGAGTTCAAGGGCGAGCAGCTGAAGAAGGTGATCCGCATTCTCGCCGAGCCGACGGTCGAGCGCCGCATCGGCATGGCGCTGCGGCATCTCGGCACCCTCTACGGCATCCCGCGGGGCGCCGAGATCGAGATCGACGGCCGCTTCACGCACCAGGAGATCGCCGAGATGATCGGCGCCTCGCGGCAGAGCGTGACGACGCTGCTCGTCTGTCTGGAGCGCTCGGGCGAGATCCGGCGCGAGGGGCGGCGGATCTTCATCGCCGCGGCGGCCGGCGACGAAGCCGACGCGCTGGTGGACGGCCGCTCGGCTGCCGAGCGGCGGCGCGGCCTGCCCTGAGGCGGACAAGCCCGTGCGGCTAAGGCATCAGCCGGCCGCCATTGACGTCCAGCACGATGCCGGTGACGTAGCCGCTCATCGCCGGCGAGGCGAGGAAGAGGAATGCGCCGACGCATTCCTCCGGCTGGCCGAGCCGGTTCAGCGGGATCTGGCTCTTCACCGCCTCGAGCCGCTCGCGCGGCGTCGCCTCGTGGAACGGGGTGAGGATCAGGCCGGGCGCCACCGTGTTGGCGCGGATGCCGTCGGCCGCGAACTCGGTCGCCATGCTGCGCGTCAGCGAATGCACCGCGGCCTTGGCGGCGGCGTAGAGCGCGGAGGTCGGGCGGCCGCCGTTGCGGCCGGCGATCGAGCCGGTGTTGATGATGGACGCCCTGTCCGAGGCCTTCAGCGCCGGCAGCGCGGCGCGGGTGGCGGCCAGCACCGAGCGGACGTTCAGGTCGATGATGCCGTCGAGCGCGAAATCCTCGTAGTCGGGTAGCTTTTGCGGATGGATCAGCCCGCCTGCATTATTGACGAGCGTATCGAGCCCGCCGAGCTTTTCCACCGCCTGCCGAACGACCGAGGCCGCGCCCTCGGACGTGCTCATGTCGCCCGAGACCAGCACCGCCTCGCCCCCCGCCGTGGCGATCTCGGCGGCGAGTTTTTCCGCCGCCGCCTGCCCGCGGAAGTAGTGCAGGGCGACACGCGAGCCGTGCGCCGCAAAGCCCTTGGCGACGGCGGCGCCGATGCCCGAGCTGCCGCCGGTAACGAGGACTTTCAAGCCGTTCAGATCGTCGAGAATCATCGAAGAGGTCCTTCCGTGTAGGCGAGCGGCAGGCCGGGCGCCGGCCAGTCGATGGCGGCGAGCTTTCCGGTGCCGGACAGGGTGACGTAGGCGGTGCGCAGTTCCGGCCCGCCGAAGCAGATGTTGGTCGTGATCGGATCGCCCGTCGTCACCTGGCGCAGCACCTCGCCGGCGGGCGAGATCACGGTGATGCAGCCGGTGATCAGCGTCGCGACGCAGAGATTGCCAGAGGCTTCCACCGCCATGCTGTCGAAGCGCTGATAGCCGGGCAGGCCGCAGACGAGGCGGCCGCCATGCGGCGAGGGGAACGGCTCGCGCCGGGCGATGCCGGGCGCCTCGAGATCGAAGGCCCAGAGGCGCCCGGTCTCGGTCTCGGCGACGTAGACGGTCGCCCCGTCCGGCGATAGCGCGACGCCGTTCGGCATGATGAACGGATAGGCGACCTCGACGATCGAGGAGCCGTCGGCCTTGCCGTAATAGAGGCCGCCATTCATCCGGTGGCGGGCGTGCATCTTGCCGAAATCGGTGAAGTAGAAGCCGCCGTGACGGTCGAAGACGAGGTCGTTCGGCCCGATGAGCCGGTGCTCGCCGGCATGGGTGTAGAGCACCTCGCGGCGGCCGGTGGAAAGCTCGACGCGCTCGATCCAGCCGCCTTCATAGTGGTCGGGCACGCCGGGCTGGACGCGTCTGTACCCGCCGACCTCGCGGAACAGGAAGCCGCCATTGTTGCAGACATAGAGCGCGCCGTCGGGGCCGAAGGCGATGCCGTTCGGGCCGCCGTCGAGCTGCGCGGCGATCTCGACGGCGCCGTCCGCCGTGACCCGGGTGACCGTGCGGCGCTCGATCTCGACCAGCAGCACCGAGCCGTCCGCGCAGGCGACGGGGCCTTCGGGGAACAGAAAACCCTCGGCGAGGATGCGCAGATCGGGCGATGCCGGGGCGCGCTGCATGCCCGTCACGCCTTCAGCCGGGCCACGGCATCCCAGTCCACCTCGAGCCCGAAGCCCGGCGCCTCGGAGAGGTGGACGCGCCCCTCGCGATAGACCGCGCCGCCGGAGAAGACGCGGTGGTGGATCGGGTGCATCTCGTCGTCGCCAACCGACTCGGCCGCGAAGGCGGCATCGCCATAGGCCGAAACGATGTGGGCGTGGATGTGCGCGGCCGTGTGCGGGGCGATCATCACGCCTTTCTGCGCGGCGTATTCGGCGATCCGCAGCGCCTCGGTGAAGCCGCCATGCCGGGTGCCGTCGAACTGCACGTAGCGGATGGCGCCGGAATCGACGAAGTCTCGCACCGTGTAGTGGTGCCACTCGCGCTCGCCATGCGCGAGCGGGATGCGGGTCGCGGCGGCGAGGCGGACGAAATCGGCCGGCTGCAGATACCAGTGCAGCGGCTCCTCGAGCCAGAAGATGTTCTCGGGCTCGACGGTGCGGGCGAAGCCGATGCAGCCCTCGAGGTCATAGGGCGCGTTCATATCCAGCATCAGCAGCACGTCCGGCCCGATCGCGGCCCGTACCGCGCGGACCCGCTCCAGTTCCGCCGCGAGGCCGAGCGCGCCAGTCTTCAGCTTCACCGCCTGAAACCCCTTCTCGACGAAGCCGGCGAGCTCGTCGGCGCAGGCGAGCGGATCGCCGCCCTCCTCGTAAAAACCGCCGACGGCGTAAGTGAAGACGTCGGTGCGCGTGCCGCCGAGGAGGCGGAACACCGGCAGGCCGAGCGCCTTGCCCTTCAGATCCCAGAGCGCGATGTCGATGCCGGCCAGCGCGGCCATGAACTGCCCGCGCTGATGGCGCGGCAGCGGCGGCGGCAGCCCGTCCCAGCCCCCGAGCCCGCCCGGCCGCGGGCAGGTCGCCGAGAACAGGCGCTGCCAGATCTGTTGCGGCGCCAGCGGGTCCAGGCCGACGATCGCCGGCGCCATCGTCCCGAGCAGGCTGCAGACCACCGCCTGCGGGCCCGTCGATACCTCGCCGATGCCGACGAGGCCCTCGTCGGTCCGCACCTCGACGAGGGTGAGCTGCGCCTTGTCGAACGGCTCGTGCGCGGTCCAGAGCACGCGGTCGAAGGTGAACGACAGCGGATGAACGCGAACCTCGGTGATCTTCACGCCGCCACCGCCGGCCGGGGATGTTTCGGATCGACGATCAGGTCGGCGGCGCGGATCTTCTGGCCCGCGAGGAAGGCCCGCATGTTGTCGAAGGCGTGCCCGGCCATGATCGGCACGTCGTCCATCAGGCTGCCGGCCGAGTGCGGGGTCAGCACCACGTTGTCGAGCTCCCGCAACGGCGAGCCCGGCCGCAGCGGCTCCTCGGCGAAGACGTCGAGCCCGGCCCCGGAGAGCTTTCCCGCACGCAATGCCGCAACGAGGTCGGCCTCGACCACGAGGTCGCCGCGGGCGACGTTGATCAGCACCGCGCCAGGCTTCATGCGCGCGAGCTGCGCCGCGCCGATCATGCCGGCATTCGCGGCGCCGCCGGGGCAATGCAGGCTGACGATGTCGCTCCGCTCGAGCAGCTCGTCGAGCGGGACGAAAGATGCGCCGTGCGCGAGCTCCGGCGCCAACGGCCCGCCGCGCTTGTAGTAGAGCACCGTCGTGCCGAAGCCGGCGAGCTGGCGCGCCGCGGCGCGGCCGACATTGCCGAAGCCGACGAGGCCGACCGTCCTGCCGAACAGGCGCTGGCCGACCGGGCGGATGTCCTGCGGGATCCAGCGCCCCTCGCGCAGCGCCCGGTCGGCGACGAGGATGCGGCGCAGCACGGTCAGCATCAGCGTCACCGCGTGCTCGGCGATGGTGTCGGCATTGGCGCCGGCCGTGATGGCGACGGCAATGCCGTGCCGCTCGGCCGCCGCGACGTCGATCTTGTCGTAGCCGGTGCCCCACTTCTGGATGAAGCGCAGCTTTTTCGCACGCGCCATCATGTCGTCGGTGACAGGCGCGACGGTAAGCAGGATGTCGCTCGCCGTAAGCATCGCCTCGGTCAGGTCGCCCGGCTGCTCGGCGAACGAGATCTCGAAGTCTTCGGGTGCGCAGGCGCGGATCACCGGCTGGGCGTAGCGGTCGAAGACGAAGCCGAGGCAGGCGAGGCAGACGGTCACGGCGCGATTCCAGGACGGACGAAGACGTGCGGGCCGAGCTCGCCGACGCGGCGGCAGCCGATATAGCCCATGTTCTTCTCGAACTGCGTGGCGAGCAGGGAGAGCACCTTCTCGGCGCCCGCCTGGCCGGCGGCGGCGATGCCGTAGAGCGTCGCCCGGCCGACCAGCACCGCATCGGCGCCGAGCGCGACCGCCTTGACGATGTCGCTGCCGTGGCGGACGCCCGAGTCGAGGAAGACGGTCGCCCGGCCGCCGATCGCCTCGACCACTCCGGGAAGCATGTCGATGGTCGCCGGCGCGCTGTCGAGCGCCCGTCCGCCATGGTTCGACACCGATATGCCATCCGCCCCGTGCTCGATGGCGAGCCGCGCGTCCTCGGGCGTGATCAGGCCCTTGATGACCAGCGGCCCCGGCCAGATCTTTCGGATCCGCTCGATGGCTTCCCAAGTCAGCGCCGGGTTGTTGACCGGCTTCAGCTCGGAGCCGCGTGTGATCCGGTGCTGATACTTCGGCGGATAGTTCTCGTGACGCGGCATGCCGGGCCCGACGGCGTAGCGCCCGATGACGCCGGCGAGCCAGCGCGGATGCAGCGCCATGTCGGCGACGAAGCGGGGATTGAGCGAGATCGGGTCGGTAAAGCCGTTGCGGTCGTTGTATTCGCGCGTGCGGCCGAGCGCGGTGTCGACGGTGACGAACAGCGCCTCGTAGCCGAGGTCGCGGGCACGGCGCGCCATCTCGAGCGCGGCCTCCTCGTCGGTCCACATGTAGAGCTGGAACCAGAGCCGGCCGCCGGCCTCCTTCGCCACCGTCTCCATCGAGGTGATCGAGGTCGCGGCGAGCGTGAAGGGGACGCCCGCAGCCGCGGCGGCGCGGGCCAGCGCCAGCTCGCCCTGGTACCAGAGGAGCCCGGCGATCCCGGTCGGGGCGATGGCGAGCGGCAGCGACACGCGCTTGCCGAACAGCTCCGTGCCCATGTCGCGCTGGGTGAGATCGACCATGAAGCGCTGCCGGAGCTTCAGGCGCTGGAATGCGGCGACGTTCTCGGCGAGCGCCGTCTCGCGCTCGGCGCCGCGATCCATGAACTCGAACACGCCCCGCGGCAGATGACGGCGGGCCACCTTCCGGAAGTCGTCGAGATCGTGGCAGCGGGCGAGGATCGACATCGGCGTCAGGCCGTCTCGTCCGCCCGCGCGGCGAGCCGGTTGATGCGGTACTGCGAGCGGAGCGCCCAGACGAACATGATCGCCGCGAGCGCAAGGCAGGTCGCCGCCACCGGATGGCGGAGCATGTCGAGATAGGACCCGTCGGACAGCGTCAGCCCGGCGCGGAGACTCCTCTCGGAGATCGGTCCGAGCACGAAGCCGATGACGAAGGCGCCGAGCGAGAAGCCGGCCTTCTCCATGGCGAAGCCGACGACGCCGAAGCCGAGCATGACGAAGACGTCGAAGGCGCGATTGTTGTCGCCGAAGGCGCCGATCATGCAGAACAACAGGATCAGCGGGAACAGATACCAGGTCGGCGTCGCCGTCAGCTTGATGAGCAGGCGGATGCCGAAGCCGGTCATGGTCGCCAAGAGCACGACATGGGCGAGCAGGCAGGTGGCGAAGATGATGTAGACGATCTCGGGGTGCTCGTTGAACAGCAGCGGCCCCGGCTGCAGGCCGTGGATGACGAGCGCTGCGAGCAGGAAGACGTCGGTGACGCTGCCCGGGATGCCCATGGCGATCAGCGGCACGAGCGCGCCACCGACGGTGGCGTTGTTGCCGGCCTCCGAGGCGACGACGCCGTCCGGGATGCCGGTGCCGAACTTTTCCGGCGTCTTCGAGCTCGTCTTCGCCACCGTGTAGGCGACGATCGAGCCGACCGTGGCGCCGATGCCGGGCAGGATGCCGATGCCGGTGCCGATCAGCGAGGAGCGCAGAAGGTTCCAGCGCTGCGCCCACCAGTCGCGGAAGCCGATCCACATGCCGCGGCCGGTGGTCTCGATCGCCTCGCCCTTGCGCTCGACGTCAATCAGGTCGGACAGAACCTGCGCCACCGCGTAGGAGCCGATCAGCACCGCGAGCGTCGAGAAGCCGGCGTCGAGATCGTGCAGGCCGAAGGTGAGGCGCACGAAGCCGGTCGACGGGTCGGTCCCCGGCATCGAGACGAGGATCCCGAGGAGGCCCGAGACGAGCCCCTTGAAGATCGAGCCCTGGCCGAGCGCGGCGATCAGCACGAGCGCCATCATCACGAGCGCGAGGATGTCGAACGGGCGCAGGCGCACCGCCAGCTCGGACAGCGGATAGGTGAGCGACACCAGCGCCACCCAGGAGACGAGGCCGCCGAACACCGAGGCGCCGACGGCATAGCCGAGCGCGCGGCCGGGCTCGCCGCGGCGCGCCATCGGATGGCCGTCGAAGGTGGTGACGATCGACGCCGGCTCGCCCGGGATGCGCAGGAGGATGGCGGTGACGAGGCCGCCGCTGATGCCGCCGACATACATCGACACCATCAGCGTCAGGGCGTTGTCGACGGTCATGTAGAAGGTGAGCGGCAGCATCAGCGCGATGCCCATGGCGCCGGTGACGCCGGGGATCACGCCGAGCAGGACGCCGAGCACCGTGCCACCGACGAGGAACGGCAGCGTCTGCGGCGACAGAATGGTGAGAGAGGCGGAGAGGAAGCCTTCCATCGGTGCCGGCGCCGCTCAGGGAAGGTCGACGCCGAACATCGAGCCGAAGATGTAGGTGAGCCCGAAGCCGCAGACGACGGCGAACACGGCCGCGCCAGGGATCGCGGCGGGCCGGAAGCGGCGGATCGCCAGCGCCGAGACGAACAGGAAGAGCGCGCTCGATATGCCGAAGGGAATGCGCGCCCAGAGCAGCACGGCGAGGACGGCGAACGCGACGAACACCTGCACCGCGAGCCACGGCCGCCGCTCGAAGCCCGGATCGGCGGATCGCGTCCGCCTGGGCCGCATGAGCAGCGTCTGCAGGATGACGATCAGCGCCAAACCTATGGTGATGGTGGCGACGATTCTCGGCATGGTGCCGGCGCCGAGCGGATCGTAATTGCCCGGCTTCAGATCGAGCGAGTCCCAATAGAGCAGCGCCGCGAACACGATGATCGCGGCGCTGACGCCGATGTCCCGCACTGCCCTGCTCATTCGACCTTCGGCCCTCCTCGGGCTGCCCGGCCCGCCGCTACTTGCTCTTCATCGTGTCGGCCATCGGCTTCAGCCGTTGCAGCTCGGCCGCGAGGTGCGCCTTCAGCTCGTCACCGGTCATCGAGGTGGCGATGGCGCCGAGCTTGTTGGCGTAGTCCTTCTTCACGGACTCGCTCTCGAGCGCCTTCTTGAAGGCCTCGCGCAGCACGGCGACGCGGTCGGCCGGCGTGCCCTTCGGCGCATAGAGATTGTGCTCGTTGCAGAAGACGGCGTCATAGCCGAGCTCCTTCGCCGTCGGCACGTCGGGCAGCGTCGGATCGCGCTTCTCGGCGAGCACGGCGAGCGGCTTCAGGCCGCCGCCGCGGAAGGCCAAAATCTCGCCGACGCCGAAATTGCCGACATTGATGATGCCGCCCTTGAGGCCCGCGAAGCTTTCCGCCGCGCCGCCGAGCTGCACCTTCTTGAACTCGCTGCCGGGGCTCGCCTTCTCCATCACGGCGATCGCCATGTGGTTTGCGCTGCCGATATTGCCGCCCCAGACGACGCTGCGCGGCTCCTTGGTGACCGCGTCCATCAGCTCCTTGTAGGTCTTGTAGGGGCTCGACTCCATGACGCCGGCGACCATGCATTGCTGGTTGATGGAGATCACCGGCTCGAAGTCGCGGAAGCCGAAGTCGCTCATCCCGTTCGCGTCCTGGATGAGCAGCGCCGACTGGTGGATCAGGATCGTGTAGCCGTCGGCCGGCGCGTCCTTGACCTGGCGGGCGCCGATCGAGCCGCCGGCGCCGCCGACATTCACGGCGGCGATCGGCTGCGGCAACAGCTTGTTCTGCTCGATGGCGATCTGCAGGATGCGGGCCGAGGAATCCGTGCCGCCCCCAGGATTGTAGGGGACGATCCAGCGGATCGGCTTGGTCGGATAGTCGGCGGCCGAGACGGCCGCCGGCGCCGCGATCGCGGCGAGGCCGGCGAGCATGCCGGCGACGAGACGGATCGATCGCATGTCTGCCTCCCTGGATTGTCGAGCCGTGAACCGGCCGGCTTGTTCTTGCGGCGAGGTGGCCGGCATCCGCCTTCGGACGGCGGGCCGGCACATGCAGAAGGATTACGATGGTGGGCCGGCCGCAGCTGTCGGCCAGCCGACAAGTCGTTTCGCAGCAGTTGCCAAGGCGGCAGCGCAATCCCGCGTCGGGGTCGCAACTACCGCAGACCTAGCGCCGCGGCGTCGGCTGAGCGACACCTTGACGTCCGTACGGTGCCGCCGTACGTATGCAGGTATGATCATCCGCTCTGCCCGGCACCGTGGCCTGCGGCGGCTTCGAGAGCAACGATCCGCGCGAGATCCGACCCGATCTGATCAACAGGACCCGCAACATTCTCACGGCGCTGATTGCCGCGCCCGGTATCGAGGGGGTGCAAGGCCCGCCGGGCTGGCGGGTTCATCAGCTCGCCGGGGATCGCGCCGGCACCTGGAGTGTGTCCGTGTCCGCTAACTGGCGCATAACGTTCGAAATCGAAAGAGGGGATATCATCAACCTCGACCTGGAGGACTATCACTGATGAGCGAGACCATCGCGAAGATCGGGATGAAGCCTTCGCATCCCGGCGCCTTCATTCGCGAGGAGATCATCGACGAGCTCGGCTTGCCGGTTGCCAGGGCGGCGGAGATCCTGGGCGTACGCCGCGCCACCCTCTCCGATCTCCTCAACGAGAAGGCATCGCTTTCGCCGGAGATGGCGCTTCGGATCGAGAAGGCGTTCGGCGTTGACATGGACACGCTATTGCGCATGCAGGCCTGGCATGACGCCGCCGCCATGCGCGAACGGTCCGACGAGATCGCCGTCGAGCGCTACGAGCCGCGGGCGCGAGACGGCTGACGCCGAACTCGCCACAGCGAAGGAGAGCCGCAGGTTCTTGGTCAGACGCGCGGAGCTTCCGCTCGTCATCCTCCGCGGAGGCGGAGGATCCAGCCTCTCCTTCGCTTCCCCGAGGAAATAGTCTGGGTCTTCCGCCTTCGCGGAGGACGACGAACCGGGAGGCCGATGCGGCTCGGAGGCGCCTACACCACCCGCCCCGTCGCGGTATCGATGACGTGCATTTTGTCGAGATCGGCGGCGAGACGCAGCGTGGCGCCCTCGCGCGGCGCGGCTTCGGGGGCGAGGCGCGCGCACACCTCCGTCCCGGCGAGCGCGAAGTAGACGAACACCTCCATGCCGACCGGCTCGACGATGTTCACGCGCGCCTCGAACGGCACCTGGCCCGGCCGCAGGTCGCCGCCGGCGGGCGAGAAATGCTCCGGCCGCAGGCCGAGCAGGAGGTCGCCGCGCCCGGCGAGCGCCGCATAGCGCTGCCGGCGCTCCGGCGGCATCGGGAACGCGAGGTTCTGGCCGAGCCGCAGCGAAAGCCCCTCCCCGGCCGGCTCGATGCGCACCGGCAGAAAATTCATCGCCGGCGAGCCGATGAAGCCGGCGACGAACTGGGTCGCCGGCGCGTGATAGAGGTCGTAGGGCGAGCCGATCTGCTCGATGCGGCCGCGGTTCATGACGACGATGCGATCGGCCAGCGTCAGCGCCTCGACCTGGTCGTGCGTGACGTAGACCGTCGTCGTGCGCACCTTCTGGCGCAGCCGCTTGATCTCGGTGCGCATCTGCACGCGCAGCTGCGCGTCGAGGTTCGACAGCGGCTCGTCGAACAGGAACACTTTCGGCTGCCTGACGATCGCCCTCCCCATGGCGACGCGCTGCCGCTGACCGCCGGAGAGCTGCCGCGGCTTGCGCTCGAGCAGGTCCTCGATGTCGAGGATTTGCGCCGCCGCCACGACGCGGCGCGCGATCTCGGCCCGCGGCGTGCGCTTCTGCCTGAGGCCGAACGACATGTTCTCGCGCACCGTCATGTGCGGGTAGAGCGCGTAGCTCTGGAAGACCATGGCGATGTCGCGATCCTTGGGCGCGTCGTCGGTGACGACGCGCCCGCCGATCATGACCTCGCCCGCGGTGACCTCCTCGAGGCCGGCGATCATGCGCAGCGTCGTCGACTTGCCGCAGCCCGAGGGGCCGACGAGCGCGACGAACTCCTCGTCGGCTATGTCGAGATCGATGCCGCGCACGACCTCGGTCTCGCCGAAGCGCTTCACCACGCCCTGCAACCGGACTTCCGCCATGGGCTACGAAGCCGGCCCGGGGCGCCGCGGACGGTCGACGATCACGCTTCGCCCCGCAGGAACTTCGCCCCCTGCTGGTTGAACTGCGCCGGCGTGATGTTGCCGCGCACCGCCTCCTGCCAGAACGGGGCGATCTTGTCCTGGAAGTTGGTCCAGTGCGGGTGGTCGTAGGGCGGCGTCCACCACGTGTCGACATGGTCCAGCGACATCTTGATGAAGCGGTTGTCCTGGAAGAAGGGCCGCTGCGCCAGCGACTTGCGCACCGGCGGCACGGCGCGGTTGGCGGTGTAGAGCATCGCCGCGTCGCCCGAAGCGATGAACTTCATGAATTCCCAGGCGGCGTCTTTCTCCTTGCAGGCCGAGACCATCATCGGCCCTTCCGGATTGGCGATCATGTAATGGTTCGGACCGACGCGCGGGTTCTGGCCGGCCTGGATGCGGTCGCCGAGCGCGGCCATCAGCGCCGGGCTCGCATGCGGGCCGTAGAGCCACATGCCGCAGCGGCCCTTCTCCATCAGCGCGTAGAGCTCGCGATAGCCGTCATTGACCGCCGTCGGCTGCGCCGACTTGTCCTTCAGCGCCATGCTCAGATACTTCTCGGTGACCTCGATGCCGGCCGGGGAGTCGAAATCCACCTTGCCGTCCGGCGTCGCGAACTTCACGCCGGCGCTGGCCCAGATCGGGAAGATGATCTGGATCGCCGACGCCGTCTGGCCGCGCATGGCGAAGCCGTAGCGGTCCGGCGCCTTGGTGATCGCCTTCGCCGCCGCGACCATGTCGTCGAGCGTCTCCGGATAGGCGATGCCGGCCTCCTTGAACCAGTCCGCGCGGTAGTAGAGGAAATACGGGATGCTGGTCTGCGGCAGGAACAGGAACGGCTGGTTCGGCTTGGAGCGCGTCTGCTCCATGATGTTGGGGAAGAAGTCGGCCTTCTCGTCCCACTTCTCGAAGCGATCGCCGATCGGCTCCAGGATGCCGTTGTCGAGATAGTCCTGCACCCAGTACTGGACGGTCATGATGACGTCCGGCGGCGCGCCGGCCGCGTAGGAGACGACGAGCTTCTTCCTCGCCTCCATGACGGCCATGTTGGAGTCGACCTCGACCTCGATGAGATCCTGCGCCTTGTTGAACATGGCGACCGAGTCGGTCGAGATCTTCTGGTGGGTCGGATTGTCGGCCCAGTTCCAATAGGTCAGCTTCACCTTCTTGCGCACGGCAGGCGAGGCCACCTGCGATCGGGCCGGCGCAGCCCCGCCGATGAGCGCGGCGCCGCCTGCGGCGACGGCGAGCGCCTGGCGGCGCGTGAAGCCGGCGGCCGCGGTATCGGGACCGTTCGTCTTGATCTTGTCGGTCATGCCGTTCTCTCCCTTTTGTTTTCTCTCGGTTGAAATCGGTATCAGCCCTTCACCGCCCCCGCCGCGAGGCCGCTCATCAGCATCTTCTGGAAGAGGAGGAAGATGAGCGCGACCGGCAGGGTGCTCAGGATCGCCCCAGCGGCGCTGACGCCCCAGACGGCGGGCTCGCCGAGCGCGAACTGCCGCATGATCACCGGCAGCGTCTTCACCTCGGTGGTCGAGGTGAGCAGGAAGGCGAAGAGGAAGTTGTTCCAGGTCATGATGAAGGCGAGCAGGCCGCCGGCGACGAGGCCCGGCAGCGACAGCGGCAGGATGATCCGCCACAGCACCTTCAGCCGGCCGCAGCCGTCGACCTGCGCCGCCTCGTCGAGATCCTTCGGCAGCGTCGAGAAGTAGTTGATCATCAGGAGCAGCACGAAGGGCGCCGAATGCGTCGCCTCGGCCAGCACCATGCCGAGATGGGTGTTGTTGAGCCCGTAGCTGCGGAAGATGACGAGCAGCGGCACGAGCAGCACCACGCTCGGAATGGTGTAGGCGACCAGCATGGCGACGAGGAACGAGCTGCGTCCGAAGAAGCGGAAGCGCACGAAGCCGTAGGCGCCGAGGCTGGCGATCGCGAGCGTCAGCAGCATGTTGCCGGTGGCGATGATGGTGCTGTTGCGGAAGTAGATGCCGAACGGCACCGCCTCGAACAGCCGCCCGTAATTGTCGAGCGTCGGGTTGCTCGGGAAATAGGTGACCTGGCGGTTGCTCAGCCAGGCCTGGTCGAAATCGGCCGTGCGCTCGGGCGTGATCGAGGCGATGAAGATCCAGATCAGCGGCCCGAGCGAATAGAGCAGCACGATGAAGACGCCGGCGGCGATCAAGAGGCGGCGCGGGGCGGCGGATCTGGTCCGGCGGCGGGGGGCTGTGGCGCTCATGAGGCTTGCGCCAGCACGTTGCGGGCGAGATGGCGGACGTAGAGCGCCGAGACCGTCATCAGGATGACGGCGAGCACGACTGCGATCGCCGACGCGTAGCCGATCTGGAACTGGTTGGTCAGCGTGAAGCTGTAGACGGCCTCGGTGTGATTGGTGAAGCCGGGACCGCCGGTGGTCATGACGAAGATCATGTCGATGTGGTTCGACATCCAGATCATGCGCAACAGCACGACGAAGAAGATCGTCGGCAGGATGTGCGGGATGGTGATGCTCCAGAACTGCGCCCAGCGGCCGGCGCCGTCGACGTCCGCCGCCTCGTAGAGCTCGGCCGGGATCGTCTGCAGCGCGGCGAGCAGGATCAGCGCCATCAGCGGCGTGCCGTACCAGACCATCGCCGAGACGACGATCCAGAAGCTCGCCATCGGGTCGCTCATCCAGGCGACGTAGCGGTCCAGCACGCCGATGCGGACCAGGATGTCGTTCACGACGCCGAAATTGCCGTCGAACATGTAGAGGAAGACGAGGCCCACCACCGCCGGCGGCGTGATGTAGGGCACCATCATGGCAGCCCGCACGAAGCCGCGGCCGCGGAACGTCAGGTTGAGGAAGAGCGCCATCGGCAGCGCGATCGCGAGCTCGATGCCGACGACGGCGACGTCCCAGCGCAGCGTCCGCCAGAGGCCGTCGAGGAAGACCTGGTCGCCCAGCATGCGCCGGAAATTGCCGAGGCCGATGAAGGCCGCCCGCTGCAGGCGAAGCAGCGAGGCGTCGGTCATCGCGAGGCGCACGGCCTCGATGGTCGGGTAGAGCGTGATCGCGAGCAGCAGGATGCCGATCGGGGCGATCAGCGCGTAAGGCAACAGATCGATCCGCTTGCGGCGCGGGCGCGCGACGGCGATGCCAGCGCTGGCTGCGCTCTCGGTGCTCATGCTCGCCATCGACCAGTGCACTCCCTCTCCGCCTTGCGGCCCGACCTCGTCCTCCCCACTCCGCCTAGACCCCGGAGCGCTTGAATTTCTGGAAGCAGTGCGGCGTTAGCGGCGCGAGCAGCTGCACGGCGCCGCCGCGCACCGTGACCTCGCCGACGTAGAGATCGCCGCAGGAATCGCACCACAGGCCGTGCGGGGCGATGAAGTTGCCCGGCAGCAGCGGCTTCGGGCCGCCGAACCGCGCGACGATCTTGCCGTCCGGATCGCACACCGTGACCCGCGCCACCGGGTCGTGCCCGCCGGGCGGACAGCGGCAGGCGCGGTCGTGCACGAAGGTGGGGACCGGCTTGGCCCAGCCGAGCTCGGCGATGTGGATGAAATCCTGGTCGTCGATGAAGATGTCGTTCGGCCGGCCGACCCAGTCCCAGGCGGTCAGGAAGACGCCGTCGGAGCTGAAGATCTGGACGCGCGAGTTCTCGCGGTCGGCGATGTAGACGCGGCCGCCAGAATCGACCGCGACCGCATGCGGCAGGTTGAACTCGCCCGGCCCGGTGCCCGGCTGTCCCCACGAGGCGAGGTGCGTGCCGTCCGGCGAGAAGCGGTGCACCCGCGCATTGCCGTAGCCGTCGCTGATGTAGAGGTCGCCGTTGCGCCCCTTGGCGACATTGGTGACGCGGTTGAACGGCGCGCCGCCGAACAGCACCGGGCTCTCGCCGACGCGGTAGCCGGTCTCGGCGGCGACGCCCGGGCGGCCGATCGTCTGCGTCAGCTTGCCCTCGGTGTCGAAGACGCGCACCGAATGGTCGGCGTCGTCGGTGAGGTAGATCCGGTCCTCCTTGTCGATGAAGATGCCGTGCGGGCTCGTGAAGATCCCCTCGCCCCAGGCGGCGAGGAAGGCCCCCTCCTTGTCGAAGACGATCACCGGGTGCTCGCCGCGATTGAACACGTAGACGCGGTCGCGCGAATCGACGGCGACGCCGGCGACCTCGACGAAGTGCCAGCCTTCGGGGAGCCGCTCCCACCCGGCGACCACCTCGTACTCGAACTTGTGCACGCCGTACGTCATGCCCATCCCGCGTCGTCGACCGGGCCGCGGGGCAGGCATCCCCGCCGGTCGCCGTTCCGATCCCGTCGTCCTGCCGCCGGCCGCTCGCGCAGCCGGCCCTGTCCCGGCCGCGATGCGCGGCCGGCGAAGCGTGCGCGAGGATAGGTCGGCCAAGCTCCGGGGAATGTCGTTCGTGCGACATCGCGGGCCGGGAACGCGGTGGCTTTATGCGGGTGCGCCGTGCACGCGGCGCTGCAGGCGGCCGGGAAGGAATGCATGTTCGAGGGTTTTGCGGACATTTTCGTCGAGACGAGCGGCGCGCGGATCCGCGTCCGCCACGGCGGCGAGGGGCCGCCGCTCTTGCTCCTGCACGGCAATCCGCAGACGCATGTCTGTTGGCACAGGGTCGCCGGCCGGCTCGCCGAGCGCTATCACGTCGTCGCCACCGACCTGCGCGGCTATGGCGACAGCTCGGCGCCGGAACCCGACCCGGACTGCGCGAACTACTCGTTCCGGGCGATGGCGCAGGACCAGATCGAGGTCATGGCCGCGCTCGGCTATTCGCGCTTCTTCCTCGCCGGCCACGACCGCGGCGGCCGCACCGCGCACCGGCTGCTGCAGGACCATCCCGGCATCGTCGAGAAATGCGCGATCCTCGACATCCTGCCGAGCCGCCATGTCTGGCACAATGCCTCGCGCAGCTGGGCGCTGAAATCCTTCCATTGGGTTTTCATGGCCCAGCCCGGCGGCCTGCCGGAGGCGATGATGGCCTCGG
This sequence comes from Pseudomonadota bacterium, assembly GCA_023430145.1. Taxonomy (GTDB): domain Bacteria; phylum Pseudomonadota; class Alphaproteobacteria; order Rhizobiales; family Methylopilaceae; genus JAEZCD01. The sequence continues at coordinate 17,806 of JAEZCD010000115.1, forward strand.
TGCCGCGTGAAAAGTTCCTCGAGCCGATGATGGTGCGGCCGCCGGCGGGCCGCTCGATCTTCACGCCCGAAGCGTGGGCGGAATATGTGCGCTGCTTCACGCCGAAGACGATCATGGCCTCCTGCGCCGATTATCGTGCCTGCGCCACGGTCGACCTCGCCATGGACGATGCCGATTTCGGCCGCAAGGTCGAGACGCCGCTTCTGATCCTGTGGGGCGTCGAGAGCCACACGCAGGCGGTCTTCGACGACGTGCTCGGCGTCTGGCGCGACTATGCGACCGATGTGCAGGGCGGCCCCATCGTCAGCGGCCATTTCATCCCCGAACAGGCGCCGGACGAGGTGCTGGCGCGGTTCGAGGCGTTCTTCGTCTGAGAGCACCGCGGCGGCTCGCGGCCGCTATACGACCGCGCGCGGATCGGACATTCTGGCGCCTCGTCGGGGTGATCGGCCGGAGGTGCTGGCGTGTCGAGCGTCGTTCGTCGCTGCCGGCCGGCGCGCGGCCGCTGTCGCCTGCGTTCCGCGGGCCGGCGCCTCTCGCCTGGGGGCTGCCGATGGACCAGCTGATCGATCCCCGCCGCGGCGATGCCGAGGATGACGTCTCGAGCCCCAAGCAGCGCTCGATGCTCGCCATCGCCGGCAGCCTGTTGTCCGAGATCAGCCTGCCGAAGCTCGTCCTGACCTTTCTCTTGATGATGGTCGGCCCGGCACTGCTGCTCGGTGCCGCGCCGCTCGTCGTCTCCGCCTGGCTCACGCAGCTCACCTCCGACGTCGCCACCCTCGCCGGGATCGCCTCGTTCCTTCTTCTCGGTGCGCTGCTCGCCCTCGGCTGGTTCGTAGGCCGGCCGCTGCTGCGGCTCGCCGAGCGCAGCTTCTGGTCCTTGAACTCGATCGCGGTGCAGCCCTTCTACGCCTTCTGGCGCGAGGCGCTTCGGCACGTCATAGAGCGGCATGAACGCGACGCCCCGCCGCAAGCCAGGGCGAGACTGCGGGGCGCGACGGCGATCGGCGCCGGGGTGATCACCTGCGGCTTCGCGCTTCTCATGGTCGCCCTCGCCTGGCCGTCGACCCGCTTCCTCGGCGTGCCCGCCGACCTGATGGCGCCGCAGCGTTTCATCGTTCCGGCGATCGCCAACAGCCTCGTCATCCTCGGCGCCTATCTCGCCGCCGCCGCGCTCGGCTGGGGCGTCGCCGACGGGACGATGCCGCAGCCGAAAGACCTGCCGGCCTTCGACGCCGACCCCGGCGGGCAGCGCTGGCGCGTGGCGCATCTGTCGGACATCCACATCGTCGGCGAGCCCTACGGCTTCCGCATCGAGAGCGGACGCAGCGGCTCGCAGGGCAACCGGCGCCTCGAGCGCGTGCTCGCCCGCCTCGAGGAGATCCACGCCGCCGACCCGCTCGACCTCGTGCTCGTCACCGGCGACATGACCGATGCCGGGGTGTCGGCGGAGTGGGCCTGCTTCATGGACGCGATGGACCGCCATCCGGCGCTGCGCGAGCGGATGCTCATCCTGCCCGGCAACCACGACCTCAACGTCGTCGACCGCTCCAACCCGGCCCGGCTCGACCTGCCGACGAGCCCCGGCAAGCGGCTGCGTCAGATGCGCTGCCTGTCGGCCATGGAGGCGATCCAGGGCCGCACGGCGCTGGTCGCGCGGCGGGCCGGCGGCGGCGCGCCGGTCGAGACGCTATCGGATTGGCTCGCGCCCAAGCGCGCCGCCGTCGCCGCCTTCGCGAATGCGGCGACGCTGCGGCTGTCCTTCGACCTCGGCAACATCTGGGACGAGATGTTTCCGCTCGTGTTGCCGCCGAAGACCGAGGACGGGCTCGGCGTGCTGGTGCTCAACTCCAATGCCGAGACGCATTTCTCCTTCACCAATGCGCTCGGCACGGTCTCGATCGAGCAGGCCCGCGAGCTGGCGGGCGTCATGGAGGCCTATCCGCGCGCCCGCTGGATCGTCGCGCTGCATCACCATGTCGTCGAATATCCGAAGCCGGCGAAGAAGCTGTCGGAGCGCGTCGGCACCGCCCTGATCAACGGCAGCTGGTTCGTCCGGCAGCTGTTGCCCGTGCAGCACCGCATCGTCGTCATGCACGGCCACCGCCACATCGACTGGATCGGCGAATGCGCCGGCCTCAGAATCGTCTCCGCGCCCTCGCCCGTGATGGTCCCGCACGGCGCGCCCTCAACCTTCCTGATCCACACGCTCGCCGCCGGGCCGGACGGGAGCCTGCTGCTGCTCGACCCGCAGCGCGAGAGCCTTGCTGCGGAGCCGACGTGACGCGTGCCGGGGAAGTGGGCTGCCCAGCGCGGGCGTATCGCGCTGCGCGCGGGAGGACTCTCCCTTTCCTCAGAAAGAATGCCGCGCTATATTGTCCGAGGAATGACGGAGGTCCCATGAACCCGTCCCTGGCCCAGCCGATATTGCAGCACCAGGGCGCCGGCGCCGTGCTGACGAAGGCGGTCCTGCGCGCGGCCGACGAGCTCGGGGTGACGAACACGCTGTTGGCGACGACGCTCGGTGTTTCGGGGCCGAGCGTCTCGCGGATGCGGCGTGGCGGCTACGCGCTGGCGCCCGGCAGCAAGCCTTTCGAGCTCGGCGTCCTGTTCGTGCGCCTGTTCCGGTCGCTGGACGCGCTGGTGGGCGGCGATCGCGCCGCGGCGCGGGCATGGCTCGCGAACGAGAACACCGCGCTCGGCGGAATTCCCGCCCGAATGATCGTCACGATCGCCGGCCTCGCCAATGTCATCGCCTACCTGGACGCCCGACGCGCTCCGATCTAAGGCGCGGGCCGCCGACGGGGGCTGCTGGCGGATGGTGGAGGCGCAGCACATGGCCTCGACCATGAAGCTCGTCGACACCCCGGACGAGCAGGACATTCTCGAGCGGCTGATCGAGGAGACGAAGCCGGCCGTGCCGCCGGAGTGCCGCCACCTGAGCTACCTGCTGTTCACCCCGTTCCGCTACCAGCCTTATCCGCACGGATCGCGCTTCCGGCGCGCCGGCTGGACGCCGGGCGTCTACTACGCCTCGGCCGCGGAGGGGACGGCGGTCGCCGAGATGGCGTTCTACCGGCTGCTGTTCTTCCTGGAATCGCCGGCGACGCCGTGGCCGGTCGACCCGCCGCACTTCCACGCCTTCGAGGCGCGCTACGCGGTGGAGCGGATGCTCGACCTGACGCAGCCGCCGCTCTCCAGAGACGGCCAATCCTGGGAGGATCCGATCGGGTACGACGCCTGCCAGGCTCTGGCGGAGGCGGCCCGCTCGGCCGGCATCACCGCGATCGCCTACCGGTCGGTCCGCGATCCGGGCGGTGGCCGCAACATCGCGCTCCTGACCTGCCAGGCCTTCTCGGAGGCGGGGCCGACGGCGATGCGCTCCTGGCGGCTCCGGTTCGGCCCCGCCGGCGTGCAGGCAGTGCGCGAGAGTCCGCGTGACGTGCTCTACTTCGATACGTCCGCCTTCGCCGCCGATCCGCGCATCGCGGCACTGCGGTGGGTGCGCTGAGCGCTCCAGACGGCAGCGTCTCGAAGGCCGCCGCGAGCGACGCCGTACGCTTTGGGGACGGGACCTGCTCGCGGCTTGATGTGTCTCAAGGTCGCCACGGCGTGGTTCTATAGCAAGACGGTCTCCTCTGACGCACGGCGGCGGGCTCCTACGATGGTCGGCAAGAAATGGCTCGTGCGGGCGGCCGTCGCCGCAGCCCTGATCGCCAGCGCCTATTTCGCCTGGCAGTGGCTGCAGCCGCCGGCCCTGCCCGAGGGCATCGCGCGTGCCAATGGCCGCATCGAGGCGACCGAGATCGACATCGCCACCAAGACCGCCGGCCGGGTCACCCAGATCCTCGCCGACGAGGGCGATTTCGTCACCGCCGGCCAGGTCCTCGTGCGCATGGACACCCAGGTGCTCGAGGCGCAGCGGCGCGAGGCGGAAGCGCAGCTGCGGCGGGCGACGATCGCCGTCGACACCGCCAAGGCCCAGGTGGTGCAGCGCAGGGCCGAGAAGGAAGCCGCGGTCGCCGTGGTGGCGCAGCGGGAGGCCGAGCTCGACGCGGCCCGGCGGCGCTTCGACCGGTCCGACCAGCTCGCCAAGAGCGGCTCCGGATCGATCGAGAACCTCGACAATGATCGCGCCCGATTCGAAGGCGCCAAGGCCGCCGTGAGCGCTGCGCAGGCGCAGGTCGCAGCGGCCGAGTCGGCGATCAGCGCGGCGGAATCGGAGGTCGTCAACGCCGGCGCTGCGATCGACGCGGAGAAGGCGACCATCGAGCGCATCCAGGCCGACATCGACGACAGCACGCTGACCTCGCCCCGCGACGGGCGCGTGCAGTTCCGCGTCGCCCAGCCCGGCGAGGTGCTCGGCGCCGGCGGCAAGGTGCTCAACATCGTCGACCTCGGCGACGTCTACATGACCTTCTTCCTGCCGACCGAGGAGGCCGGCCGCGTCGCGCTGGGCGCCGAGGCGCGCCTCGTGCTCGATGCGGCGCCGCAATACGTCGTCCCGGCCCGCGCCACCTTCGTCGCCGACGTCGCGCAGTTCACGCCGAAGACGGTGGAGACAGCGGAGGAGCGGCAGAAGCTGATGTTCCGCATCAAGGTGAAGATCGCGCCCGATCTGTTGCAGAGGTACATCCGCCAAGTGAAGACCGGCGTTCCCGGCATCGCCTATGTCGCCCTCCGCCCCGACGCGACCTGGCCACCCGAGCTGCAGGTCAGGTTGCCGCAATGAGCGGCGCGCCGGCGGCTGTGGTCGCCAGTCTGCGCGACGTCGAGCTGCGCTACGGCAAGGTGGTCGCGCTCGCCGGGGTGACGCTCGACATCCCTTCCGGCAGCATGGTCGGGCTGATCGGTCCCGACGGCGTCGGAAAATCGAGTCTGCTCGCGCTGATCGCCGGCGCGCGCGCCGTGCAGGGCGGCCGCATCGAGGTGCTCGGCGGCGACATGGCGAGCGCCCGCCACCGCCGCGCGGTATGCCCGCGCATCGCCTACATGCCGCAGGGGCTCGGCAAGAACCTCTATCCGACGCTGTCGGTGTTCGAGAACATCGACTTCTTCGCCAGCCTCTTCGGCCAATCGCGCGAGGAACGGCGCGCACGCATCGCCGAGCTCGTGGAGAGCACCGGCCTCGCCCCGTTCGTCGACCGCCCTGCCGGCAAGCTGTCCGGCGGCATGAAGCAAAAACTCGGGCTCTGCTGCGCGCTGGTGCACGATCCGGACCTGTTGATCCTCGACGAGCCGACGACCGGCATCGATCCCCTGTCGCGCCGCCAGTTCTGGGAGCTGATCGGCCGCATCCGCGGCAGCCGCCCGGGCATGAGCGTCGTCGTCGCCACCGCCTACATGGAGGAGGCGGCGCGCTTCGACTGGCTGGTGGCGATGGATGGCGGCCGCGTGCTGGCGACCGGCACGGTGCCCGAGCTGCTCGCCCACACCGCGGCGACCACGCTCGAGGCCGCGTTCATCGCTCTGCTTCCGGAGGAGCGGCGGCGCGGCCACCGTCCGGTCGTGATCGCGCCGCGTGCAGGCGACGGCGACATCGCCATCGAGGCCGAGCACCTGACGATGCGCTTCGGCGACTTCGTCGCCGTCGACGACGTCAGCTTCCGCATCCGTCGCGGCGAGATCTTCGGCTTTCTCGGCTCGAACGGCTGCGGAAAGACGACGACCATGAAGATGATCACGGGTCTTTTGCCGCCGAGCGAGGGCGAGACCCGGCTGTTCGGGCAGCCGCTCGACCCGCGCGATCTCGAGACGCGCCGGCGCGTCGGCTACATGTCGCAGGGCTTCTCGCTCTACACCGAGCTCACCGTGCGGCAGAACCTCTTGCTGCACGCACGCCTGTTCGGATTGCCGCCCGGCACCATCGAGGGGCGCGTATCGGAGATCGCCGAGCACTTCGAGCTCGGCGAGATCATGGACGTGCTGCCGGGTGCGCTGCCGCTCGGGCAGCGGCAGCGGCTGTCGCTCGCCGTCGCCATGATCCATGCGCCGGTGGTGCTGATCCTCGACGAGCCGACATCGGGCGTCGATCCGATCGCCCGCGACCGCTTCTGGCAGGTGCTGATCGACCTCTCGCGGCGCGAGGGCGTCACGATCTTCGTCTCGACGCACTTCATGAACGAGGCCGAGCGCTGCGACCGCATCTCGCTGATGCATGCCGGGCGGGTGCTCGTCAGCGACACGCCGGCGGCCCTCGTCGAGAGGCGCGGGGTCGAGACACTCGAGGACGCCTTCGTGCTCTATCTCGAGGAGGCAGCGGGAGCGCCCGTCGCGGCACCCGCCGCTGGTGCTCCCGCCATCCTCCCCGAGCCCGCCGTCATTGCGAGGAGCGCCGGCGACGACGCAATCCAGGCTTCTGGCACTGGAGAAGAAGCTGGATTGCTTCGCTTCGCTCGCAATGACGAGACGTCTTCTACATCGCCTCGCGAGATGCCGCCGGGAGGACAGCCCCATCCGCCCGCCCGCGGCTTCGATCCGCGGCGGATGCTGAGCTATGCGCGCCGCGAGGCGCTCGAGCTGTGGCGCGATCCGATCCGGGCCACGCTCGCCCTCCTCGGCAGCCTGATCCTGATGACCATCATGGCCTACGGGATCACCATGGATGTCGAGCGCCTCAGCTTCGCGGTCCTCGACCGCGACCAGACCACGGTCAGCCAGAACTACGCCATCAACATCGCCGGCTCGCGCTACTTCGACGAGCTGCCGGCGCTGGTCGACTATGGCGACCTCGACCGCCGCATGCGGGCCGGAAAGCTCACGCTGGCGCTGGAGATCCCGCCGAGCTTCGGCCGCGACATCGCCCGCGGCCGGCAGGTCGAGATCGGTGCCTGGATCGACGGCGCCATGCCGATGCGCGCCGAGACCGTCAAGGGATACGTCGAGGCGCTGCACCAGCAATGGCTGCAGGAGGCCGGCAGCGCGGCGAGCCCGGTGAGCATCGCCCTGCGCTATCGCTACAACCCCGACGTCAAGAGCATCGTCGCCATGGTGCCGGCCCTCATCCCGATGGTGCTGATCCTGATCCCGGCGATGCTCACCGCCCTCAGCGTAGTGCGCGAGAAGGAGCTCGGATCGATCATCAACCTCTATGTGACGCCGACGACGCGGCTCGAGTTCCTGCTCGGCAAGCAGCTCCCCTATGTCGCGCTCGCGCTCTTCAACTTCCTCCTGCTCGTGCTGCTCGCCGTCGCCGCATTCGGCGTCCCGCTGAAGGGAAGCTTCCTCGCGCTCTCGGCGGCGGCGCTGCTCTACGTCATGTCGGCGACCGCGATCGGCCTCCTGATGTCGTCCTTTCTGAGCAGCCAGGTCGCGGCGATCTTCGGCACCGCGATCGTGACGATGATCCCGGCCATGCAGTATTCCGGCTTCATCGATCCGGTCTCCTCGCTCGAGGGGACCGCCTTCGTCATCGGCGAGCTGTATCCGACCACGCATTTCCTGACGATCTCGCGCGGCACCTTCGCCAAAGGGCTCGGCTTCGAGCAACTGGCGCCGTCCTTCCTGCCGCTCCTCGTGGCGGTGCCGGTGCTGATCGGCCTTGGCGCGCTGCTGCTGAGGAAGCAGGAGCGCTGAGCGATGCGGCTCGCCAACGTCTTCCACCTCGGCGTCAAGGAATGGCGGAGCCTGCTGCGCGACCCGGTCATGCTGGTGCTGATCGCCTACGCCTTCACGGTGGCGATCTACACCGCGGCGAGCACGCTGCCCGAATCGCTCAACCGCGCCTCGATCGCGATCGTCGACGAGGACGGATCGGCGCTTTCGGCGCGCATCGTCAACGCCTTCTACCCGCCCTACTTCGTGCCGCCGAAGCTGATCGGCCCGGCCGAGATGGATGCCGGCCTCGATGACGGCTCGATCACCTTCGCGCTCGACATCCCGCCGAACTTCCAGCGCGACGTGCTCGCCGGACGCGCGGCGGAGGTGCAGCTCAACGTCGACGCGACGCGCGTCAGCCAGGCCTTCACGGGCGCCGGCTACATCCAGACCATCGTCGCCACCGAGGTGGCCGCGTTCCTCCAGGGCTATCGCACGGCGACCGTGCTGCCGGTCGATCTCCAGCTGCGGGCACGCTTCAACACCACGCTCGACAAGTCCGCCTTCGGCGCCGTGATCGAGATCGTCAACCAGGTGACGCTGCTGTCGATCATCCTCACCGGCGCGGCGCTGATCCGCGAGCGCGAGCACGGCACGATCGAGCACCTGCTCGTGATGCCGGTCACCCCGTTCGAGATCATGGCGAGCAAGATCTGGGCGATGGGCGCCGTCGTCGTCGTCGCCACCGCGATCTCGCTGCTCGTCGTCGTGCAGGGCCTCCTGCACGTGCCGATCGAAGGCTCGATCGCGCTCTTCCTCGCCGCGGCGGCGATGAACCTGTTCGCCACCACCTCGCTCGGCATCTTTCTCGCGACGCTGGCGCGCTCGATGCCGCAGTTCGCGCTGCTCGTCATCCTCACCATCATGCCGCTCGAGATGCTGTCCGGGGGGATGACGCCGCGCGAGAGCATGCCGGAGCTCGTGCAGACCATCATGCTCGCGGCGCCGACGACGCATTTCGTGGCGCTGTCGCAGGCCGTGCTGTTCCGCGGCGCGGGGTTCTCGGTGGTCTGGCCGCAGTTCCTCGCCCTCGCGGGCATCGGCGCGGTGCTGTTCGGCCTCGCCCTCGTCCGCTTCCGCAAGATGATCGCCGAAGCGGCGTGATGCGGCGGACGGCGATCGGCGGCGCCGCGCTCAGGCCGGAACGCGCGGCGCGGCGCGGGCGGCCGCATGCTCGGCGATGATCGCGTCGGTGTTGACCAGCAGCCGCCGCACCGCCTTGCGGGCGGCCTCCGGCCGCTGCAGGCGGATGTTCTTCTCGATGTCCTCGTGCAGGTCCTGGGCGTGCTGCAGGTCGTTCACCTCGCGCGTGACGAAGACGAACAGGCCCTCGAGGGCCGAGTCGATCAGCGCCCCGAGCGGCAGCAGCAGCTCGTTGCCGGCCGCCCGCAGGATCGCGAGGTGGAAGCGCGTGTCGGCGGCGGTGCGCTCGCTGAGGGTGCGGGCGGCCCGCATCTCGCGGCACGCGCGGGTGATCGTCTCCAGCTCCTGCTCGGTCCGGCGAACCGCGGCGAGCGCGGCCGCCTCCGGCTCGATGATGTAGCGGAACTCCTGCACCGTCTTCAGGAACTCGTGCCGCTCGGGCGAGGCCGCGTACCAGGTGAGGACCTCCCGATCGAGGAGGTTCCAGCGCTCGCGGGGCTCCACCCAGCTGCCGATCTTGGGACGCGAGGCGAGCAGGTTCTTCGCCATCAGCATCTTGATGGCCTCGCGGACCACCGAGCGGCCGACGCCGAACATCTCCGACCAGTCCGCCTCGTTGGGCAGGATCGTTCCGGGCGGATAGTCGCCTCGTACAATCCGCTGGCCGATCTCGTTGGCGACCGAGAAATGCACGAAGGTGCCGGAGATTCTGGGAGATGCCGGCCGTCCCGGAGCGTAGGGCTTGCGCGTGCCTTCCACGGCGCCCGGAACTTCCGGAGCGACCGGTTCCTTTGCCTGTCGACGTCTCGTCACCACGGTCCGACCAATCTCAATTCTCGCTCTCGCGGAGGGCCCTGATGCGGTCGAACGCGACGGCGAGCACGATCGCGCCGCCGACGAAGGCGCCCTGCCAGAAGGTGCTGATCCCGAGCAGGATCAGCGAGTTGCGGATCACCTCGATCAGCGCGGCGCCGACCACCGAGCCGAAGACGGTGCCGTAGCCGCCGAGCAGGTTGGCGCCGCCGATGACGGTGGCGGCGATCACGCTGAGCTCCATCGACTGCCCGAGATTGGTCGTCACGCCGCCGAGCCAGCCGGCTTCGAGGACGCCGGCGATCCCGGCCATCAGCGCGGAGAACATGTAGACGCTGACCTTGGTCCGCTTGACGGCGATGCCGGTCAGCGTCGCCGCCTTCTCGTTGGCGCCGATCGCGAAGATGTGCGTCCCCCAGCGTGTCCAACGCAGCAGAAAGCCGGTCATCACCGCGAAGATGGCGAGTGCGATCACCGGATTGGCGATGCCGAAGGTCGACCCGCCGCCGAGCCAGAAGAGCAGATTCTCGTCGGGGCCGAACTGGAAGACCATCTTGTTGTTGGACAGCACCATCGCCGCGCTGCGAGCAATCGACAGCATGCCGAGCGTGACCACGAAGGACGGAATGCGCAGATAGGCGATCAGCACGCCGTTGATGAGGCCGACGAGGAGCGAGGCCGCGATCGCCAGCGTCGCGCTGAAGAGGAGCGAGTTGCCGGCGTTCATGCTGATCGCCAGCACCATCGCCGACAGGCACAGCACCGAGCCGACCGACAGGTCGATGCCGCCGGAGATGATGACCACCGTCATGCCGAGCGCGACGATGCCGACGAAGGCGAAGTTGCGGGTGACGTTGAACAGGTTCTGCGGCGTGGCGAAGGTCTCGGTGACGACGCTCAGCACCAGGCAGGCGAGCACGGCGGCGACGAAGACCCAGAAGGCCTGCTGACCGAGCATCCGCGAGATGCGGGAATGGGTCTGATGCGAGATCGCCGCGTCGATCCCCGACGGCCGGCTGGCGCTTCCGGTGTCAAGCATACTCGATCGCCCCCGTGATCAGGCCCGTGATCTCCGCCGGCGAGGTCGATGCCGTCGGCTTGTCGGCGACCTTGGTGCCCCGCCGCAGCACGACGATCCTGTCGGCGACGGCGAAGACGTCGGGCATGCGATGGCTGATCAGGACGACGGCGACCCCGTGCCCCTTCAGCTCGCGAATGAGGTTGAGGACCTCCGCCACCTGGCGGACCGAGATGGCCGCCGTCGGCTCGTCCATCAGCACGATGTCGGCGTCGCTCAGCCGCGTCCGGGCGATGGCGACCGCCTGGCGCTGGCCGCCCGACATCGACTTCACCTTGTCCCTGGGCCGCGTCTCCGACTTCAATCCCTTGAACAGCTCGGCCGCCCGCCTGTTCATCGCCGCATAGTCGAGGATGCGAAACGGCCCGATGGATCGCGTCAGCTCGCGGCCGAGAAAGACGTTCACCGCTGCGGTCAGGTTGTCGCAGAGCGCAAGATCCTGATAGACGATCTCTATTCCGTTCTCGCGCGCATCGAGCGGGCGATGGAACACCTTCTCCTGGTCCTTGATGCTGATCGTGCCATGCGTCGGCCGGAAATTCCCGGCGATGATCTTCACGAGCGTCGACTTGCCAGCGCCGTTGTCGCCCATGAGGCCGAGAACCTCGCCCCGCTGCAGCGACAGGGAGACGTCGTTCAGAGCGTGGATCGCTCCGAAATGCTTCGAAATGCCCTCGAGCCGCAATGCGGTCATCGTCGAACGCGCTCCTCCCCTGGCCCCGCCCATTAGGAAGCGGGCACCCGCCCCCGTCAATAGCTGACAACTCCGATTTATCGGATTTATCAGACAATACCTTGACGCGATGCCGCGGCCGGTCTTTAGTGGCGTGCGGGGAGTGTGGCGATGCACCTTCTGATCACCGGAGCGACGGGGAAGGTGGGGCAGGCGTTGATCGCCCGCCTCGCCGCCGACATGCCCGACGTCCGGATCCGGGCGCTCTGCCACAACCGGACGTTGCCGGAAAGCTCGACGCTGTCGGTGGTCCGCGGCACGATCGCCGATCGCGAGACCTGCCGGGCCGCCGTCGACGGCGTCTCGCACGTCGTCCACCTCGCCACCTGCAAGGAAACGCCCGAAGAGGCGATGGACGTCGCCGTCAAGGGCCTGTTCTGGCTCTTGGAGGAATTCCGCGCGAGCCCGTCGGCCGAGCGCTTCGTGCTGATCGGCGGCGACGCGGCGGTCGGCCATTATTTCCACCGCCATCCGGCGCCGATCACCGAGGACGCGCCGCACAGGGCCTATCCGGGCTGCTACGCCCTTTCGAAGGTGCTCGAGGAGGTGATGGTCGAGCAGTTCGGCATCCAGTACGGCATCGACTGGTGCTGCCTGCGGGCGCCCTGGATCATGGAGAAGGACGACTTCCGCTGCAGCCTCTCCTTCGGCGAGGACCGCTTCGGTGGCCCCGACTGGGCGGCGATGCTGCCGCCTGAGGAGGCCGAGCGCAGCCGCAAGGCCGGTGCGGTGCCGATCCTGCTCGAGGAGGACGGGACGCCGGTGCGGCGCAACTTCGTGCATGTCGACGATCTGGTCGACGCGATCGTGCGTGCGCTGACCGCGGAGCCGGCGCGGCAGCGGCTCTACAACATCTGCATGAACGAGCCGGTCGACTATGCGCAGGTCGCCGCCTATCAGGCGGCGACCCGCGGCCTGCCCTCGCCGCCCCTACGCGGGCCCGATGTCAGCAACGGGAT
>JAEZCD010000151.1 GCA_023430145.1 Pseudomonadota bacterium
ACATAGACCTGGTTCTGGTAGACATCGCCCTTGGTGAAGAGCTCGATCTGCGCGAGCGTCTGGTTGGTGAAGCTCGCCGACATGACGAAGGACGGATGGCCCGTCGCATTGCCAAGGTTCAGGAGCCGCCCTTCCGACAGGAGCAGGATGCGCTTGCCGTCGGCAAACTCCACCAGATCGACCTGCGGCTTCACGTTGGTCCACTTCAGGTTGCGCAGGGCGCCGACCTGAATCTCATTGTCGAAATGGCCGATATTGCCGACGATCACCATGTCCTTCATGGCGCGCATGTGGTCGAGCGTGATGACGTCCTTGTTGCCGGTCGTCGTGATGACGATGTCGGCGGTCGGGGCGGCGTCTTCGAGTGTCACGACCTCGTAACCGTCCATGGCGGCCTGCAACGCGCAGATGGGGTCGACCTCGGTCACCTTGACGCGCGCGCCGGCGCCGGCCAGCGACGCCGCGGAGCCCTTGCCCACGTCGCCGTAGCCGCAGACGACGGCCACCTTGCCTGCCATCATCGTGTCGGTGGCGCGCCGGATGCCGTCGACCAGCGATTCCTTGCAGCCATACTTGTTGTCGAACTTCGACTTGGTCACGCTGTCGTTGACGTTGATCGCCGGGAAAGGAAGCAGGCCCTTCTTCTGCAGCTGATAGAGCCGGTTGACCCCGGTGGTCGTCTCTTCCGACACGCCCTTGATCGCATCGCGGGTCTTGGTGAAGAAGCCCGGGGTTTCGGCCATGCGCTTCCTGATCTGGGCGAAGAGGATCTCCTCTTCCTCGTTGCCCGGGCTGGAAAGCACGTCCTCGCCGGCCTCGGCGCGCGCGCCGATCAGGATGTACATGGTGGCGTCGCCGCCATCGTCGAGGATCATGTTGGTCGGCTGGCCGTCCGGCCACTGGAAGATGCGGTCGGTGTAAGTCCAGTAGTCCTCGAGCGTCTCACCCTTGACCGCGAAGACGGCCGTGCCGGTCTCGGCGATCGCGGCGGCGGCGTGGTCCTGGGTCGAGAAGATGTTGCAGGAGGCCCAGCGGACGTCCGCGCCAAGCGCTTTCAGCGTCTCGATCAGCACCGCGGTCTGAATCGTCATGTGCAGGGAACCGGAGATGCGGGCGCCCTTGAGCGGCCTGTCTGCGCCGAACTCTTCGCGGCAGGCCATCAGGCCCGGCATTTCCGTCTCGGCGATCTCGATCTCCTTGCGGCCCCAGCCCGCAAGGCTGATGTCCGCGACCACATAATCCTTGTTCGCCATGTGTCTGCTCCGGAATGTCTTGTGAAGGGCGCCGGCCAGGGGCGGGCGCGGGCTGGCGGCCTGCCTAGCAGATCGGCCGCCGGCCGACAATGGACATAAAGAAATCTTTATCTCGCTATGGCGAGCCGGATCAGCTCTCCTCGCCGAAGCGATCGGCAACGAGTTCGCCCAGCGCCTGGATCGCCGCTTCCGCATCGGGCCCCTCGGCCCTTACGGTGATGCAGCAGCCGGGGCTGGCGGCGAGCATCATCAGGCCCATGATGGAGGTCCCGCCGACCACGATGCCGTCCTTCTCAACTTCGATCGCCGCGTCGAAGCCGCCGGCCATCTGCACGAACTTGGCGGAGGCGCGCGCGTGCAGCCCGCGCTGGTTCACGATGGCGAAGTCGCGCGACACCTTGGAGGTGACGGGTAGCTGGTCCGGCCTGCTCATTTGGCGGCGAGCACCTGGCTGGCGACGTTGATGTATTTGCGTCCGGCATTCTGCGCCTCGGTGAGCGCCCTGCCCATGTCGTCGCCGGTGCGCACGCTGGTCAACTTGATCAGCATGGGCAGGTTCATCCCCGCGATCACTTCGACGCTGCCCGCGCGCATGACCGAAATGGCAAGGTTGGAAGGCGTGCCGCCGAACATGTCGGTCAGGATGATCACGCCATGGCCGGTATCCACCCGGGCTACGGCATCGATGATGTCGCCCCGCCGCCGCTCCATGTCGTCATCGGCCCCGATGGACACTGTTTCGAAGCTTTGCTGAGGCCCGACAACGTGTTCGACCGCGTGCCGGAACTCCTCGGCAAGCTGACCGTGCGTCACCAGCACGAGTCCGATCATTCTGAACTGGCTCCCGTCCGGGCCTGTTTTTCTTGGCTACGCCGGCCGTAACCCCCGGCCGTTGGGCGCGCTATCTTGTCAGCGGCTTTTGCGTTGACAAGCCCTTATTTAGGCCACTTGCGGCTATTTTGCCGCAGCGCGAAGGCGAATGACGGGAAATTGAGCTGGCTGCGGGCCGCATCCGCGATCCCGACCGGCTGTCAGCCCACGAAGGCGCGTTCGACGACGAACTGGCCGGGGCTGCTGACAGAGCCTTCCTCCAGCCCGGCAGCCTCCACCAGCGCCTTCACGTCCTTCAGCATTTCCATCGAGCCGCAGATCATGACGCGGTCGGTGGCCGCGTTGAAAGGTTCGACGCCGAGGTCACGAAACAGCGAACCGTCGGCAATGCGCGCGGTAATGCGGCCCATGACCGGCGACTGCTCCCGCGTGGTCGCCGCGACATAGCGCAGCCGGCCTTCGGTGAATTCGCCAATCAGTGGATCGTCCTTTATGTTCGCCACAAGGTTGTCGCCATAGGCGAGATCGGCCACGTCGCGGCAGCTGTTGGTCAGCACGATCTCCTCGAACTTCTCGTAGGTCTCGGGATCGCGGATGAGGCTGGCGAAGGGGGCGATGCCGGTGCCGGTGGCAATCAGCCACAAGCGTTTGGCCGGCGTCAGCGCATCGACGACAAGCGTGCCTGTCGGCTTCTGCCGCATCAGGATCGTGTCGCCGGGCTGTATCTTCTGCAGGTGCTGGGTAAGGGGGCCGTCCGGCACCTTGATCGAATAGAACTCGAGTTCGTCGTCCCAGGCGGGGCTGGCGATCGAATAGGCGCGGAACACCGGCTTCTCCGCATTGGGAAGGCCGATCATCACGAATTCGCCGGAGCGGAAGCGGAAACTCTGCGGCCGCGTGATGCGGAAGGAAAACAGCCGGTCGGTGAAATGTGTGACCGAGACTACCTTCTCGGCAAAGCAGCCGGCCGGCACGGGGAACTCGCGCGGGGCCTGGCTCTCGGCATTCTGCACGGCGACGTTCTGCATACTCGGTTCCCGCGCTCAGGAGATTGCCGCGCAACTATCGCGGAACGGCCCCGAATGAAAAGTCCGCGGCGGCGTGGACGGGGCAGCTTGTCAGGCTTTTTTATTAGTATACAAATGAATATCGCGTCAAGGCGTCGGCCTGGAGCGGCATTCTAAAATCCAGCAATTCAAAGGACTTGCATTCCGGATTTCTGCGATGGGAGAGTATGTCGGACAGACGCGGGATCATATCGTCGCAGGCATTGATGTCGGCGGCACCTTTACCGACCTGATCCTCATTGATGGCCGCGCCGGCGGACGGGTTTCCATCGCCAAGACTCCCACGACGATCGACAACCAGGCCTACGGCGTCGTCGCCGCGCTTGAGCGCACCGGTCGCGAGGTCGGCGAGATAGAGCTCATAGTCCACGGCACCACCACCACGACCAACGCGGTGCTGGAACGGCGGCTGGCGCGTGCGGGGATGATCACCACGGCGGGCTTCCGTGACGTGCTGGAACTCGGCCGACGCACGCGCCCGCAGCCCTACGGAATGACCGGCGTGTTCGTGCCGGTGATCCCGCGCGACCTGCGGCTGGAGGTGGCCGAGCGCATGGAGGCCTCCGGCCTAATGCGCGTGCCGCTCGACGAGGAGGGTGTGCGGACGGCCGTGCGCAAGCTGCTCGACGCCGGCTGCGAGTCGCTGGTGATCCATTTCCTGCATGCCTACGCCAACCCGGAGCATGAACGCCGCGCGGCGGAGATCGCCGCGGAGCTCTGGCCGAACGACCACATCACCATGGGGCATTCGCTGCTGTCGGAGGCGCGCGAGTTCGAGCGCGGCGTTACCGCCGCCGTCAACGCCTCGGTGCAGCCGATCCTGAAGCGCTACGTGGCGCGGCTCCGCGAGGAACTGGCGGGGCGGGGCTACCGGCGAGACTTCCTTGTGATGAACGGCAACGGAGGCATGATCTCGGCAGCGAACGTGACTCGCGAGGCAGCGAAGACGGTGATGTCGGGGCCGGCATCCGGGGTCATGGCAGCGGCCTATACGGGGCGGGCAGCGGGATTCCCCAACCTGATCACCTACGACATGGGGGGCACCTCGACCGATGTCGCGCTGATCCGCGACGCGCAGCCGGCAGTGTCGAACGAGATCGAGATCGAATATGCGATGCCCATCCACGTGCCGATGGTCGACGTACATACGGTCGGCGCCGGCGGCGGCTCAATCGCACGGGTGGACGAGGCCGGGCTGATCCGCGTGGGGCCAGAGAGCGCCGGCGCTTCTCCGGGCCCGATCTGCTACGGCCGGGGCGGGACGGAGCCGACCATTTCGGACGCTAATCTGGTGCTCGGACGGCTGAACCCGAAGCGGCTCCTGTCGGTCGACAGTCCTGTGTCGGTGGAGGCGGTTCGAAACGTCTTTTCCGAGAAGGTCGGTAGTCGCATCGGCATGGACGGCAACGCCGCGGCCGGGGCCGCTCTGCGGCTCGCGAACCTGAAGATGGCCGGCGCGGTGCGCATGGTTTCGCTCGCCAGGGGCCACGATCCACGCGATTTCGTCCTGTTCGCCTTCGGCGGGGCGGGGCCGCTGCACGCCACGGCGCTGGCCCGTGAGCTGGGCATCCCGAAAGTGCTGGTGCCGGCGCGGCCGGGCATCACCAACGCGCTCGGATGCGTGGTGGCGGATCTGCGCCACGATTTCGTGCGCACCGTGAACCGGCCGGTGTATGACCTCGACGAGACCGCGATGCGCGCCATACTGGAGGAACAAAAGGCCGAGGGCCTGGCGCTTATCAGGGAGGAAGCGGTCCGGCCCCAGTCGGTGCGTTTCGTCCATTCGGCCGACATGCAATTCGTCGGCCAGACGCACCTGATCAATGTGCCGCTGCCTTCCGCCGAGATCGACCGCGCCGCGCTGCAGGCGCTGTTCGAAAAGGCCTATTTCGCGCGCTTCCGGGTGTCGCTGCCCGAGATCCGGGCCAACCTCGTCAATCTCAATACCTCGGTCATCGGGGCGCGGCCCGATGTCGATCTTTCTGCGCTTATCGACCCTTCCGGGCGCGCCGGAACCTTGGATGGCGCGCTGGTCGAGACGCGCGCGGTCTGGTTCGACGGCGCATGGCGCGACACCCCGGTCTATTCGCGGGAGAAGCTGCCGCTGGACGCCATCGTCGAAGGCCCGGCCATCCTCGAACAGCTCGACGCCACCACGGTGCTGGAGCCGGGCGACGTGGCGCGCAGCGACCGGGACGGCAATCTCGTCGTGGAGGTGGGCACGTGACCTCCCTCGACGCCATCACGCTTTCCGTGATCGAGGCCGGCCTGCAGCAGGTCTGCGACGAGATGGACCTCGCCTTCTCGCGCTCGGCCTTCTCGCCGGTGATCGCCGAAGCCAATGACCGCTCCGACGGCATCTATTCGGCGCAGGACGGGTCGCTGATCGCGCAGGGGCTGGGCGGGCTGCCGGTCTTCGTCGGGGTGATGCAGTATTCGACGAAGACGCTGATCGAGATGATCCGCGACGGCAGATGCCTGCCGCCGGAGCCGGGCGACGTGTACATCGTCAACGACCCCTATCTCGGCGGAACGCACCTGATGGACGTGCGCTTCGCGCGGCCGGTCTGGCGCGCCGGCCGCATCTGGTGCTGGCTGTCCAACACGGGCCACTGGCCCGACATCGGCGGCGCGGTGCCGGGAGGCTTCTCGGCGTCGGCCACCGCTGTCGAGCAGGAGGGGCTGCGGCTGCCGCCGGTGAAGCTGTTCAAGAAAGGCGCGCTCGACCCGGAAATCTACGCGATCATCACCTCCAATATCCGCGTCGCCGACCAGCGCATCGGCGACGTGAAGGCGCAGGCGGCGGCGCTGGAAGTGGGCGAGGAGCGGCTGTTCGCGCTGCTCGACCGCTATGGCGACGCGACGGTGGAAGCGGCGATCGCGGAGCTGCGCCGGCGGGCGGCCGAGCAGATGCGCGCCCGCATCGCGCCCATTCCGGACGGTACCTACCGCGGAGAGGCCTTCGTCGATTCCGACGGCGTCGTCGACGAGCCGCTCACCATCGCGCTTGCCGTGGAGAAGGCCGGCGACACGCTCACCTTCGACTTTGCCGGCTCCAGCCCGCCCTGCCTCGGGCCGATGAACTCGGTGCTGGCGACGACCCTGTCGTCGGTCTATCTGGCCATGCGCCACATCTTTCCCGACGTGCCGCTTTCGGCCGGCGCCTTCGAGCCGCTGATCGTGAAGTGGCCGGAAGGTACGTTCCTCGACGCGCAGTATCCGAGGCCGGTGTCGGGCTGCGCGGCGGAGGTCTCGCAGCGCATCGCCGAAGCGGTGTTCTCAGCGCTTGTGAGGGCGCTGCCGGACCATGTGACTGCCGCGCCCGCCGGCACCAGCGGCAATTTCGGACTGGGCGGCTTCGACCCCGAGCGCGGACGCGGCTTCGTTATGTACCAGCTGTCCGGCGGCGGTTATGGCGGCAATGCCGACCATGACGGCCTGACGAACGGCTGCTCGACCATCGGCATCTCCAAATCGCCGCCAGTCGAGATCATGGAGCAGAACTTTCCGGTGCTCTATCGCCGCTATGCCTTGCGTGAGGGCTCGGGCGGGGCGGGCAGGCATCGCGGCGGCTTCGGACTGGAATACGAGATCGAACTGCTGCGCGGCGAGGCCCGCGCTTCCTTCGTCATGGACCACGGCCGCGGCGGCCCGCAGGGCGCGCTGGGCGGCTCCGAGGGTGCCGTGAATTCCGTGACCGTGTGGCGTGACGGCGAGGCGCATGTGCCGCCGCACCTGTCGAAGGAGCAGGACATCGAGATGAAGGCGGGCGACCGGGTGGCGGTAGCGACGCCGGGTGGCGGCGGCTACGGCGATCCGCTGGAGCGCGATCCGCGGAAGGTTCTGGCCGACGTGCGGTTGGGCTACTATTCGCGCGAGGATGCGCAAAGACTGTTCGGCGTGGTACTGGACCCGTCAGGGGAGGCGGTGGATGCATCGGCAACCGCATCGCTGAGGGCCGGCCGCATCGCCGGTTGAGACACGCGTGAAACGAATGGGACGGGTGCTCTTCTGGCTGCTGTCGGCGGCAACGCTCGCCGTCTATCTCGCCATGGTTGTGTGGACCCTGCCCGCGATCTCGGCCGGCGCCGGAGGCTTGGCGCCTTTCGATCTCCGCCCGACCGGCTACTCGTTCGACGAGGGCAAAAGCGTTTCTCGCGGCACTCTCACCCGAGGGCAGTGCATTCTACCGCGATGTCCAGCACCGTCTGGACATGATCTTCCCGGGTCTGATGGCCGCAACCGTCTATTTCGCAATTGCAGCGTTGTTGCCGGCGCGGCTGGGCCGGTGGCGTTTTCTGCTTCCGCTGCCGGTCGTGCTGACAGCGGCGTTCGACTGGGCGGAGAATGCCGCCGTATCGCGGATGCTCGCAGCCGGCGCTGACGGCATTACCCGTGACCTGTCCGAGCAGGCCAACCGCTGGAGCGTGCTCAAGGCCGGAGCGTCCGCGATCGCCTACAGCGTGCTCCTCGTCCTGCTCCTCGGCGCAGGTCTCCGCCGGTTCCGGCAGCGGCGCGGGGACGGCTGATCGCCCACGCCAACCGTCCAGCGCCCAAGAGAACGCCCGCCGCGCAGGGCGCGGCGGGCCTTACCCGTCCCCCGACAGGTTGATTACATGCCGGTGTGCTTGGCGATCAGCGCCCGAGCGTCCTCGACCATGGCCTTGGCCTGGAGGCCCTTGCCTTCCATCTCGGCGATCCATGCGTCGATCAGCGGCGAAGCGGCGTCCTTCCAGCGCTGGGTCTCGGCCTCGTCGAGGGTGATGATGTTGTTGTTGCGGTCCTGCGCGATCTTGAGGCCCGCCGCATCGCCCTCATCCATCGTGCGGCCGAACAGGGCGGCCGCCTCGATGCCCGAGTTGTCGTCGATCACCTTCTTCAGGTCATCCGGAAGCTTGTCGTAGGCCGCCTGGTTCATGGCCACCACGAAGGTCTGCGTGTAGAGGCCGTTGGCGCCCGAGAAGCCGGTGTGGTTGCTGACCAGTTCGCTGACCTTCAGCGAAGGCGTCACTTCCCACGGAATGGTGGTGGCGTCGATCACGCCCTTGGACAGGGATTCCGTCACGGCCGGAACCGGCATGCCGATCGGCGATGCGCCGAGCTTCTCGAGCATCTGGTTGATGACGCGCGAGCCGCCGCGAATCTTGAGGCCGTTCATGTCCTCGAGCTTGTTCACCGGGTTCTTGGAGTGGATCAGACCCGGGCCGTGAGCGTGCCAGGCGATGACCTTCATGCCCTTGAACTCGTCGGCGCAGTACTTTTCGCAATATTCGTGGAAAGCCTTGGACGTCGCTTCGCCCTTGGTCACCATGAAGGGCAGTTCGAACGCCTCGGTCGAGGGGAAGCGGCCGGGCGTGTAGCCGATGACCGTCCAGATGAAATCGACGACGCCATCGGTCACCTGGTCCACCAGCTGCGGCGGCGTCCCGCCGAGCGCCATGGCGTCGTATTTCTCGATCTTCAGGCGGCCGCCGGAGTCGGCCATCACCTTTTCCATCCACGGAATGATGGCCTTCGCAGGAATCGTCGCCTGCGGCGGCAGCATCTGATGGAAGCGGAGGGTTACCTCCTGCGCCATCGAGGTTGCCGTCATCGCGCCCAGAGCGGCCGCGGCCGCAAGCATCTTAGTCAACATGTTCATTGGCAAGGTCCTCCCATGAGCCGACATTGTTATACAACAAAACAATTCGCGGCGACAGTCTCTACTTAAGGCGAATTCGCGGGCACCGTTAAAGCGCTACGGACGGACCTCGCGGGTATCCTGCGGCCCCGGCCGCCGCGACACGGAGTTGCCGTTCGCGGCCGGCCGGGCATGCCCGCCAAGGTCTTGCTCGCAAACGATGCCGCCAAAATGGAGGCGGATGCCGCTGAACCCGAGGCGCATGCCCTGGCGGTCGATCTGCGTGAGTTCAGGTGCCGTTGGGGCGGTCAGCCGCACGCAGGCGCCCTCCACGAGAGACCACATGAAACGCGCGCCCGCGCCGCCCTCGCTCCCCGCAACCAGCACGCGCATCCTTCCCTCTCCGGCGTAGACGCATGCATGCGCACATATCGCTTCGAGGCCCGGCTGAACGGCGCGGATGCGCGTATGGGCACCCTGCCCGAAGGGGGCGAGCCCTCCTTCCACGGCAAACTCCACCATGCGCAGGCCGTCGGCAACCGTCTGCGCGCGGACCACGCAGGCATTGCGCCATCCAGTTCGACCACGTCCGCCCTGCCCCCGCATCCGCGTCTCAGCTCGAAACCAGCATCAGCCCCGGCACGCGCTCGACGAGGCGGCGGTCGGTCATGACGAATTCCAGGTTCTGCCGGGCGAGGCGCGCATGCTCGCGCGCCAGCGCCTCAGCCCTTGCGCCCTCGCGCATCTCGATCGCCGCGACGATCGCCCGGTGCTGCGCCTGGCCGATGAACAGCGAGGCGCGGAAGGCCGGAATGTGCGCCTGCGCGGTGAGGAAGGCGCTGGGGTCGGCGAAGGGAAGCTGCTTGGCCCGGTCGAGCTCGCGCTTGGCGATGGTGCTGCCCGACAGTCCGGCGAGCATTTCGTGGAACTCGGCGTTGAGGGCGACGTAGCGGTCGAAATCCATGTCGTCGGGCGTCGCGCCGAACACCTCGTCCAGCTTGGCGACAAGTCCCTTCATTGCGACGAGTCGCGCTGGCTGCACGCCGCGCTCGGCCGCCAGCCGCGCCGCCATGCCTTCGAGCGTCCCGCGCAGTTCGATGGCGTCATGCACATCCGCCTCGGTGAAGGAACGTACCGCATAGCCGCCGGAGGGGATCGCCTCGAGGATGCCTTCCTGCTCCATGCGCGCAAGCGCGGCGCGGACCGGAGTGCGCGAGAGGCCGAGCCGCTCGCTGATCGAAACCTCGGACAGGCGCTCGCCCGGAGCGACGGCGCCGGCATAGACGAGATCGCGCAGGCCGAGCACCGCCTTCAGCGATTGGGTCGCGCCCTTTTCGGGGGATGGGGGTGATTTGCTAATGGCCGTTCCTCCACGGGTGGCTGCATTGGAGCAAGTCCATCCTGTATACAGCTTGTTTGTCAAGTGACATTAGCGGTCGGCCTGTGCTAGCGAGCGCTCCGAAAGCTTTTTTCGAGTGAGAGGAGGTCCCCATGACCGTCGCCAAGCCGCCCTATCGTGCCGACCATGTCGGCAGCCTGCTGCGTCCCCAGGCCGTGAAGGACGCGCGCCGACGTCACTACGAAGAAAAGACAATGAGCGCCGGGGAATTGCGGGCGATCGAGGACAAAGCCATCCGTGAAGCGATCCGCATGCAGGAGGAAGTCGGCCTGCCGGTGACCACCGACGGTGAGATCCGCCGCGCATTCTGGCACTACGACTTCCTCGATGGCCTGACGGGCTTCGACCTGGAGAAGCGCGACCACGGCGCCCAGTTCGCCGGCACGCAGATGATCCCGGTGCATCCGGTGATCAGCAAGCGTTTCGACTTCCCCGCCGATCATCCGCATATCGAACATTTCCGCTTCGTCGCCGAAAACACGAAGGTGATGCCGAAGATCTCGATCCCCGGACCGAGCTGCGCCCATTTCCGCACGGCGCCGGACGATGTCCGCGTTCCGGAATACAAGGACGTCAACGTGATGTTCGAGGATCTGGCGAAGACCTACAAGAAGGCCGTGAAAGCCTTCTACGACGCCGGCTGCCGGTACCTGCAGATGGACGACATCTTCTTCGCCTATCTCTGCGATCCCAAGCATCGTGAGGCCAAGAAGGCGGCGGGCCAGGATCCCGACTGGCTGATCGACCGCTACGCCTGGATGATGCACGAGGCGATCGAGGGCCGGCCCGACGACATGGTCATCGGGATGCACATGTGCCGCGGCAACTTCAAGTCGACCTATGCCGCGGAAGGCGCCTATGACCTCGCCGCGGACGCGATCTTCAACAAGACCGGCGTCGACATCTATTTCATGGAGTATGACAGCGACCGCGCCGGCGGGCTGGAGCCGCTGCGCCTGCTGCCCAAGGGCAACAAGCGCGTGCTGCCGGGCTTCATCACTACGAAGACGGGCGAGCTGGAGACGATGGACGAGCTCAAGCGCAAGTTCGACGAGGCGTCGAAATATGCTTCCCTCGACCAGCTGGGCATCGCCCCGCAATGCGGCTTCGCTTCCACCGAGGAAGGCAACGCGATCACCTTCGACGACCAGCGCCGCAAGCTTGAGCTTGTGGTGAAGACGGCGGAAGCGATCTGGGGCGGCGTCGCCACGTAGGGGCGGCGACCGACACTCTCCACCAAGCTGAACACGGTCTCCTCCCCTACCACGCTGGGGAGGATGCCGGCTGCGGCGGGGGCGCTACCGCCGGCTCACCCGCATCGGCAGCCCGCCCGCGGGCTGCGTGGTCAGCTTCTGCACCGGCCAGGGCTTCGTCTCCGGCAGCGTATCGAAGCGGAAGCGAGATAGAAGCACTGCCAGGATGATGACCGCCTCCTGCATGGCGAAACTCGCACCGATGCAGACGCGCGGGCCCGCGCCGAAGGGCAGATACTGGTAGCGGTCGAGCGTCTCGCGGGTGCCGGGATGGAAGCGCTCGGGCAGGAAGGCGTTCGGCCTGTCCCACAGCTTGCGGTGCCGGTGGATGGTCCAGGGCATGATCAGGATCTGCGCTCCGCGCCCGATCCTGAGGCTTCGGTACTGGTCGTCCTCGATAGCCTCGCGGTTGATCGACGGCGCAGGCGGATAAAGCCGCATCGCCTCCTCGAAGGCTGACCGTGTCAGCGGCATGCGCTCGAGCCATTTCACCGGGTCCGGCTCCTCGGCCAGCACCTGGTCGATTTCCTCTTCGATCGGCTCGCGTTCCCACGGCGCCTGCGCGAGGCAGTAGATCGTCCAGCCGAGGGCCCGCGCCGTCGTCTCGTGACCCGCGCCGATGAAGGTGATGATGTTGTCCTCGATCTCGCTGCGCGTCAGCCCGTCAGGCCCCTCGGCCTTGAGCAGCAGCGTGAGGAAGTCGTCCGGCGTACCGCCCGGATCGCGGGCCAGCTTCTCCCTGCGCTGGTCGACAGTCTCGGCCACGATGCGGCGGAAGAAGGCCATGGTGGAACGCCCGCGCAGGCGGGTGATGCGCGGCAGCCAGTCGGGCGCGCGCAATATGTCGAGCGGATCGACGCGCGCCATCGTCTCGAAGAGCCGGTCGACCTGCTTCTCGAATTCACCTTGCGCACCCGCGATCTCGCCCGAAAACAGCGTCTCGGCGAGGATTTCGTAGGTGACCGCCGTCATGTCGCGGGCGATGTCGGCGCGGTCGGCCCCTTCGTAGCGTGTAGCGAAGGCCTGCGTGCGCGCCAGCATGGGGCCTGCGAAGTTGAAGATGTGGCGCGGCGTGAACACCGGCGCCATCGCCTTGCGCGACCGTCTCCACACGTCGCCCTCGGCGGTCAGCAAGCCGTCGCGCAGGATTGGCCGCAGGATCTTCTGGC
Organism: Pseudomonadota bacterium; assembly: GCA_023430145.1. GTDB lineage: Bacteria > Pseudomonadota > Alphaproteobacteria > Rhizobiales > Methylopilaceae > JAEZCD01. Next base: position 12,593 of record JAEZCD010000151.1, read on the forward strand.
GCACCCGCGCCATGCGGTAGTTCTTCACGTTGTCGACGAGCACGTGGCGCACCAGCCCGGGATCATTGGCGATCACCAGCGGCCCGCCCACTCCGGTGCGGATCGATATCCAGGGTTCGTTGTAGGAGGGCTCGCCCCAAAGTTCGAGCGGGTTGCGGTAGAGGACGCCGAGCATCTGCAGCAAGGTTGGCGGCTTGGCGCGCGGCCTGGGCGCGGGCGGCTCGTAGGGGGCGGGCTTGGCATCCATGAAGCGACCTCTCGGAGGGATGTAGGCGGGCGCGGCTTCGCCGGCAAACAGTACCGCATAGTGGACAGCGACGGGGGCGAAATGGCGGCAACGGGGCGGGACCGGCTAATCCCCACCCAAACACCCGGCAAAACTTGGAAAATCGGCCCCGAACGCCTATATCTCGAAGGTCTGCCGGTCACCGATTCGGCACGGCGCGCATGGGTGCGCCGATGCAGTTCTGTAAATGGATTTTCATGTCAGAAACGCCTGAAACAATTCCCGGCGCCGAGGCTGAATACGGCGCGGATTCCATCAAGGTTCTCAAGGGCCTGGACGCCGTTCGCAAGCGGCCCGGCATGTATATCGGCGACACGGACGATGGTTCGGGCCTGCACCACATGGTCTACGAGGCGGTGGACAACGCCATCGACGAGGCGCTGGCCGGCCACGCCGACCTCGTCACTGTGACGCTCAACCCGGACGGTTCCTGTACGGTCATCGACAACGGGCGCGGCATCCCGGTCGACGTGCATTCGGGCGAGGGCGTGTCGGCCGCCGAGGTCATCATGACCCAGCTGCATGCCGGCGGAAAGTTCGACCAGAACTCCTACAAGGTCTCGGGCGGCTTGCACGGCGTCGGCATCTCCGTTGTCAACGCGCTCTCGACGTCGCTCAGGCTGAAGATCCGCCGCGACGGCAAGATCCACGAGATGAGCTTTACGCACGGCAATGCCGATGCGCCGCTCGCCGTCACCGGCACCTATGAGCAGAAGAAGCTGCCCGGCACCTACGAGGGCCGCAGCGGGACCGAGATCACGTTCCTGCCTTCCCCCGAGACCTTCACGATGGTCGAGTTCGACTACAATACGCTCGAACATCGGCTGCGCGAACTGGCCTTCCTGAATTCGGGCGTGCGCATCGTGCTTGCCGACAAGCGCCATGCCGACGTGAAGCAGGTGGAGCTGATCTACGAAGGCGGGTTGGAGGAGTTCGTCAAGTATCTCGACCGCGCCAAGAAGCCGCTGATCACATCCCCCATCGCCATCAGCGGGGAGCGCGACGGCATCACCGTCGAGGTCGCCATGTGGTGGAACGACAGTTACCACGAGAACGTGCTGGCCTTCACCAATAACATCCCGCAGCGGGACGGCGGCACGCATCTGGCCGGCTTCCGCGGCGCGCTGACGCGACAGGTGACCGGCTACGCCGAGAATTCGGGTCTCACCAAGAAGGAGAAGGTTTCGCTGACCGGCGACGACTGCCGCGAGGGGCTGACGGCGGTCCTTTCGGTGAAGGTGCCCGATCCGAAATTCTCCTCGCAGACCAAGGACAAGCTCGTTTCCTCCGAGGTGCGGCCCGTGGTCGAGAGCCTGCTGAACGAGGCGCTCGGCACCTGGCTGGAGGAGCATCCGGCCGAGGCCCGCGTGCTTATCGGCAAGGTGGTGGAGGCGGCAGCCGCGCGCGAGGCGGCGCGCAAGGCGCGCGAGTTGACCCGCAGGAAGGGTGTGCTCGACATGGCCTCTCTGCCGGGCAAGCTCGCCGACTGCCAGGAGCGTGATCCCGCTAAGTCGGAGATATTCATCGTCGAGGGCGACTCGGCAGGCGGATCGGCCAAGTCAGGCCGTTCGCGCAAGAACCAGGCGATCCTGCCGCTGCGGGGCAAGATCCTCAACGTGGAGCGCGCGCGCTTCGACCGCATGCTCTCGTCGGAGATGATCGGCACGCTGATCACGGCGCTGGGCACCGGCATCGGCAAGGACGAGTTCAACGCCGACAAGCTGCGCTACCACAAGATCATCATCATGACCGACGCCGACGTGGACGGCGCCCACATCCGCACCCTGCTGCTCACCTTCTTCTTCCGGCAGATGCCGGAACTGATCGAGCGCGGACATCTCTATATCGCGCAGCCGCCGCTCTATAAGGTCTCGCGCGGCAAGTCCTCGCAGTACATCAAGGACGAGCGCGCCTTCGAGGATTTTCTCATTGGTTCGGGGCTTGACGACGCGTCTCTGCAGCTGAGCTCGGGCGAGGTGCGCACCGGGCTGGACCTGCGCGCCGTCGTGGACGACGCCCTGGCTGTGCGCTCGCTGATCAACGGCTTGCATACACGCTACAATCGCGCGGTGGTGGAGCAGGCCGCCATCGCCGGTGCCCTGAGCGCTGCCGTGCTCGCCGACCCGGGCCGCGCAGCCGACGCCGCTGCCTATGTGGCGCGCCGGCTCGACATCATCTCCGAAGAGACCGAGCGCGGCTGGCAGGGCCGGCTCAATCCGGCAAACGACGGCACCGGCGGCTACATCTTCGAGCGCACCGTGCGCAGCGTGCGCGAGGTAGTGGTGCTGGACGCCGCCCTGATCGGCTCGGCCGACGCGCGCGCGCTCGACCGCTATGCCGGCCGCCTGCAGGAGATCTACGAGAAGCCGGCGATGCTGAAGCGCCGCGAAGTGTCGGAAACCGTCTACGGACCCATCACGCTGCTGGAAGCGGTGTTCGCCACCGGGCGCAAGGGTCTCACCATGCAGCGCTACAAAGGGCTGGGCGAGATGAACGCCGAGCAGCTCTGGGAGACGACGCTCGACATCGGCGTGCGCTCGCTGCTGCAGGTCAAGGTCAAGGAGATGGCCGACGCCGACGACCTGTTCGCAAAACTGATGGGCGACGTCGTCGAGCCGCGCCGGGAATTCATCCAGACCAACGCCCTGCAGGTCGCCAACCTCGACGTGTGAGGTTTTTCTTCGCATGGCTTCGCGCAGCGCCGGCATTCTTTTGTGGCGGCGGACGGCCGGCGCGCTCGAAGTCCTCCTCGTGCATCCGGGCGGCCCGTTCTGGGCGAAAAAGGATTCTGGCGCCTGGTCGATACCGAAGGGCGAGCTTGCAGACGGCGAGGACCCCGAGGCGGCGGCACGGCGGGAGTTCGTCGAGGAGCTCGGCGGGGAGGTTTCGGGACCGCTGGTGCCGCTCGGCGAGGTCCGGCAGGCGGGCGGCAAGCGCGTGCTCGGCTTTGCCGCCGAGGGCGATTTCGACTGCGCGGCGCTGAAGAGCAATTCCTTCGAGATGGAATGGCCGCCGCGCTCCGGCCGCCGAACAAGCTTTCCGGAAGTCGACCGCGCCGACTGGTTCTCGCTCGATGCGGCGCGCGAAAAGATTCTCTCCGGCCAGCGGCCGTTCCTGGATCGCCTGGCGGAGCTGGTGGCGGAATGAAGGCTTTCGTCATCCTCCGCGAAGGCGGAGGATCCAGTTTTCTTAAGCAAATCAATCGGCAGGCTGGGTCCTCCGCCTTCGCGGAGGACGACGAAGGAAGGCGCGGAGGACGACGAAGGAGGGCGCAGAGGACGACGACGGAGCCGCTCCCGCGTCAGGACCAAAGCGGAGCCGGCGCTGGATCCGACAGAGGCGCCGGCGCGCCGAACGCGCTAAAACGGTCCGGCCGACCGCCGACGAGGAGTCCCGCTTGCCCGGCCTGCCCCCGCTGCTCGTCTTCTCGCCCGAAGCCGCCGAGGCGCAGCACTATCTCGAGCTGCTGCACCGCGACCGGCCGGCGCTGCGCGTCGCGGCCGCCTCGACGCTCGCCGACGCGCTGATCGCCGGCGCGGAGGCGGAGATCCTGCTCGGCTGGCGCTTCCCGTCCGGCCTCGTCGAGGCCATGCCGAGGCTGCGCTGGGTGCACAAGATCAGCGCCGGGGTCGAGGATCTGGCGCTCGGCGGCGTGCTGCCGCCCGGCGTGCGCCTGACGCGCAGCGACGGCGCGGCGATCGCCCCGCGCATGGTCGAATACGTGCTCGGCGCCATCTACATGAAGACGCAGCGCTTCGAGCGCGCCTGGCGGCAGCAGGCGCGCCGGCACTGGGAGCTGTACATGATCGACCTCGCCGCCGGCCGCAAGACGGTCGGCGTCGCCGGGCTCGGCGACATCGGCGGGACGATCGCCCGGGCGCTCACCAGGAACGGCATGCGGGTCGTCGGCTGGCGCCGCGCGCCGGTCGCGGCGGAGGGCGTCGAGCGCATCTATGCGGGGCGCGAGGAGCTGGCCGACTTCGTCGCCGAATGCGACTTCGTCGTCGCCGTGCTGCCGACGACGCTGGAGACGGCCGGCGTGTTCTCGGCCGAGGTGTTCGCGGCCATGCGGCCGGAGGCGATCTTCATCAATATCGGCCGCGGCGCGAGCGTCGACGAGGCGGCGCTGATCGAGGCGCTCGAGACGGGGCGCATCGGCGGCGCCGTGCTCGACGTCTTCGCCGAGGAACCGCTGCGGCAGGACAGCCCGCTCTGGGGCATGCCGCAGGTGACCATCACGCCGCACGTCTCGGGGCCGCTGATCGCCGAGGACGTGCTGCCGCTTTTCCTGCAGAACCTGCGCCGCTATGCCGCCGGCGAGCCGCTCCTGCGCGAGGTCGACCTCGAGCGGGGGTACTGACGAGCCTCCTCCGTCACGACGAGCAAAGCGAAGCAATCATTCTCCTCGCGGCTCTCCTCGTCATTGCGAGCGAAGCGAAGCAATCCAGACTTCTCTTTCGGCGCCTAGAGTCTGGATTGCTTCGTCGCTTTGCTCCTCGCAATGACGGCGACTCGTCGTCGCTACGCGCCTCGCGATGACGGCCCCTATTCCTTCACCGCGCCGGTCATGGAGGAGACGTAGTGCTCGACGAAGAACGAGTAGAGCAGCACCACCGGCAGCGAGCCGATCAGCGCGCCGGCCATCAGCGAGCCCCACTCGTAGACGTCCGAGCGGACGAGCTCGGTCAGCACGCCGACCGGCACCGTCTTGTTCTCCGAGGACTGGATGAAGGTCAGCGCGTAGATGAACTCGTTCCAGGACAGCGTGAAGGCGAAGATGCCCGCCGAGATGAGGCCCGGCACCGACAGCGGCAAGAGGACCTTCACGAGGATCTGCAGCCGCGAGGCGCCATCGACGAGGGCGCATTCCTCGAGCTCGTAGGGGATGGAGCGGAAATAGCCCATCAGGAGCCAGGTGCAGAACGGCACGAGGAAGGTCGGATAGGTGAGGATCAGCGCCAGCTTGCTGTCGTAGAGGCCGAACTTGAAGACCAGCAGCGCGAGCGGGATGAACAGGATCGACGGCGGCACGAGATAGGCGAGGAAGATGGAGAGGCCGGTCACCCGCGCGCCCTTGAAGCGCACGCGCTCGATCGCATAGGCGGCGAACACGGCGGCGAAGATCGACAGGAAGGTGGCGCCGACCGAGATCAGCACCGTGTTCCAGAGCCAGTGCGGATAGGACGTCGTCCACAGATAGCGGATGTGCTGGAAGGTCGGCTCGACGACCCAGAAGGGGGAGAAGTTCTTGTAGTCGGTCAGCTCGTGGTTCGGCTTTACCGCCGTGATCGCCATCCAGTAGAACGGGAACAGGAGCACGAAGACGAAGATGGCGAGCGGCAGGTAGACGGTGACGAGCCGCCGCGGCAGCCGCTGCAGATAGTCCATGCCGACGCTGTCGTCGTGGCGGCTGGTGTCGACGGCGCTCATCGGGCCCATCCTTCCGGCACGCCACCCGTGGATGCCTCGCTGCCAAAATGGTGACGTTCGTCTCCGCTCATGCCCGCGAAAGCGGGCATCCGGTTCTCTGCCGGCAGCAAGGCCTGGATCCCCGCTTTCGCGGGGATGAGCGGAGCTTCCTCCGCGCGCCGCGCTCTCCTGCTCGACGCGAGGCACCTCGCCGATGTCGTGAGCGATGTTTGGCGGGCGTTCATGCGTCGCCTCCGCCCTGCTGCCAGCGGCGGCGCTGCAGGCCGAAATAGGAGAACAGGATCGCCATCAGGAGGAACGGGATCATCGCCACCGCGATCGCCGCCCCCTCGCCGAGCTGTCCGCCCGAGATGCCGCGCTGGAAGCTCAGCGTCGCCATCAGGTGCGTGGCGTTGATCGGCCCGCCCTTGGTGAGGACGTAGATGAGCTGGAAGTCGGTGAAGGTGAACAGCACCGAGAAGGTCATCACGACGGCGATGATCGGGGTGAGCATCGGCAGTGTGATGTAGCGGAAGCGCTGCCAGGACGTGGCGCCGTCGAGGGTGGCCGCCTCGTGCAGCGATTGCGGGATCGTCTGCAGGCCGGCGAGCAGCGAGATGGCCACGAACGGGATGCCGCGCCAGACATTGGCGGCGATCACCGAGGCGCGCGCATTGGTGGCGTCGCCGAGGAAATTGATGTTGTGGTCGATCAGCCCGAGCTCGATCAGCGCCCAGGAGATGATCGAGAACTGCGCATCGTAGATCCACCAGAAGGCGATCGCCGACAGCACGGTCGGCACCACCCAGGGCAGCAGCACGATGGCCCGGAAGAAGGCCTTGAACGGCAGCTTCTCGTTGAGGATCAGCGCCAGCCAGAAGCCCAGCACGAATTTCAGCACCGAGGCGACGGTCGTGTAGAGCAGGGTGTTGAAGACGGCGAGCCAGAAGACGGAATCGTCCCAGAGGAACTCCCAGTTCTCGAGGCCGGTGAAGACGCCCTCGCGGCCGATGCGCGCGTCCGTGAAGGCGAGCCAAATGCCGAGCCCGAGCGGATAGGTCAGGAAGACGATGAGGAACGCCGCCGCCGGCAGCATGAAGAGCAGGCCGACGAAATGGCGGTTGTGCGACGCCGCCGACAGGATCGAGCGCTTCGCCCGCTTGCCCTCGCCGAGCTCGAGCGCGGCGTCAACCATGGCGGGTCTCCACGATCGGGCCGGGCTCGGTACGTCCCTTCCTCGCTTTGGCGACGAGGCATGCGGCTATGCGGCCCGGACGGGCTACTTCTCCCCCTGCAAGGGGGAGACCGGACTCGCGAAGCGAGCCGAGAGGGGGCCCTCTTCGGCCCACGAGACCCCCACCCGGACGGCTGCGCCGTCTCGACCTCCCCCTTGCAGGGGGAGGAACGAGGCGCTCACGCCACCCGTCCGTGCCGCCGGACGCCGTCATCACACGCGGTAGTAGCGGTTGGCCCGCTGCTCGGCGCGCTTGGCGGCTTCCTCGGGCGTGCGCTGGCCGGTCGCCGCTTCCGCCACCATGTCGACGACGATGTAGTCCGCCATCACGGCCGCCGACGCATAGCCGAGCGGGCCCGCATAGCCGTTCGGCCGCAGCGTCTCGGACGCCTTGGCGTAGGGCGCGTGCACCGGATCGGAGGTCCAGATCGGGTTGTTGGCGAAGGCCTTCAGCGGCTGGCAGCAATAGCCCGAGGACTGCGTGATCCAGGCCGCCATCTGCGGCTCTTCCATCATGAACTGCATGTAGGCGAGCGAGGCCTGCGGGAACTTCGTGTACTTGAAGATGATGGCGCCGGTCGTCTGGTGCAGCTCGACCGACTTGCCCACCGGGCCGATCGGCAGGTTGGTGGTGCGGATGTCGGCGGCCATCTCGGCCAGCTTGGGGTCGTTCTTGGCCGCGTAGTACAGCGACACGCCGTTCGCCGTTACTGAGATCTCGCCGGCCAGGAAGGCGCGGTTGTTGTTGACGTCGAGCCAGCTCTCGGTGCCAGGGATGAAGGTCTTGTAGAGCTCGCGGGCGTAGTTCAGCGCCGCGATCGTCTCCGGGCTGTTGATGACGACCTTGCCCGACTCGTCGACCATCTTGGCGCCGTGGCTCCAGATGATCCAGTGGGCATAGTTGTTGCCGTCGCCGACGGCCTTGCCGTGCGGGAAGCCGATCGGATGACCCTTGGCCTTCAGCGCCTTGGCGAGCTCGAGGAAGCCGTCGGTCTTGTCCGGGAAGGTCGAGAAGCCGGCCTCCTTGCACCAGCTGTCGCGATAGCACAGCGCGTTGCCGATGGCGGCGAGCGGCACGGCGATGAACTTGCCGTCACGCGTATAGTAGTCACGCAGGCCCTGGTAGTAGCCGCCGTACTTCTGGTCGAGGTAGCCGGCGAGCTCGGACACGTCCATCAGCTTGTCGGGATACTGGTGCGGATCGTCGAACCAGACCCACATGATGTCGGGACCGGAGCCGACATTGGCCGCCACCGCCGCCTTCGGCCGGATGTCCTCCCAGCTCTCCTTGTCGATGCGCACCTGCACGCCCGTCGAGTCGACGAACTTCTTGGTGCTGGCGAGCCAGGCGTCCTCGTCGCCCTTCACGAACGGCGACCAGCGCAGCACGCGCAGGCTGGCGCCCGGCTCGGGGGTGTATTTCAGCGTCGCCTGGGCGGCTGCCGGTACCGAGCCGAGCAGCGGCACGCCGGCGGCGCCGGCGACGAGGCCGGCCGAGCCGAGCAGGAGATTGCGGCGAGAGATGTCCATGGTGGCATTTCCTCCGGTCGTGTTTTCGTTGAGCGGCCCGGCCCGATGCGGGCCGCCCGGGGGCGTGAGGCTCAGAGCCGGCGTCCGCTCGGCGCGTCGAACAGATGCACCGCGCGTGCGTCCGGCTTCAGATGGATGAGGTCGCCCGGGCCGACGCTGACCCGCTCGCGCATGACGGCGACGATCTCCTGGCCGCCGAGCTTGGCGAACACCTGCGTCTCCGAGCCGGTCGGCTCGACGACGATCACCTCGGCTGGCAGGCCTTCGTCGGCGATGTGCAGGTGCTCGGGACGGATGCCGTAGACGACCGGGCGGCCGTTGGAATCGGCCGGCGCCGTGGCGATCGGCAGCTTGAGCCCGCCTTCGGACTGCACCGCGGTGCTGCCGTTGACGGCGAGCTTGCCCTTCATGAAGTTCATCGCCGGCGAGCCGATGAAGCCGGCGACGAACAGGTTGGCGGGCCGGTCGTAGAGCTCGAGCGGGGCGCCGATCTGCTCGATCCGCCCCTCGTTCATGACGACGATCTTGTCGGCCATGGTCATCGCCTCGATCTGGTCGTGCGTGACGTAGACCGTGGTCGTCTTCAGCCGCTGGTGCAGCTCCTTGATCTCGGTGCGCATGGCGACGCGCAGCTTGGCGTCGAGGTTGGACAGCGGCTCGTCGAACAGGAACACCTGCGGGTCGCGGACGATCGCCCGGCCCATGGCGACGCGCTGCCGCTGGCCGCCCGAGAGCTGGCGCGGATAGCGGTCGAGCAGCGGGATGAGGCCGAGGATCTCGGCCGCGCGCTTCACGCGCGCCTCGATCTCGCTCTTCGGCGCCCGCCGCAGCTTCATCGAGAACGCCATGTTGTCGGCGACCGTCATGTGCGGGTAGAGCGCGTAGTTCTGGAACACCATGGCGATGTCGCGCTCTTTCGGCGGCACGTCGTTGACGACGCGGTCGCCTATGCGGATCTCGCCGCCCGAGATGCGCTCGAGCCCGGCTATCATGCGCAAGAGGGTCGACTTTCCGCAGCCGGAGGGACCGACCAGGATGACGAACTCGCCGTCGGCGATGTCGACGGATACGCCGTGGATGATCTCGGTCGCGCCGAACGCCTTCCGCACATCGCGGATTCCAACAGGTGCCATTCCGCCTCCCTCGGCGGGCCTTCGCGGCCCGCTTCGTTCCCGCGCGCATCTTCAGGATGCACGATTCCGCCCGCCGCGTCGCTCGCGAAGGGGTCCGACCGCCCCGGCTCGCGCGAACCGGGCAGGACGGGCCGACTAAATCGGCAGACGCAGGCTTTGTCCAGCCGTAGCTCCCGCAGCCGTGCAGGGGCTCGACGAAGGTCGAAAGCTTTGGCAGCCGGCGCGGTTGCCGCTAAACGGGGCGGCGATCCCGGCCGCGACGCGAAAGGCGCCTCATGTCCACCTCCCACGTGCTGATGACGAACCCCATGATGCCGCTGATCGAGGAGCGGCTGCGCGAGCGCTTCACGGTCCACATGCTGCCGCCGGCGGCCGAGGCGGCCGCCTTCTTCGCCGAGCACGGACCGAAGATCGGCGGCGTCGCAACGGGCGGCTCGCACAGCCTGGTCGGCGCAAAGCTGTTCGACGGCCTGCCGAACCTGCGCATCGTCGCCAATTTCGGCGTCGGCTACGACAATGTCGATGCCAAGGAAGCGGCCCGACGCGGCATCGTCGTCACCAACACACCCGACGTGCTGAACGAGGAGGTGGCCGACACCGCCCTCGGCCTCCTCATCGCCACGGTACGGGAGCTGCCGCAGGCCGACCGGCATCTCCGCGCCGGCAAGTGGACCGAGCGCCCCTATCACCTCACGCCGGGCACGCTGCGCGGCCGCACCGTCGGGATCGTCGGCATGGGCCGCATCGGCCAGGCGATCGCCCGCCGCATCGAAGGTTTTGGGTTGCCGGTCGTCTATCACAGCCGCAATCCGCAGCCCGGCGTCGCCTACCGGCACTATCCGAAGCTGCTCGACATGGCGCGCGACGTCGACACGCTGATCGTCATCGTGCCGGGCGGCCCGGCGACCAGGAACATGATCGACGCCGAAGTGCTGCGCGCGCTCGGGCCGCAGGGCGTCCTGATCAACATCGCCCGCGGCTCGGTCGTCGACGAGCCGGCGCTGATCGAGGCGCTGCAGAACCGGACCATCATGGCCGCCGGGCTCGACGTCTTCGCCGCCGAGCCGCACGTGCCCCCTGCCCTGCTCGCCATGGAGCACGTCGTGCTGCTGCCGCATGTCGGCTCCGCCTCCGAGCACACGCGCCGGGGCATGGGTCAGCTCATGGTCGACAACCTCCTCGCCTGGGCGGCCGGCAAGCCGCCGCTGACCCCGGTGCCGGAGACGCCGTTCAAAGGCTGGTGAGGGGCGGCATCTCCGTTCGGCCGCCGTTCATCGAGCGATCGGCAGAAGGCGCCGAAACCGCAATCGGAGCTTCTTCCCCATGAGCTTTCCTAGACTTCTCCTCGCCGCGACCGCCCTTCTTGTCGCCGGCGCCGCAGAGGCGGCGGCGCCCCCTGCCTGCGCGGGCAAGGACCTCATCGAGGCCCTGCAGCGGGAGGATCCGGCGGCGCATGCGAAGCTCGTCGAGACGGCGCGCAAGATCCCCAATGCCGAGGGGCTGCTGTACCGGATCGACAGGCCCGGCCTCGAGCCCTCCTGGCTGTTCGGCACCATGCACGTCACCGACGACCGCCTCGCCGAGCTGCCGCCGGAGGCGAGCGCGGCGATCGCCGGCAGTCGCACCGTCGCGCTCGAGCTCGACGAGCTGGCGCTCGACAAGGACGGCATGGGCGAGAAGATGGGCCGCCTGCTCGCCGAGCGCGGCATCGACCCGGCGCGCAAGGGCCTCGCCGGCCTTTCGCCGAGCGACCGCAAATCCCTCAGGCAGGCGCTCGCCGAGCGCGGCATGAAGGACGTGCCGCCGGAGACGTTCCGTCCCTGGGTGCTGCTGACATTCGTCTCGCTGCCGGCCTGCGAGATGGCCCGCTCGGCGGCCGGGCTGAAGGTCGTCGACGCGCGCGTCGCCGAGGCCGGCCTCGCCGCGGGGGCCGAGATCGTCGGGCTCGAGGAGATGGAGGAGCAGATCGACGCCATGGCCTCGATATCGCCGCGCAACGCCGCGCGCCTCCTCGCCGGCATGGCGCGGCTCGGGCCGGCGCTGAGCGACGTCTTCGAGACCACGGTCGGCCTCTATCGGCGCCGCGAGATCGGCTACCTGTTCGGCGACCTCAAGCTCGTCGGCGTCGCAGACGCCGAGAGCTTCGCCGAGTTCCTGGAGATCCTCGTCGACAAGCGCAACTTGACGATGCGCGACCGGGCGCTGCCGCTGCTCGAGAAGGGCCGCACCTTCATCGCCGTCGGCGCCCTGCACCTCGTCGGCGAAAAGGGGCTCGTCGAGCTGTTCCGCAAGGAGGGATTCTCGGTCACGCGGGTGCTTTGAGGCGCGGGTGGCGCAGGGCGATGAGGAGGAGCTGCGATCGGGCTCGCGGCGCGTTTCATCCACCCGGCCCGCCAAAGGCGCTACCGAGCTTGCGATGACGTAGCGACCCGGCTCGGGGCGTGTCCCACGTGCCGCGCCGGGTCGCGAGAAGGCGAATGCTCAGCGCACCTGCGCGAGCTCCCGCGGCGCCGGCGGATCCATCGGTGGCGGCGCGGGCATGTCCTCGAGCCGGGAGCCGGACAGGCCGGTGATGAGCCGCGCCCCGCGCCGGAAGGTGACATAGTTCCAGAGCCAGTTGACGGCGACCAGGATGCGGTTGCGGAAGCCGATCAGGAAGTAGATGTGCGCCACCGACCATAGCACCCAGGCGAGGTATCCGGTCAGCCTGAAGCGGCCGATCTCGGCCACCGCGTGGCTGCGGCCGATGGTGGCGAGATTGCCGAAGTCGCGATAGGCGAAGGGCGGCAGCGTCTCGCCCTTCAGCCGCGCCTTCAGGAGACGCGCGACGTACTGGCCCTCCTGCTTGGCGACCGGCGCCACCCCCGGCAGCGGCCGGCCGTCGGGACCTGCGACATGGGCGGTGTCGCCGAGGACGAAGATCTCCGGGTGCCCCGGCACCGTGAGCTGCGGCCCGACGATGACGCGGCCGGCGCGGTCGGTCTCGGCGCCGAGCCAGCGGCCGGCCGGCGAGGCCATGACGCCGGCCGCCCAGATGATCGTCGCCGCCTCGATCCGCTCGCCGCCGAGCGAGACGCCGTCGGCGCCGCAGCGGGTCACCGACTTCCCGAGCCGCACCTCGACGCCGAGCTTCTCCAGCGATCTCTTGGCGGCCTCCGACAGTGACGGCTCGAACGGCGTCAGCACGCGGTCGGCGGCCTCGACGAGGATAACCCGCACCGAGCCGGTGTCGATCGACCGGAACTCGCCGCTGAGGCCCTTGCGCGCCAGCTCGGCGATGGCGCCCGCCATCTCCACTCCGGTCGGGCCGCCGCCGACGACGACGAAGGTGAGGAGCGCGCGGCGCTTCTCGGGATCGGGCTCGGCCTCCGCCTTCTCGAAGGCGACGAGGATGCGCTGGCGCAGATAGGTGGCGTCGTCGATGCGCTTGAGGCCCGGCGCGTAGCGGGCCCATTCGTCGTGGCCGAAATAGGCGTGCCGCGCACCCGTGGCGAGGATCAGCACGTCGTAGGGAATGCGCCGGTCCTCGGCCACCACCTCGCGGGCGGCGACGTCGATGCCCGAAACCTCGGCGAGAATGACGGTCACGTTCTCGGCGCCGCGCAAAATACTGCGGATCGGCGAGGCGATGTCGGCCGGCGACAGCGCCGCCGTCGCCACCTGGTAGAGCAGCGGCTGGAACAGGTGATAGTTGTGCCGGTCGACGATGGTGATCTCCCAGGGCGTGCCGACCAGCGCCTTGGCGGCGGAGAGACCGGCGAAGCCGGCGCCGACGATGACGAGGCGCTTTCCAGCCTCGAGGGGTGCATGCATGGCGGAAGTCCTCCGGGCGGCGCCGTCCGCGATCCCGCCGCTCCATTAGCCCGGCGGACGACGCGCGCGAAAATGCCGCCTCTCTCCGTAATCCATAGGTAGTCGCTATTGTCGTTCCCGCGAGCGATGCGGCAATGTTCGACCGTGACCGCCCCGCCGGGGCGGAGCGAGGTTTTCGTGGCAGCCCCGAACTTGGCCGAGACGCTGGCCGAGATCTGCGAGATGGATGCGCCGCTGTGGCGCCGCATCGAGCTGTTCGTCGAGAAGCAGCGCGAGGCCGGCTCGCCCTTCGTCGAGGCGACCGAGAAAGTGGTCGCGCGGCTGCGCGCAGGCGACGTCGGCGAGAGCGCGCCGAAGCCCGGCGAGGTCATGCCGCCATTCGTATTGCCAGCGAAGGGTGGCCGGCTCGTCGCCCTCGAGGATCTCACTCGAGCCGGACCGGTCGTGGTCAGCTTCAACCGCGGCCACTGGTGCCCGTTCTGCCGGATCGAGCTCTCCGCGCTCGCCGCCGCGCATGACGACCTCGCCGCGCTCGGCGCCCGGGTCGTGTCGATCATGCCGGACCGGCAGCACTATGTCGGCCGCCTGCCGCGCGCGGTGACGGAGCGCATTCTCGTCCTCTCGGACATCGACAGCGCCTATGCGCTCTCGCTCGGCCTGACCATGTGGCTCGGCGACGGCATGGGCGAGCTGATGCTGCGGCACGGCGTCGACCTCGACCAGATCCACGGCAGCGGCGGCTGGGTGGTGCCGGTGCCGGCGACCTTCGTCGTCGGCCGCGACGGCCGCGTGATCGCCCGTCTCGTCGAGCACGACTTCCGCCGCCGCATGAACGTCGAGGACATTCGCGCCGCGCTGGCGGGGGAGGAGACGTGAGCTACGCCAGCCTGCCCGAGGCGCTCGCCGCCATCTGTGCGATGGACGTCCCGCTGTCGGAGCGCCTCGCCGCCTATGCGGGGGCGATGCGCGACCTCGGCTCGCCCTTCGCCGAGGAGTACGACGCGATGGTCGAGCGGCTCGCCCGCGGCGAGGTCGGGGAAGGAGCACCGGCGGTCGGCGAGCCGATGCCGCCCTTCCTGCTCCCGGATCCGGCCGGTCGTTCGGTCGCCCTCGAGGAGCTGTGCGCCGAGGGGCCGGTGGTGGTCAGCTTCAACCGCGGCCACTGGTGCTCGTTCTGCAAGATCGAGCTCGCCGCCCTCGCCGAGGCGCACGCCGATTTCGCGGAGCTCGGCGCGACGGTCGTCTCGATCATGCCCGAGCTGCAGCATTTCACCGGCGAGTTGCAGGCCCGGCATTCCGGCAGGCTCAGGATTCTCACCGACGTCGACAACGGCTACGCGATGTCGCTCGGCCTCGTCACCTTCCTCGGCGACAGCCTGCGCGACCACATGGCGGCGCGAGGGCTGACGCTCGACGCGTTCCAGGGAAACGACGCCTGGTTCGTGCCGCTGCCGGCGACCTTCGTCGTCGGCCGCGACGGCCGCGTGAAGGCGCGCTTCATCGACCCGAATTTTCGGCGCCGCATGGAAGTGGCCGACATTCTCGAGGCGCTGCGGTCGGCCTGAGGGAGGGGTCAGCCGAGCGCCGGTGACCAGTCGCGGGCGCGCAACAGCTTCATCAGCGCGGTCGCCGGCGGCGAGCGCTCGCGCCCGGCGACGCCGTAGAGCGCGACCCGACGGCTCACCTCGAGCCCCTCGACGTCGAGCCCGTGCAGGCCGAGCGCGGCGAGCGTGCTCTTCGGCATGAAGGCGACCCCGAAGCCCGCGCCGACGAGCTGCGCCAGGTCCTGCTCGCAGATGATGTCGTGGCCGCTCCAGGAGATGCCGCGCTCGCGCAGGCGTTCGGTCAGCGGCGTGGCGAGCTCGCAATAGGCCCGGCCGAGCAGCCGGTCCTGTGCCAGTTCCGGCAGCTCGATGCGCTCGCTCGCCGCCAGCCGGTGGCCGACTCCGACCGCGGCGCGAAAGCCCTCGTCGAACAGCGTCCAGCTGTCGAGCCGGTCCCACGTCTCGCCGAGCGGCCCGGCGACGGCAAGCGCCGCATCGCCCTTCTTGAGGTACTCGGCGATCTCCAGCGCGTTGCCGCGCAGGAACTTCAGCTCGAGCCCCGGGAAGATGCGCACGAGTTCGGTCAGCGGCTCGACCAGCAGCGCCATGCCGACGGTGTGCGACAGGGCGATGGTGAGCGTGGCGACCGTGCCGGTCCGCATCGACGAGGCGAGCCGCTTCGCCGCCGCGGCGCTGTCGTAGCACTGCTGCAGCAGCGGCAGCATGCGGTGCCCGAAATCGGTGAGGTGGGTGAAGTTGCGCTCGCGCCGGAACAGGTCGGCGCCGAGCTCGGCCTCGAGCAGCTTGATGGCGCGCGTCAGCGACGGCTGCGCGACGTGGCACTCCTCGGCGGCGCGTGTGAAGTTGAGCGTGCGCGATACCGCGAGGAAGTACCGGACCTGGTGCATCTCCACCGAGATGCCTCCTCGAACACGGACGGCGGACGCCGGCCAAGCTGCATCATAGCAGCGGCCTATCGAATTGGCAGCCTAACGGGATTTCCGCCGCGCGCGCCGCGGCGGCATCGTCGGCGCGTCGGGCAGGTCGCCCCGTGATCCGGACGCGGCCCGCCCTTTCCCGCAACCCTTTCGGATATCGCGCCATGAACAACCGCCTCGCCACCTCGCTCGCGCTCGCCGGCGCCATTGCCGGCACCGCGACGCTGCTCGCTGGCCCCGTCGCCCGCGCCGACGACGCCAAGGAGAAGTGCTTCGGCATCTCGCTCGCCGGCAAGAACGACTGCGCCGCCGGCCCCGGGACGACCTGCGCCGGCACCTCCAAGGTCGACTACCAGGGCAATGCCTGGACGCTCGTGCCGAAGGGGACGTGTACGACCATCAGCACCCCGTTCGGCCCCGGCTCGCTGCAGGCGATCAAGCGCCCGGCCTGATTTTCCCGCTCGGCGCGGTCGCCACCTGCTCCTCGTCGCCCTCCGCGAAGGCGGAGGGCCCAGGCTCAATTCCTTCGAGAGGAAGGAAGATTGGATCCTCCGCCTTCGCGGAGGATGACGAGCGAGGAGCGCTCGCCCGCCCCGGCCCTCCCGAAGGAGCGCGACCATGTCTGCAATCGATCGCCTCTTCGCCGGCCTGCCGCTGAGGGCGGGCGCCGGCCTCAAGCCGGAGCACGTCGCCGACATCCTCGGCGGCCCTGCCGACATCGGCTTCTTCGAGGTGCACGCCGAGAACTACATGGGCGCCGGCGGCCGCCCGCACGCCACGCTCGCCGCCATCGCCGAGCGCTACCCGCTGTCGCTGCACGGCGTCGGCCTGTCGATCGGCGCCGCCCACCCGCTCGACCGCGAGCATCTGGCGCGGCTGCGGACGCTCGTCGACCGCTACCGGCCGGCGATGTTCTCCGAGCATCTCGCCTGGTCGAGCCACGGCGAGGCGTTCCTCAACGATCTCCTGCCGCTGCCCTACACGGCCGAGACGCTGGCGACCGTCTGCGACCACGTCGACGAGGTCCAGGAGGCGCTCGACCGGCGGATGCTGCTGGAAAACCCCTCCACCTACGTGCTGTTCGAGACGAGCACGTTCGGCGAGGTCGAATTTCTCACCGAGGTCGCACGCCGCACCGGCTGCGGACTCCTGCTCGACGTCAACAACGTCTTCGTCTCGGCCGAGAACCACGGCTGGTCGGCCGAAGCCTATGTCGACGCGTTCCCGCTGCACCTCGTCGAGGAGATTCATCTGGCCGGTCATGCCGAGGCCGGCGATGCCGCCGGGCCTCTGCTGATCGACAGCCACGACCGCCCGGTCGCCGACCCGGTCTGGGCGCTGTTCGCTCGGGTGGTCGCCGCCGCCGGCCCACGGCCGACGCTGATCGAATGGGACGCCGACATTCCGGACTGGCCGGTGCTCGCCGCCGAGGCCGCGCGCGCCGAATGGGTGATGGCCTGGTCGGCGCTCGCCCAGGCCGCCTGAAGGAGGACGCCATGCTCGCCGATCTGCAGCACGAATTTCGCGCCGGCCTGCTCGATCCGGATCGTCCGCCGCCGAAGGCTTTGCGCGCCCGCCGCGGGGCGCCCGACCGCGGCTTCTCGGTCTACCGCAACAATGTCGTCGTCAGCCTCGTCGATGCGCTCGCGGCGCGCTTCCCGGCGGCGGTCGGTATCGTCGGCGAAGAGTTCTTCCGGGCGATGGCGCGCGAGTTCGTGCGCGCCCGGCCGCCGCGCTCGCCGATTCTCCTGCTCTACGGTGCCGAGCTGCCGGCGTGGGTGGCGACGTTTCCGCCGGCGGCCGGCGTCCCCTACCTCGCCGACGTGATGCGGCTCGAATTCGCGCTCGGCGAGGCCTATCACGCCGCCGATGCGCGGCCGGCGACGCTGTCCGATCTTTCCCCGCTCGATCGGCGACGACTGGCGGAGACCCGCATCGCCCTGCACCCGGCCGCCCGCCTCGTCTCCTCGCCCTATCCGGCCCTGACCATCCGCGCGATGAGCATCGGCGAGACCGCGCCCGAGCCTGTCGCCGACTGGCGCGGCGAGGACGTGCTCGTCACCCGGCCTCGGCACGACGTGCGCCTGCGGCGGCTTCGGCCCGGCGGCTTCGCCTTCGCGGCCGCCTTGGCGATCGGCAAGAGCCTCGGCGAGGCGGTCGATGCCGGCATCGCCGCGAACACCGATTTCGACCCCGGGGCGATGCTCGCCGAGCTCGCCGCCGCCGGGGCGCTGATGCGCTTCACCCAGGAGGACTGAGCCATGACGATGATCTTGGAGAGGCCGGCGCACGCCTGCTGGAAGAGCACGCTCCGCCGCCACCTCGCGACTGCGAACGGCGCTTTCGCGCTCGTGCCCCAAGCGGTGATCGCGATCCTCGCCCGCGTCGCCATGGCGAGCGTCTTCTGGGCCTCGGCGCGGACCAAGGTCGAGGAGGGAACGCTGTTCACGCTCTCCGACAACGCGGTCTACCTCTTCCGCGAGGAATACAGGCTGCCGCTGCTGCCGCCGGAGCTCGCGGCGCACCTGGCGCTGCTCGGCGAGCACGTGCTGCCGGTGCTGCTCGTCCTCGGCCTCGCGAGCCGCTTCGCCGCGCTCGGCCTGCTCGGCATGACGCTGGTCATCCAGATCTTCGTCTATCCGGACGCCTATGGCGTGCATGCCACCTGGGCGACGTGCCTGCTGGTCATCATCAAATACGGCGCCGGGCCGATCTCGCTCGACTATCTCGGCTTGCGCTTGCTCGACCGCACCGCTCCGCGAGGGCGGTGAGTTCTCGGGGGGCGCGCCGGCGCGGCCGCTCTTTCGCCCGGAAGGCGGCCTCGGCCGGCGGTCGCGCCTATCGCGCGCTCATCGGCCGGCCGAAGCTCGCTCGAGCAGCGCGACGATCTCCGCATAGCCGCGGGCTCGGGCGTGCTGCAGGGGCGTGACGCCCTGGCGATCGGGGATCGCCGGGTCGGCGCGGGCCTCCAGAAGCGCCCGCACCGTCTCGGTGTGCCGCGGCCCGCCATCGCCGAGAATCACCGCCTCGATCAGAGCGGTCCAGCCGAGATTGTTGACGTGATCCAAGGGAGCACCGGCCGCGATCAGCTCCCGGACGACGCCGTCATGGCCGAGATGCGCAGCGGCGATCAGCGCGGTCCCGTCGTAGCGGCTGGTGATCAGCTTCGCGCTGGCCCCGGCGGCGAGAAGGGCTTTCAGCGTCGGAACATCGTCCCGAACCGCGGCGATGGTGACGGCGTCGTATCGCTGGTCGTCGAGGAGGCCGGGATCGGCTCCGATCTCGATCAGCGCCCGGGCCGCCGAGGCCCGGCCCTGGAACGCCGCCACGTGAAGCGGGCTGCGGCCGTTGCCGTCGCGGGCATTCAAGTCCGCTCCCGCACGGCCGAGGCGACCGATCTCCGCCGCCGAGCCGCGCGCCGCGGCCGCATGCAGACCGCCATAGGCGGACAATTCCGCCGCGGTCGGCGGCGTTTGCGCCTGCGCGGCGCCGAAGCAACAGACGGTCAGGCCGATCACTTTCGCGGCGACAAGGATTTTCGACATCATCTGCATCTGCTCCAGAACGGGCGGCGACGGTCCTCGTAGAGCGCCATCGTCAATCGCCCTCATCTCGGGCGGAAATGCGGATCGGCCGGCCGGTCGCGCCGAGGCGACGTGGCATTCGAGCAAGGCTGTCCGAGCCACCGTCCCCGTTTGGTGGCACATGCCTTGCTCTTCCGGCTTCGCCGCGGGCCGCGGTCGCAAGACGGGCTACTTCCTCGGAGTGCTCCGCATCGAGTTCACGGACGGCCGCCCGCCCGATAGGCTCGCCCGCCGCGTGATCTGCAAGCCGCTTACAGGATTCGCATGAGCAGCCCGATTCTATCCGTCTCCGGCCTAACCACGTCCTTCCGCGTCGACGGGCGATGGCAGCCGGTCGTCCGCGACGTGTCGTTCGAGATCGCGCCCAGGGAGACGGTGGCGCTCGTCGGTGAATCGGGCTCGGGCAAGAGCGTCTCGGCGCTGTCGATCATGCGGCTCCTGCCGCCCGATTCGAGCCGCATCGAAGGCCGCATCGCGCTCGGCGGCACCGACCTCCTGCAGCTGCCGGAAGCCGAGATGCGGAAAATCCGCGGCAACGAGGTGGCGATGATCTTCCAGGAGCCGATGACGTCGCTGAACCCGGTGCTGACCATCGGCTTCCAGATCGCCGAGGCGCTCGTCCTGCATCGCGGCCTGTCGCGCGGCGCGGCCGAGGCCGAGACCGTGCGCCTGCTCGAGAAGGTGCGCATCCCGGTGGCGAAGGCGCGCTTCCACGAATATCCGCACCGCTTCTCGGGCGGGATGCGGCAGCGCGTGATGATCGCGATGGCGCTCGCCTGCAAGCCGAAGCTCCTCATCGCCGACGAGCCGACGACCGCGCTCGACGTGACCATCCAGGCGCAGATCCTCGAGCTGATCAAGCTGCTGCAGGAAGAGGAGGGCATGTCCGTCCTCTTCATCACCCACGACATGGGGGTGGTAGCCGAGATCGCCGACCGCACGGTGGTGATGTATGACGGCAAGGCCGTCGAGACCGGGCCGACCGAGGACATCTTCGCCCGGCCGACGCATCCCTATACGCGCTCGCTGCTGTCCGCCGTGCCGAGGCTCGGCTCGATGGGCGGACACATGCGGCCGATGCGCTTCCCGGTCGTCGATCGCGCCACCGGCCTCGCCGACGTGCCGACCGAAACCTCCGACACCGTCGCGCCCGCCGGCGAACGGCCGGTGCTCGAGGTCAGCGGGCTGACGACACGCTTCGACATCCGCTCCGGGATGCTCGGCAGCGTGAAACACCGCGTGCATGCGGTCGAGAACGTCTCCTTCAGCCTGCAGGCGGGCGAGGCGCTGGCGCTCGTCGGCGAGTCGGGCTGCGGCAAGTCGACGACCGGCCGCTCGGTGCTGCGCCTGATCGAGCCGCTCTCCGGCTCGGTGCTGCTCGACGGCGAGGATCTGCTGAAGCTCGACGAGCGCACGCTGCGCGAGCGGCGCAAGCGCATGCAGATGATCTTCCAGGACCCGTTCGCGAGCCTCAATCCGCGCCTGAACGTCGGTGCGGCGATCGCCGAGCCGCTGCTCATCAACAATCTGGCGACGCGCTCGCAGGCGCGCGAAAGGGTCGCCGAGCTGCTGCGTCGCGTCGGCCTCACGCCCGACATGGCGAGCCGCTTCCCGCACGAGTTCTCCGGCGGCCAGCGCCAGCGCATCTGCATCGCGCGGGCGCTGGCGCTCGAGCCGAGGCTGATTGTGGCCGACGAGTCGGTCTCCGCGCTCGACGTCTCGGTCAAGGCGCAGGTGATCAACCTGATGCTGGAGCTGCAGGAGCGGATGCGGCTCTCCTACCTCTTCATCTCGCACGACATGGCGGTGGTGGAGCGCGTCAGCCATCGCGTCGCGGTGATGTATCTCGGCGAGATCGTCGAGATCGGCCCGCGCGCGGCGGTGTTCGGCAACCCGCAGCACCCCTACACCAAGCGCCTGCTCGCAGCGGTGCCGGTGCCGGATCCGGCGCGCCGGCTCGAGCGGCGCCCGGTCTCCAACGACGAGGTCAAGAGCCCGCTGCGCGCCCCCGACTACGTGCCGCCGGTGCGCCGGTTCCGTGAAGTCTCGCCGGGCCATTCGGTGATGGTCTGGGGGCCCGAGTGGGAGACCCCGCCGGCGGTCGCCATGGTCGCCTGATCGAGCCGACCGGCGTCAGCCGTCCTCCTCGCGGCCCTCGCCGAGGGCATAGCCCGGCAGGCGCGACACGACGCCCAGCACGGGGCGCAGATGCTGCTCGAGCACCGTCAGCGCCTGCGCCTCGTCATGCGCCTCGAGGGCGGCGAGCAGCGCGCGGTGCTCGGCCTGGATCCGGGGAATGCGGTGCGGATCGGCGCGCAGGGCGGTGATGCCGACGCGCTGCTGCCGCGAGTCCAGCGATCGGAAGAGATCGGCCAGCACGTCGTTGCCGAGCGCCGCCACCATCTTGAAGTGGAACAGCCGGTTCAGCTCGCCGCGGGCGAAATGGTCGCTGTCGGCGATCTCGTCCATCCGGTCGAGGATCGTCGCCATCTCGGGCGGGACCGGGATTTTCCGCCGGCAGATCATCGCCACCGCATAGCTCTCGATCATGCGCCGCGTCTCGTAGAGATGTGCCAGCTCCTGGGCGGTGACCTGGCGGACGAGCGCGCCGCGGCGCGGCAACAGGTCGATGAAGCGCTCGGCTTCTAGCCGGTGGAACGCCTCACGCACCGGCGTCCGCGAGACGCCCATCGCCGACGAGATCTGCTCCTCCTCGATGAAGGAGCCGCCGGCGAAGTGGCCCCGGAGGATCTGCTCGCGCACATACTGATAGACGCGCTCGCGCGCGGGCTGGCCAGCCGGTACCGTGGCGTTAGGCCGCGTCATCGCCTTCACCGCATTCGTCGTCGGGTCGCGCTCGATAGCCAATCCAATCGTAGACAGCAAAACATCCACCACGTATACATGGCGCATCAGAAGTGCGCACGCCACTTCAGGCAGAGCGCCGAGGGGGAGATCGCGGGCCTGGCTGCGGCCGGTTCGCGATCGGGCGGCCGAACGGCTCGCCGGGAGAGGCATTGCCGACGACTATCGCAAGGACAGGCGGCGCCTGTCTGCGGTCGCCTGTCCGCGGTCGCCTCCCGGCCGGTGATTGGGAGAGCGTCGCGACGATGACCATGTCCTGCCGGTTCCTCGCGGCCGACGCCGCCCCCTCACCCGGCTTCCCCGGCGTGCGCGCCGCGGGCGCTGCCATCGCGACGATCAAGCCTGTCGAGCATGCCGCCGAACCTGTCCCGCCGGATCCTGCCCAGACAGCGCGGGATGGCGCCGATCTTGCGTGCCGCGGCGGCGACGCACGCCTCCGCCCCATGGAGTCTCACCCGCGCCTGAAGCAAAGGACGAGCCGATGACGATCACGCGACGCACTCTTCTCGGAGCCGGGCTCGCCGCGCCGGTTCTCGCTTCGCCGCTTCTGTCCATCCCCGCCAGGGCGCAACGGGCGAGCGGCATCCTGCGCTACGGCTTGTCGGCCTATCCGCCGAACCTGCAGCCCTGGGTCAGCACCGGCGCCTCCGCGGGCACGGTCAAGATGCTGATCCATCGCAGCCTCGTCTCCTATGACAGCAAGGGCGAGCTGCGCGGCGACTTGGCGGAGTCCTGGGAGATCGACGGCGAGGGTGCCTGGGTCTTCAAGCTGCGCCAGGGCTGCGTCTTCCACAACGGCGAGCCGGTCACCGCCGAGGACGTGAAGTGGTCGATCGAGCAGATCGCCGCCGAGAAGTCGACCGCCTACATGCGCACCCAGTTCCAGGGCATCGAGCGGATCGAGATGCCCGACCCGCGCACCATCCGCCTCGTCACCAAGGAGGCCGCGGCGACGCTGCCGACCTGGTTCGGCAACTACAACACCTTCGTGCTCTGGCGCGGATCGGCGCCGAACGAGCCGGTCGGCGCCGGCCCCTTCCGCCTCGTCGCCCAGGAGCGCGGCACCTCGCTCGACCTCGTCGCCTTCGACAAGTTCTACCGGCCCGGCTTCCCGAAGCTGAAGGGCATCAAGTTCATCGTCTATGCCGACGAGAACCTGCGCAACGCGGCGCTGCAGTCCGGCGACGTCGACATGATCGAATACGTGCCGTGGCAGTCGATGGCCTCGGTCGAGGCCAATCCGCGCCTCAGGCTCGACGCCGTCGAGGGGCCGTTCATGGACGTGCTCTTCAACGGTTCCAAGCCGCCCTTCAACGATGCGCGCGTGCGCCGGGCGGTGGCGCATGCGGTCAAACGGGACGATATCGTCAAGGCGGCCTTCTTCGGCCGCGGCAAGCCGCTCGAGGGCGTGCCGATCGTCGAGGGGACGCCCTGGTACGACAAGGAGCTTGCGCACGGCTGGAACTATGATCCGGCCCGTGCCAAGGCGCTGCTTGCCGAGGCCGGGTTCGCCGACGGCTTCCAGACGACCCTGCTCGCCACCGCCCAGTTCGGCATGCACAAGGACACCGCCGAGGTGGTGCAGCAGCATCTGGCGGCGATCGGCATCCAGTGCGAGCTGCAGTTGCCGGACTGGTCGACGCGCGTCAGCCGCGGCAGCCGCGGCCAGTACGACATGGCGATCCACGGCGTTACCGCCGACAACAACGATCCGGACGGGCTGACGGTGGTGCTCGACACCTCGCTCTCGCCGACCCATGGCCGCTCCTTCAAGGTCGATGCGCCCCGCACCATCGCCGCGCTGGCGCGGGGACGGGCCGAGTTCGACCAGGCCAAGCGCGTCGAGATCTACAAGGACATGCAGCGGGCCGCGCTCGAGGAGGTGCCTCTCGTCGGCCTCGCCTGGCGCTCGCAGGGCTACGGCATGGACAAGAGCGTCAAGGGCTTCACCAACCTGCCCGGCGCGCTGACGACGTCCTCGGGCCGGATGCTGGAGGAGACCTTCTTCGAATGAGGCCGGCCTGGGTCGCGCAGCGGGTGGCGATCGCGCTGGCCTTGGCCTGGCTCGTCGCGACCATCGTCTTCCTCGCCTTGCACCTCGTCCCCGGCGATCCGGCCGAGCTCTTGCTGTCCACCGGCGGCATCTCGCCGGATCCGGCCTCGGTGGCGGAGCTGCGCGAGAAGCTCGGGCTGGAGCGGCCGATCCTCGTCCAGTACGGCGCCTTCCTTGCCGGGCTGCTGCGGGCCGATCTCGGCAACTCGCTCGTCGACGACTATCCGGTGCTGAGCGAGATCGCGCTGCGGCTGCCGCGCACGCTGGAGATCATCTTCGCCGGGACGCTGCTGGCCATCGCCGTCGGCGTGCCGGCCGGCGTCTACGCGGCGCTGCATCGCGGCGGGCGGTTCGACAGGATCGCCTCCGCGGTCACCGCGCTCCTGCTGGCCGTCCCGGTGTTCGTCGTCGGCACGCTGCTCGTGCTCTTGTTCGCGCAGACGCTGCGGCTGATGCCGGCCGGCGGCTTCGTCCCCTTCGCGCAGGATCCGGTCCTCCACCTCACGCTGCTCGCCCTGCCGGCCATCGCCATCGGCAAGGGGCTCTCCGCCGTGCTGTTCCGGATGACCCGCGCCTCGACGCTCGACGCGCTCGCCAACGACTATGTGCGCACGGCGCGCGCCAAGGGGCTCGGGCCCGGACGCGTGCTCTTCGTGCACGTGCTGCGCAACGCGCTGAACCCGGTCGTCACGGTGCTCGGGCTGCACATGGGCACCCTGCTCGGCGGCACCGTGCTCGTCGAATACGTCTTCAACTGGCCCGGCCTGTCGACGCCGCTGCTGCGCGCGGTCGAAGGCCGCGACTATCCGATGGTGGTCGGCATCGTGCTGACGATCTCGCTGCTGTTCCTCCTGATCAACCTCGCCGTCGAGATCGTCCATGCGGCCCTCGATCCCCGGATCAGCGCGGCATGAAGCGCCTCTGGCTGCCGGGCGCGTTCGTCGCGGTGATCCTCCTCGCGGCGATCGCCGCGCCGCTGTTCGGACTGCCCGACCCTGTCCGCCAGGACATCGCCAACCGCCTGTCCGGCCCGATGCCGGGCTCGTGGCTCGGGCGCGACGAATTCGGCCGCGACGTGCTTTCGCGCCTCGTCTGGGGCGCGCGCACGAGCCTCGGCGTCGCCTTCGCGGCGGCGCTCACGGCCTGCCTCGTCGGCGTCCTGCTCGGCCTCATCGGCGGCTGGTCGCGCGGCGCCGCCGCGTTCCTCTCCGTGCGCAGCATGGACATCATCCTGTGCTTCCCGCCGATCCTGCTGGCGCTGCTGGTCGTGACCCTGCTCGGACCGGGCGCGGCGACGCTGATTCTCGTGCTCTCGGTCCTCTATCTGCCGGGCTTCGCGCGCGTGACCTATGCCGAGGTGCTGTCGGTGCGCGGACGCGACTATGTCGAGGCGACGCGGGCGCTCGGCGCATCGACCTGGTACATCCTCCTGCGCACGGTCCTGCCGAACATCGCCGGGCCGGTGCTGGTGCAGTTGTCGCTCGCCGTCGCGGCGGCGGTGGTGCTCGAGAGCGGCCTGTCCTTTCTCGGGCTCGGCGTCGTCCCCCCGGCTCCCTCCTGGGGCCTGATGATCCGCGCCGCCCGCGCCACCATGGAGCAGGCGCCGCTGCTGCTCGTCTGGCCCTGCGCGGCGCTGACGCTGACCATCCTCGCCATGAACCAGCTCTGCGACGCCCTGCGCGACGCCGTCGATCCACGCACGACAGGCCGCTGACGCCGATCCGCCCTCTCACCAGCCCGAGCACAAGAACCGAACCGATGGCAGCAAAGACCGATCCCCTCGTCCACATGGGGACGATTACCGGCGGCGAGGCGCGCGCGATCCTCGCCGCCAATCCCGTCATCCTGCTGCCCATGGGAAGCCACGAGGACCAGGGCCCGCATGCGCCGATGGGCGACTACCTCCTGGCCGAGAAGATCGCCGAACTCGCCGCGATCCGTGCCTCGAAAGCCGGCGTGCGGACGCTGGTGGCGCCGGTGCTGCCCTTCGGCGGCGCCGACTGGTTCGGCTCGATGAAGGGCGGCATCGCGATCTCGCAGGCGACCCTCACTGCCGTCATCGCCGAGATGGTCGCCTCGCTGCACCGCAACGGCCTCACCCGCCTCATCGTCATCAACGGCCACGGCGGCAATGTCGGGCCGATCGCCGAGGTCGCCCGCGGCCTCTATCTGCGCGACGGGATCGTGCTGCCGAGCCTCTATCTCTGGCGCATCGGCTACGGCATGCTGCCGGCTATCGTCGGCGCGGAGCAGTCGGCAAAAGTCTCGGGGCACGGCGCCGATCCGCTCACCAGCATCGGCCTGCATCTCTTTCCCGAGCTGATGCGGCCGGACCTCGTTCCGGAGGCTACCGCGCTGAAGCGCGATTCCGTGCTCGACCTGCCCTTCACCGGGCTCGGCACGGCGAGCTTCGAGGGCGCCGAGGTCGGGCTGCCGAACGATTACGAGGAGGTTTATACGCGAGGTGTCGGCAAGGGCGATCCGAGGCTGTGCTCGGAAAAGACCGGCGTCGCCCTGACCGAGAAACTGACGGACGTCTGCGCCCGCTTCATCGCGCATTTCGCGGGCAGGATCCCGGCCTGACGGGCCGATCGCGATCAGGGTCGGCGATGCGTGGGCTGGTCCCCCTCGCCGGCCCCGACCAGCCGCCCGGCGGCGGCAACCAACACGCAAGGCTGCGAGGGCAGCCGGAACAGAGAGGTGTTCGCATGCCCACTCGCCGTTTCGTCATCAAGGCCGGCCTCGCCGCCCTGGCGACTCCCCTGGCCGCTCCCGCCATCGTCCGAGCCCAGTCGCCCAGCGGCACGGTCACGTTGATGTCCTATGCCGGCATCTTCCAGGACAATTACGTCAAGACGGTCGTCGAGCCGTTCCAAGAGACCTTTCCCGGGGTGAAGGTCAATTACGCTCCCGGCGGCAACTCGGCCCAGATGGTCGGCAGCGTGCGCGCCCAGAAGGCCGACCCGCAGGTCGACGTCGTCATCATGGACGTGACGACCTCGAGCATCGGCAACCGCGAGGGCCTGTTCGAGAAGCTCACGCCGGCCGAGATCCCTTCGCTGAACGAGCTCGTTCCCGAGGCGCGGGCCGCAGGCGGCGAGTTCGGCCCGGCCGTGACCTTCGACCATCTCGTGCTCGTCTACGACACCAAGCTCGACCCGCCGATCACCAAGCTCGCCGACCTCTGGCGCTCGGATCTGAAGGGCCTGCTCGCCGTCTCGGCCCCGCCCAACATCCAGGGGCTCGCCCTGACCGCGATGGTCGAGAAGATGATGGGCGGCGACTATCGCAAATCGATCGACGCCGCGATCGAGAAGCTGCGCGAGCTGGCGCCCTCGGTGCAGACGTTCGACCCCAATCCCGACGGCTATTCGCTGATCCTCAACGGCGTCGTGCGCGTCGCCACCGGCTGGAACGCGCGCTCGCAGGCTTTTGCCGATCAGACGGGCGGAAAGATCGGCGCGCTGCTGCCGCCGGAGGGCTCGGTGTTCCAGATCAACATGATCAACCTGACGGCCGGCTCCAAGAACCGCGCCGCCGCGGCCGCCTTCGTCAATTATGCGCTCTCGCAGCCGGCGCAGAAGGCCTTCACCGAGCGCATGTTCTATGCGCCCACCAACGGCAAGGCGGTCATCGACGCCAAGGCGATCGCCCGCACCGCCGCCTCGCCCGAGAGCCGCGCCCGGATGATCGGCGTCGACTGGACCGAGATCGTCAAGCTGCGCGACCAGTGGAACAACCGGTGGCGGCGGGAGGTGATCTCGGCCGCCCGGTGAGCCGATGAGCTATCTCGAGCTTTCGGGCCTGCAGAAGCGCTACCGGGACACCGTCGCCGTCGACGATGTCTCGGTGTCTGTGGCGCGCGGCGAATCCGTCGCGCTCCTCGGCCCGTCCGGATGCGGCAAGACGACGACGCTGCGGATGCTGGCCGGCCTGGTCGCTCCCGATCGCGGGGCGATCCGTCTCGACGGCGGCGAGATCACGCGCCTGCCCGCCCATCGGCGCAACATGGGCTACGTCTTCCAGTCCTATGCGCTGTTCCCGCATCTCAGCGTCGCGCGCAACGTCGCGTTCGGCCTCGAGGAGCGCGGCGTCGCACGGGCGGAGATCACCCGGCGCGTCGGCGAAGCGCTGGCGCTCGTCCGTCTTTCCGGGCTCGACCAGCGCCGCCCGCGCGAGCTGTCCGGCGGCCAGCAGCAGCGCGTGGCGCTGGCGCGCGCGCTCGTCATCCGCCCGGCCGTGCTGCTGCTCGACGAATCGCTCTCCAATCTCGACGCCAAGCTGCGCGACGCGATGCGCCACGAGATCCGCGGCATCCAGCGCTCGCTCGGCATCACCACGCTGTTCGTCACGCACGACCAAGTCGAGGCGCTGACGATGTGCGACCGGATCGCGGTGATGGACCGCGGCCGCATCGCGCAGATCGGCGCGCCGGAGGACATCTACGAGCGGCCGGCGACGCGCTTCGTCGCCGAATTCGTCGGCCGCGCCAACGTCTTGCCGGCGACGCGCGACGCGCAAGGGCGCGTCGCCGTGTGGGGTGCGCCGCTGCCGGTGACTTCGCCGGGCGCGGGCGAGATCGACCTCTTCGTTCGGCCGCAGCGCATCCGGCTCGTGCCCGTCTCCGAGCCGGTCGCCGAAGGCATGGCGTGCCTGAAGGGGCGTGTGGCGCGTAGCGTCTTCATCGGCGACCATGTCGAGATCCTGATCGAGGGCGCTGGCGGCCAGCTCACGGTCGAGACCCAGTCCGGCACGGTGCCGCCGGTGGAGGGCACGGAGATCGCGGCCGTCTGGCGAGCGCAGGACAGCCTCGTGTTCGCGCGCGAGACGCCATGACCGGGATCGTGCGCCTGCCGCTGCTGGCCCTGCCGGCCGCCCTGCTTCTGCTCGCGATCTACGTCTGGCCGATGCTCGGCCTGTTCCGGAACGCCTTCAACGAGGTCGACCCGGCCGGAGCGATCATCGAGGGCTGGTCGCTCGCGACCTGGGCCACGGTGTTCGCCGACGGCTTCACCTTCGAGCTGACGCTGAACTCGCTCTGGCTCTCGCTCAGCTCCACCGCGATCGCGCTGGCTCTGTCCTATCCCGTGGCGCTCTTCCTGTTCCGCACGCAGTCGCGCTTCCGCGGCCTTCTCGCCGTGATCGCCATCATGCCGATGCTGATCTCCGGCGTCGTGCGGATCTTCGGCTGGCTCGCCATCCTCGGCGACCGCGGCCTCGTCAACACGCTGGCGCAGTCGCTCGGCCTAATCTCGACGCCGATGCGGCTCGTCTTCAACTGGACCGGCGTCACCATCGGGCTCGCCGAAAGCATCATGCCCTACATGATCCTCGCGCTCCTCGCAGGCTTCGGCCGGCTCGACCGGACGCTCGAGGAGGCCGCGCGCAGCCTCGGCGCCTCGCCGGCCCGCACCTTCCTGCGCGTGACGCTGCCGCTCAGCCTGCCGGCGCTGGCACTGGCGGCCGGGCTCGGCTTCGTGCTGTCGATGTCGGCCTACATCACCCCGAAGCTGCTCGGCGGCGGCCGCGTCTTCGTGCTCGCCACCGAGATCTTCGAACAGGCGACGACGAACACCAACTGGCCGGTCGCGGCCGTGCTGGCGATCTATACGCTCGCTTTGCTGCTCGTGCTGCTCGCCGCCTCCAACATCGCCGCGCGCGGGCTGCAGCGATGAACGGTGCCGGGCCCGTTCTCTCCACCCTGGCCGGTATAGCCTATGTGCTGATCCTCGCGCCGATCGTCGTCGTCGTGGCGCTCGCCTTCTCGGCCGACAACTTCATCCTGTTCCCGCCCTCCGGCTATTCGCTGCGCTGGTTCCGACAGCTCGCCTCGAACGCGCCGCTCCTGAACGCGCTGCTGCTCAGCGTGCAGATCGCCTCCATCGTCACCGTCCTGTCGCTGCTGATCGGCGTGCCGGCGGCGCTGGCGCTCGACAAGGGGCGCTTCCCGGGGCGGGACGCGCTGATGGGCTTCTTCATCGCCCCGCTGCTCTTACCGACGCTTCTGACCGGCCTTGCGCTGCTGCTCTTCCTCACGCCGCTGCGGCTGACCGCGACCCTCCCCGGGCTCGTGATCGGTCACATGACGGTCACCGTGCCCTTCGTCATCCGCATGATGGCGACCGCGTTCTCGACCCTGCCCGAGGATATCGAGGCCGCCGCCGCCACCCTGGGCGCAAAGCCCTGGCGGGTGGTCTGGCGCGTCACGCTGCCCTTGGCGACGCCCGGCCTCATCGCCTGCGCCTGCCTGTCCTTCCTGCTGTCCTTCGACGAGACGGTGATCTCGCTCTTCATCGCCGGCCCGCGCGCCTCGACGCTGCCGGTCGAGATGGTGCGCTATGTCGAGGGGCGCACCGACCCGCTGATCGCCGCCCTGTCGGTGCTGCTGATCGTCGCGACGCTGATCGTCGTCGTCGTCGTCGAACGTCTTGTCGGCGTCGCGCGCGCCGTCGGAAGATAGGAAAACGCCATGCCCGACTATCGCATCGAGCCGATGCCGCCGCAGATTCCCGCCGCCCTCGCCGAAAAGCTCGCGCGCGTCGAGACGGCCACGATCGGCCATTCGCAGCATTGGGGCTTCATGGATCGCCGCATCCAGCCGCTGCTGCGCGGCAAGCGCATCGCCGGCGCCGCGGTCACGCTCGCCATCCCCGGGCAGGATTCGACCCTCCTGCATCACGCGCTCGGGCTGCTGCGGCCGGGTGACATTCTCGTGGTCGACCGGCTCGGCGACGACAAGCACGCCTGCTGGGGCGGCGGCGTCACCGTCGCGGCGAAGGCGAGCGGGGCGATCGGCGGCATTGTCGACGGCCCCTGCACGGATCTCGCCGAGATCGAGGCCTCCGACTTCCCGATGTGGTGCCGCGGCATGTCGCCGATCACCACCCGGCTCTACAATCTCGGCGGCACGCTGAACCTGCCGATCTCCTGCGGCAATGTCGCGGTGAAGGCGGGCGACGTCATCCTCGCCGATGAGTCCGGCGTGCTCGTGCTGCCGCCCGCCGAGGCCGAGGCCATCGCCGACGCCGCCCTCGCCCG
The DNA here is from genome assembly GCA_023430145.1 of Pseudomonadota bacterium. Classification (GTDB taxonomy): domain Bacteria; phylum Pseudomonadota; class Alphaproteobacteria; order Rhizobiales; family Methylopilaceae; genus JAEZCD01. Next base: position 44,020 of record JAEZCD010000151.1, read on the forward strand.
GCAGGAGCGGGGCGAGCGCAACCAGGACCGCGTCAGGGCGGGAGAAAAGCTCGGCGAGATTTCCGGCGCCACGAAGATGGTGCTGGAGGCACTCGCGCAGGACGGCAGAGCCCATCCGTGAACATGCCCGTCCGTCCTGCGCGCATCGCCGAATTCGCCTGCGAGAAACAGTCCGCCGTCGGCTCGCGCGGCATGGTGGTCACCAACCACCCGCTCGCCTCGGCAGCCGGGGCGGAGATGCTGCTGGCCGGCGGCAACGCCGTCGACGCGGCGATCGCCGCGCTGTTCGCGCTGACCGTCGTCGAGCCCATGATGGTCGGCGTGCTCGGCGGCGGTCTCGCCCATATCCGGCTCGCCACCGGCGAGCATCTGGTGCTGGACGGGCTCTCGACGGCGCCGCGCCGCGCCAGCGCCGGCATGTACGAGGCACTGTCGGACGAGATCGGCAGCGCGCGCGAGGTGCGCGACCGCGAGAATCGCGTCGGCCCGAAGGCCGTCGCGGTGCCGGGCGCGCTCGCCGGCTGGTGCGAGGCCCTGGCCCGCTTCGGCACCTTGCCGCTCGACGAAGTGCTGCAGCCGGCGATCGGGCTCGCCGAGCGCGGCTTCGTCGTCAGCCCCTATCTCTGCGACTGCATTGCCGATAGCGCGGCCGATCTCGCGCGCGATCCGGGCCTTTCCGAACTCCTCCTGCCGGGCGGCAGGCCGCTCGCCGCCGGCGCGCGGCTGATCCAGCGCGACTATGCGCAAAGCCTGCGGCTGATCGCCGAGACCGGCCCGGCGGCGCTTTACGGCGGCCCGCTCGGCGAGGCGCTGACCGGTTTCATGGCGGCCAATGGCGGGCTGATCGAGGCTGCCGATCTTTCCGCCTACAGGACCGTCACGCGCGAGCCCGTGCGCGGCAGCTATCGCGGCTTCGAGATCGTCGGGCCGCCGCCGCCCGCCTCCTCGGGCGTCCACATCGTGCAGATGCTGAACATCCTCGAGGGCTACGACATCGCGGCGCTCGGCTTCGGCTCGGCCGAGGCGGTGCACCTGCTCGCCGAGGCGCTGAAGATCGCCTTCGCGGACCGCGCGGTGGCCACCGCCGATCCGGACTTCGTTCCGGTTCCCGTCGCCCGCCTGATCGACAAGACTTACGCCGAGGAGCGTCGCGCCGGCATCGATCTCGAGCGGGCGAAGAGCTGGGCGCCCGAAGTCTCGAGCGGGGAATCGGCCGACACCACCCATGTCACCGTCGCCGATGCGGCGGGCAATGTGGTCTCGACTACGCAGACCATCAACGGCGTGTTCGGCGCCTGCGTGCAGATTCCCGGTACCGGCATGCTGGCCAACAACTACATGTACAATTTCGACCCGCACCCCGGCCGGGCACTATCGATCGCGCCCGGCAAGCGCGTCTTCACCTCGATGGCGCCGATGATGGTGCTGCGCGAGGGGCGCATGGCCTTCGCGCTCGGCCTGCCGGGGGCGCTGCGCATCTTCCCCTCGGCGCTGCAGGCCATCATCAACCTCGTCGACCACCGCATGAGCCTGCAGGAGGCCGTCGAGGCGCCGCGCGTCTGGACCGAGGGCGGCGTGCTCGAGCTCGAGCCGGGGATCCCGGATGCCGTCGCCGCGGCGCTCGCCGCGCGCGGGCATGGCATCGCCCGCGTCCGGCGCATCGCCGGCGGCATGAACGCCATCGCCTTCGACCCCGACGGCACCCTCACCGGGGCCGCCTGCTGGCGCGCCGACGGCACGCCGGTCGCCATCTCGGGCGGCCTCGCGCGCCCCGGCGTGCGCTTCACCACCAATTGAGTGCCAAGCCGAGACGATCCCCATGACCGAGACCATCGTCGTCCTCGACCCGCTGACGAAGGAGCGGGCCGACAGATTGCGTGCCCTGCTGCCGCCCGGCCTCGTGCTGACGCATGGAACCGCGCGCGGCGACGAGCACCTCAAGGAGATCATCGCCGAGGCCGATTACGCCATCGCCGGCCAGGTCGCGGTCAGCGGCGACGTGCTGCGGGCGGCGCGGCGGCTGAAGCTCTTGCAGAAATGGGGCGTCGGCGTCGACAATCTCGATCTCGAGACGGCCCGCGAGCTCGGCATCAAGGTCGCCCGCACGACCGGCAGCAACGCCGTCCCGGTCGCCGAGTTCACGCTCGGGCTGATGCTCACGACGCTGCGCTGCATCGCCTTCGGCCATGCCGAGCTCAAGAAGGGCAACTGGCGCGGCGCGACCCGCGCGCCCATGGAGACCTTCATGCTCTCGGGCAAGACGGTCGGCATCGTCGGCTTCGGCGCCATCGGCCAGACCCTCGCCAAGCTGCTCGCCGGCTTCGGCTGCGCGATCCTCTATTCCAAGCGCACGCCGCTGGCCGCCGACGAGGAGACCGCGCTCGGCGCGCGCTTCGCGACGCTGCCGGACATCCTCGCGCAATCGGACGTCGTCTCGCTCAACTGCCCGCTGACGCCGGAAACCGCCGGGCTGATCGACAGGGCCGCCCTCCGGGCGATGAAGCGCACCGCCGTGCTGGTCAACGTCGCGCGCGGCGGCATCGTGGTGGAGGCCGACCTGATCGAGGCCCTGCGCTCGGGCGAGATCCATGCCGCCGCGATGGATGTCTTCGAGATCGAGCCGCTGCCGGCGGACAGCCCGCTGCTGAGGCTCGACAATCTGGTGGTGACGCCGCATCTCGCCGCCATCGCGGCCGACAATTTCGCCAAGGGCGTCAGCCAGATGTTCCGCAATATCGGCTGCGTCGCGCGCGGCGAGCCGGTTCCGGCCAAGGATCTCGTGGTCTGAGCGCCGAGGCCCACGACTCCGAACGGGGTGCGAATGTCCGCCCGACGAGACACTCGCACCCTCCTACACCTCCTCGAGCTGCAGCATCGCGCCCGACTGGCGCTCGAACAGCTGCCGGTAGCGGCCGCCGGCCGTGGCGAGGAGCGTCTCGTGCCGGCCGTCCTCGACGATGCGGCCGTGCTCGAAGACGAGGATGCGGTCCATCGCCCGCACCGTCGACAGGCGGTGCGCGATGACGATCGCCGTGCGGCCCTGCATCAGCCGTTCCATCGCCTCCTGGATCGCCGCCTCGGACTCCGAATCGAGGCTCGAGGTCGCCTCGTCGAGGATGAGGATCGGCGCATCGGCGAGGAAGGCGCGCGCGATCGCCACCCGCTGGCGCTCGCCGCCGGAGAGCTTCACCCCGCGCTCCCCGACCAGCGTGCGATAGCCGCTCGGCAGGCGGGCGATGAACGCGTGCGCGTTGGCGAGGCGCGCCGCCCGCTCGATCTCCTCCTGCGTCGCCTCGGGACGGGCGTAGGCGATGTTCTCGGCGAGCGTGCGGTGGAACAGGATCGGCTCCTGCTGCACGATCGCGATCTGCCGGCGCAGCGAAGCCTGCGCCACCGCGCGCACATCGTACCCGTCGATCGTCACCCGGCCGCCGCTGACGTCGTAGAGCCGTTGCAGCAGCTTGACGAAGGTCGTCTTGCCGGAGCCGGACGGCCCGACTAGTCCGACCCGCTGCCCAGCCGTGATGCGCACGTCGAGGTCGCTGAACAACGGCGTCGCATGGCCGCCATAGTGGAAGGTGACGCGCTCGAACCGCACCTCGCCGCGCGACACCGCGAGCGGGCCTGCATCCTCCCGGTCCGGAAGGCTGGCGGTGAGGCCGGCGAGCTCGACCAGCTCTTCCATGTCGTTCACCGCGCGCTGCAGGTTCCGCACATGCTGGCCGATCTCGCGCAGATAGCCGTGCACGACGAAATAGGTGGTCAGCACATAGGTGACGTCGCCCGGCGTCGCGCGTCCCTGCCACCATAGCCACAGCGCCGTGCCGGTGACGGCGGTGCGCACCACCCAGAGGAGCGCGAACTCGCCGCTCGCGCTCCATGTCGCGAGCATCCAGGTTCGCTCCACCCGTCGCCGCCAGCGTGCCACGAGCGCGGCGAGCCGCTCATCCTCCCGTGCCTCGGCGCCGAACGCCTTGACCACCTGATTGGCGCCGAGCGCGTCCGCGAGCAGGCCGCCCATGCGCGTGTCGAGCGCGTTCGACAGCCGCGCGGCGGGCGCCACGACGCGGGTGGCGAGCGTGACGGTCAGCGTGCCGTAGGCGAGCGAGCCGGCGGCCATCACGAGGCCCATCATCGGCCAGTGCAGCATGAGCAGCACCACCGTGCCGACGAGCACCACCACGGAGGGCAGCAGCGCGAGCAGGATGACGTCGTTGATGTTGTCGATCGCCCACATGCCGCGCGTGATCTTGCGCACCGTGGAGCCGGCAAAGCTGTTGGCGTGCCAGTCGGAGGAGAAGCGCTGCACGCGGTGGAACCCGTCGCGCACCATCTCGGACATGATGTCGAGCGTGAACGGCACGACTCGGCGCCAGGCGGCATGTCGCAGCACCACCATGGCGAGGCCGAGAGCGGCCATCACGGCGAAGGCGCGCAGCGCCGCGGACACGTCGCCGGTACCGGCCGCCAGGGCGTCGATCAGCCTGCCGGCGAACAGCGGCACGAAGATCTCGGTCACGGTCGCGCCGGTGATGAAGGCGGCGATCGCGGCCGCCTTCGGCCAGCGGCGCGCCCAGTGGCGCAGCGTGAAGGCGAGAACGTTGCGCAGCGCCTCGGCGCCGCGAGCGGAATGGGTCGACATGACGGCTGCAGGCGCGACGGACGCGCCTCTCCTGCGAGGGAAGAAGGCTCAGCGCGGAGAAACGAGGGACAGGGGGGCCTCGGGCTCGAGGCCGGCCGAACTAACGGCGACCGATCCCGGCCGGGACGGGCACACGGAACATGAAAGCCATTCGCGCCCTCCCTGGGTTGCAGCTTCGATGAGGCGGCTCATAACACGATCACGCCGCGCGGACAATCCGACATCGCGGGTTCTCGGCGCTCGGCCCGAGCGCGGGCGTTCGGGGTTGCATCAGGCAGACACAGGTCGAGGCGGCAATCGCCGTGCTACCCAGCAGCGCGATGACCGCGGTCGAGGACGCGCCCGCGAGCGTGCTACAGCAGTTCGATGACAGAGTTTCTGATCGCCCCCTCGCAGATCGGCGGACTTTCGGAAGACGCCGTCGTGCTCGACTGTTCCTGGTTCGCGCCGGAGGCGGGCCGGACCGGGCGCGACGCCTTCCGCGAGGAGCACATTCCCGGCGCGCTGTTCTTCGATCTCGACGCGGCGTCGGACCCGGCCTCGCCCTATCCGAACATGATGCCGCCGCCCGAGCGCTTCGCCGAAGTCGTCGGGGCGCTCGGCATCGACGCGGCGACCGAGGTCGTCGTCTACGACCGGAGCTATGTCTCGGCGCGCGTGTGGTGGATGTTTTGGCGCTTCGGGCATCGTCGGGCGGCCATCCTCGACGGCGGCCTGCGCCGCTGGAAGGCCGAGGGCAGGCCGCTCGAAAGCGGCGACCCGCGGCGGGTGGCTGCCAAGACCTTCCGGCCTCTCGTCCCCACCGACGACATCGCGCTGTGGCAGGACGTGGCGGCCGCGCTCGCCACGGGCGCGGCGCAGATCGTCGATGCGCGGGCGGCCGACCGCTTCAGCGGCGCGCTGCCGTCGGGCTATCCGGGCCTCGCCAGCGGCCACATGCCGGGCGCCGTGAACCTGCCGTGGACCAGCATGGTGCGTCAGAGCGGTGACTTCGGCTTCGTCGAGCCTGCCGAGGCGGAGGAGATCTTTCGGCGCGCCGGCATCGATCCCGACCGGCCCGTCATCGCCACCTGCGGCTCGGGCGTCACCGCGGCGGTGCTGGCCTTCCAGCTGCTGCGCATGGGCAAGCCCGGCTGGCGGATCTATGACGGCTCCTGGAACGAGTGGGGCCGTCGCGACGACCTGCCCCGCGAAAGCCTGACGTGAACGCCGGCTGAGCTCGATCGCTCGTGAATCGCACCCCGCCCTCTCAGGCGGCGTTGCTCGATCCGCGACGCAGGGCGATGGCTTCGAGCACGCGCTTGGCGCCATCCTCGATGGCTCGCTCGATCGCGGCGCGCGCGCCCTCCGGCGAGCGGCTGCGCAGGGCGGCGAGCAGGTCGTCGTAATTGTGGTGCTCGTTCACCGCGCGACGGGCTTCCGGATAGAGGTAGTTGAAGCCCGGCCCGGTCTTCAGCCAGAGCGTCTCGATCACGCCGAGCAGCGTCGGCATGCCGGCGGCCGCATAGAGCACGAAGCGGAACTCCTTGTTGATCTTCAGCGCCGCGTGCGGATCGCCGGCCGCCTTGGCGGCCATGTAGCGCGTCAGCAGCCGCTCCATCTCCTCGATCTCGCCGGCCGTTATCCGCACCGCCGCCTTCGCCGCCGCGAGCCCCTCCACCGCCTTCCGGATCTCGGCGATCTCGCTGTAGCGATCGGCGCTCATCACCGGGACGCGGAAGGACTGCGCCGGCTCGGCGGTCAGCACGCCGGAGGCTGCGAACCGGACGAGCGCCTCGCGCACCGGCGTGATGCTCATCCCGAGCGTGTCGGCGAGCTCCTTGGTGACGAGCCGCGTGCCCGGCTCGAGCCGCCCCTCGATGAGCGCGCTGCGGAGCTCGTCCTCGACATGGCCGACAAGGCTCTTGCGCGGAGCGACTGTTAGCGAACCGATGCTCAAGGCGGTCTCTTCCTCGTTGTTTTTGCCTGATTTTTTATCACAGCCCAGGCTCAGCTTATAGCTTGTGCAGTCCAAATATATCATATATTCTGGCCCGATCGATAGTCTCCTACCGGCGTTTTCGCCTGTCGGAGTAGCGGACGAAGGGAGATCGGCGTCATGAGAACATGGAAAGCTCTCGCGCTCGCGGCCGCCGTGCTGCTGCCTGCCGGCGCGGCGCACGCGCAGGCACCGCAGCTCACCATCGCGCGTCAGGTGTCGACCACGGCGATGGATCCCGGCTTCCTGCGCGAGGCGGCGACGATCGTCGACAACATCTTCGACACGCTCGTCATGCGCGACAAGGACATGCGGCTGGTTCCCGGCCTCGCGGAGTCCTGGACCCCGATCGACGACACGACCTGGGAGTTCAAGCTCCGCAAGGGCGTCAAATTTCACAACGGCGAGGATTTCAACGCCGACGCGGTGAAGTTCACCATCGACCGCATCATCGACCCGAACGCGAAGTCGCCGACGCTGTCCTATATCCGCACGGTAACGGGCGTCGAAGTGGTCGATCCCTACACGGTGCGCATCAAGACCAACGGGCCCGACCCGCTGCTGCCGACGCGCATGAGCCGCTATCCCGCCTACATCGTGCCGCCGGCCTATGTGAAAGAGGTCGGCAAGGACGCCTTCGCCTCCAAGCCGGTGGGAACGGGCGCCTACAAGTTCGTCGCGTTCGTGCCCGACCAGCACGTCATCCTCGAGGCCAATGCCGACTACTGGCGCGGCAAGCCGGCGATCGGCCGCGTCACCTGGCGCGTCATTCCGGACGGCACCGCGCGTCTCACCGCCCTCCTCACCGGCGAGGTGGACCTCGTCGAGAACGTTCCCGTCGACCTCGCCCCCATGATCAAGCAGAGCCCCGACGCCGATCTGGTGCAGGTCAAGAACGGCGGCCTGACCATCTATCTCGGCCTCGTCATGGGCGAGAAGCCGCTCGACAATCTGAAGGTGCGGCAGGCGCTCGACATGGCGATCGACCGCGAGGGCATCGTCACCAACATCCTGCAGGGGATGGCTTCGGTGAAGGGAACGCAGGTCGGGCCGGCCGATTTCGGCTATCTCGCCATCCCGCCGACCAAGTACGATCCCGCCAAGGCCAAGGCGCTTCTGGCGGAAGCCGGGTTTCCGAACGGCTTCGATATCAAGCTGCAGTCGACCAAGCGCTACATGAAGGACGTCGAGGTGGCGCAGGCCATCGCCCAGCAGTTCGGCGACATCGGCGTCAAGGCCGGGCTCGAAGTGCTCGACTGGTCCGTCTACGTGCAGCAGGTGCCGCGCAAGGGACCGATCTTCATGCTCGGCTGGGGATCCACGCAGACGCTGGACGCCGACGCGGCCATCTATGCCATCATGAAGACCGGCGAGCCCTATTCCACCGCGTCGATCCCCGAACTCGACAAGCTGCTCGACGAGAGCCGCAAGATCGTCGATCCTGAGAAGCGCAAGACGGTGCTCGAGAACATCCAGAAGCTCGCCGCAGAACAGGTGCCGCTGCTGACGCTCTACCAGGAGGATTCTCTGTACGGGAAGTCCAAGAAGGTGGCGTTCGAAGGCCGTCCCGACGCGCGCATCCCGGTCTTCGACATCAAGCTGCAGTGATCATGGCGGGCTACTGGCGCGTCAGGCACGATGCGGATGCCATTCTCGCGATCGCGCTGCTCGGCGCGGTCGCGGCCCTGTGCATCCTCGTGCCGCTGCTGTGGCCCCTCGATCCCCTCCGGGGGCAGCTGACGGCCACGTTCCGACCGCCCATGAGCGTCGTCGGCGGCCAGCTGCACCCCCTCGGCACCGACCAGCTCGGACGCGACCTTCTCGCCCGGCTGGGCCTCGGGACGGCGATCTCGCTCGGCATCGTCGTCCTCGCCGCGGCCATCTCGGTCGTGCTCGGCACCGTTCTCGGCATGATCGCCGGCTACTTCGGCGGCTGGCTCGACATCGTCATCATGCGCGCCGTCGACGTGCAGCTCGCCATTCCCTTCATCCTCCTCATCCTCTTGATCGTCGCCGTCGTCGGCCCGTCGATGGGCAATCTCGTCGTAGTGCTCGGCGTCACCGGCTGGGCGATCTTCGCCCGCGTCGCCAGGGCCCGCACGCTCGAGGTGCGGGAGCTCGAATACATCGACGCCGCGCGCGGCATCGGCCTGTCGCACTCCGCCATCATCTTCCGCCACGTCCTGCCGAACATCGCCGGGCCGCAGACCGTGCTGCTGACGCTCGACCTGCCGCGCCTGATCATCCTCGAGGCGTCCGTCGGCTTTCTCGGCCTCGGGGTGCAGCCACCGACGCCGACGCTCGGCAACCTGATCGGCGAGGGACGCGCCTTCATCCTGCTCGCCGACTGGCTCGTCCTCTATCCGGGCCTCGTGATCGGCGCCCTCGTCATCGGCTGCAACCTGCTCGGCGACTGGCTGGTGCGCCGCGCCGACCGCCGGAATGCCTGAGGCGTGAAAGCCCTCTCCTTCGTCGCCGGCCGCGCCCTGCAGGGCATCGTCGTCATGGTCGGCGTGTCGCTGATCGTCTTCTTCGCGCTGTTCCTGACCGGCGATCCGGCGGCGCTGATGATGCCGCCCGATGCGAGCCGCGCCGAGATCGATGCCTTCCGCCGGGCGATGGGCTTCGACGATCCGATCTGGGTTCAATACGGCCGCTTCGTCGGCGGCATCCTGTCGGGCGAGTTCGGCAACTCGCTGCGCTTCCAGCGCCCCGCCCTCGATCTCCTCGCCGAGCGCCTGCCGGCGACGGCGCTCCTGGCGCTCGTGGCACTGCTCTGGAGCTCGCTGCTCGGCTTCCTGCTCGGCACGATCGCCGCGATCTGGCGCAACAGCCCGCTCGACTTCGCCATCCGCGTCATCTCGCTGCTCGGCCAGGCGATCCCGGTCTTCTGGCTCGGGCTGCTCCTGATCATCGTCTTCTCGCTGAACCTGCGCTGGCTGCCGAGCAGCGGCATCGGCACCGTCTGGCAGCTCATCATGCCGGCGATCGCCCTCGGAGCCTATTATCTCAGCGCCATCACGCGCCTCGTGCGGGCGAGCCTGATCGAGGTGCTGGGCGAGAACTACATCCGCACGGCGCGCGCCAAGGGCATCGGCAGCTGGCGCATCATCGTGCACCATGCGCTGCGTAACGCGCTGATCCCGGTCATCACGGTGCAGGGCATGTATTTCGCCTCGCTGCTCGGCGGCGCGCTCATCACCGAGATCATCTTCGCCTGGCCGGGGATCGGCCGGCTCGCCGTCGAGTCGATCCAGACCAAGGACTTTCCGGTCGTGCAGGCGGTCGTGCTGTTCGCCGCGCTGGTCTTCGTGGTGATGAATTTCCTCGTGGACCTCGCCTATCTCTGGCTCAATCCGCGCATCCGCCTGTGAGCCCGCGCCTTTCACCTCTCGGCGCTGCCGCCCTCGATCTCGCGCGGGATTCGTGCCGCATCCCCTCCGTGCGCGGCGACGACGCGGCGCTGGCCCGCCAGGCGTCCCTGCTAACAGACTGGCTGAACCGCGAGCTGCGCGCCGAGATCGTGTCGGCCCGCGCCGACAGGGGACGTCCGCCGGTGATCCATGCGCGGCTCGATGCGGGGGCCCCCCATACGGTCATCCTCTACAACATGTACGACGTCATGCCGGCCGATCCCGCGGGCTGGCATGTGCCGCCCTTCGAGGGCGGCATCGTCGACCTCGACGGCATAGGCCCGAGCTTCGTCGCCCGCGGGGCGGAGAACAACAAGGGGCCGCTCGCCGGCATGCTCGCCGTGCTGAAGGCCGTGGCCGACCGCGGCCGATTGCGCGTCAATGTCGAGATTCTTCTCGACGGCGAGGAGGAGAGCGGCTCCGGCGCGATGCGCGACTATCTCCTCTCGCCCGACTGCCCCGTCCGCCCGGCTCGCGGCGGGCTGTTCCCCTCCTTCTGCGAATATGGCGGCGGCGCGCCGCGGCTCTATCTCGGCTTCTCCGGCATCGCCAAGGGCGAGATCCGCGTCGAGGGCGGCGCCTGGGGCGGCCCGGCCGTCGCCATCCACTCCAGCAATGCGCCGTGGATCGCCAATCCGGCCCGCCGGCTCGTGCAGGCGCTGAGCCTCTTCGGCGATCCGGCGACCGGCCGCGTCGGCGACATCGCGCTCGACACCGAGGCCCGCTCGCTCGTTGCGGCGCTCGCCGAAGAATTCGACCCGGGCGCCGAGCTTCGTTTCCGCCGGACCATGCGCTACGCGCTCGACGGCGACGCCGAAACGCTGCTGACGCATGTGCTGTCGACCGCGACGGCGACGGTATCGAGCCTCGCCACCGATCCGGCCGCGGGCGACGCGGTCATCCCGTCGGCGGCATGGGCCGGCTTCGATCTCCGTTGCCCGCCCCCGCTCGACCCGGCGGAGCTGCTCGCCGCCTATGGCGAGACGCTGGAGCGGGAGAGGCTGGCGGGCGTGACGCTTAAAATCGCCGATTCCTATCCCGGCTGCCGCTTCGATCGCGACTCGCCCGGCGTCGAGGCGCTCATCGCCGCCTATCGCGCGACCTCGCGGGAGCCGCAGATCTGGCCCTGGGCGATCGGCGCCGCGCCCGGCTACGCCTTCGCGCGGCACGCCGGCTCGTTCCTGATCGGCGGCGCCGGCCGCGGCGGCAACGCGCATGGCGTCGACGAGTTCATGACGCTCGAAGGCTTCGAGCGCTTCCTGCGTTCGATCGAGCTCTGGCTCGACGCCATGGCGGAGGCGGCATGATCGCTTTGCGCTGGCTTTCGCGCAGCGATGCGCTCGCGGCGGGCGCCGGCGACTGGAGCCGGGCGATCGACGACGTCCGCGCCACGACCCGGCTGCTGCGCGCCGGCGAGGCCGGGATGGTCGCCGAAAGCGTTTTGCCGATGGGGCCGGACCCGCGCTGCAACGCCTACGGGCTGCCCGCCTTCGTCGGCGGCGCCTATGACGCGGCCGGCATCAAATGGGCCGTCCATCGCGCCGCGCCGGCGCGCGAGCTGCCCAGCATCACCAGCACCACCTTCGTCAACCGCTACAGCGATGGACGCCCCGTCGGCCTCGTCGAGAGCGCACTCCTGACCCGCATGCGTACCGCGGCGGTCACGGCGATCGCCATGGAGAGCCTCGCGCCAAAATCCCTCCGCCGCGTCGCCGTGCTGGGCGCCGGCGCCCAGGCGCGCGCGCATGTCGAGATGCTGCGCACCCTGTTCCCCGAGGTCGAGGCGATCCGCATTTGGAACCGCGACCCCGGCCGGCGCGACGCCCTGGTCGCGGCGTTCGCCACCGGTGGCGGTCAGCTCGTCGCCGCGCAGAGCATCCCGCAGGCGCTGGAAGAGGCGCAGGTCGTTCTCTGCTGCACGACCGCGACGCAGCCGCTGATCGGCCGCGAGGCCGTCGCTCCCGGACGGCTGATCGTCCAGGTCGGTTACAACGAGATCGGCTTCGACCTGATCGATGCGATGGATCACGTCGTCGTCGATCTCTGGGGTGAGTTCGCCGAGAGGAGCGCGAAAAGCCTGTTCCGGATGTATCGGGCCGGCCGCTTCGAGCCGGGCCGCGTCTCGGCCGACCTCGCCGGCCTCATCGTCGACGGCTGGCGGCCGCGGGAGAATGCCTCGGTGCTGTTCTCGAGCTTCGGCCTCAACGTCTTCGACATCGCGCTCGCCGCCCGCGTCCTGCGGCAGGCGGAAGCGGATGGCCTCGGCACGATGCTGCCCCTGTTCTGAGGAACCCCGCAACAGCGCTCAGAGCCAGTGCTGGAGGTCCAGCCTGCCGCCGTCATGGAAGCGGGAGAGGCGGAACGGCTGCCAGTCGGCCGCCGAGGCACGATCGGTGGCGAGAGCGGCCAACAGCTCGCCCGCTGCCGGACCGATGCCGAAGCCGTGGCCCGAGAATCCGGTGCCGACGAAGAGTCCCGGCCTCGCGGGCACGGGAGAGATGACCGGAATCGCGTCCGGCGTCGTGTCGATCATGCCGGCCCAAGCCTGCTCCGTCGGCACGCCCCGGAAGACCGGCAGCGCCTGATCGAGCGCCTGCCGGACCCGCGCCAGGCTGCCCTCGTCGGGCCGCGGATCGAGAATACGTACAGCCTCGAAGATCGAAGCCCGCCCGGCGTCGCGGGGCTGCCAGTTCATGGCCTCGTCGATGAACGCCCGGCCGAGGCGCAGACGCATGCCCTTCCGCTCCGCGAGATAGGCCGGGAGAAACGTTCTGAAGAAGCGCAGCGTATCGGGCGTGATGTCGGCAACGCTCTCGGCCGAGGAAGCGACGGTATAGCCGCCGTCGAGACGCTTGCGCAGCGCGAAGCTCGAAAAGCTCATGCAGGGCTCGATGCCGGCCTCCACGGGCGCGGTGCGGAAGGCGGAGGACAGCACCTTGAGCTGCGGCAGGGTGACGCCGGCGCCCTTCAGGAGGGTGCGCGACCAGGCGCCGCCGGCCACCACAACGGCGTCGGTGCGGACACGGCCGCGCTCGGTCACGACGCCGGCGACGCGGCCGCCGACGATGTCCATGCCACGCACGGCACAGCCCTGAAAGATGCCGGCGCCGAGCCGGATCGCCGCCTCCGCCATC
>JAEZCD010000253.1 GCA_023430145.1 Pseudomonadota bacterium
CACTACGGCGCCCGACGAAGAGAGGACAGGATCCTCCGCCTTCGCGGAGGATGACGAGCGGAGAGGCTTGCGCGGACGTCCTCACGTCCCGAGAGCGGCCGGCTCAGGCGCCGGTCAGCGCCTCCAGCGCCTCGCGGCCGGACACGGAAAGCCCCTTCGGCCAGGTGTAGAAATCGCCGCTGCCGGCGAGCGCCGCCTCCAGCAGCCGGTGGTATTTGCGGCGCGACACCTCCACCGTGCCGAAGCGGGCGAGATGGTCGGTGACGAACTGCGTGTCGAGCAGCGTGAAGCCGCCGCGGCGCAGCCGCGCGACGAGGTGCACGAGCGCCACCTTCGAGGCATCGCGAGCGGTGTGGAACATGCTCTCGCCGAAGAAGGCGCCGCCGATCCGAACCCCGTAGAGGCCGCCGACGAGCGCGCCGCCGAGATAGGCCTCGACCGTGTGGCACTGGCCGAGATCGAACAGGTCGCGGTAGAGGCGGCGGATGCGCGGGTTGATCCAGGTCCGCGGCCGGTCGCGCGTCTCCGCCGCGCAGCTCTCGATGACCGCCTCGAAATCGGCGTCGACGCGGATCTCGAACCTGTCGGCGCGCACGGTCCGGGCGAGGCGCGAGGGCACGTGGAAGCCTTCGAGCGGCAGCACGCCGCGGCGCTCCGGCTCGATCCAGTAGAGGCCGTTGTCGTCGGCGCTCTCGGCCATCGGGAAGATGCCGCAGGCATAGGCCTTCAGCAGCACTTCCGGAGTGATGTCGATCAGGATGTTGTCGACCCGGGCCATCGCTGCCTCAGCCGTCGAGCAGGCCGTTCGCGAGCGCGTTCTCGAGCCAGTGCACGTCGTAGTCGCCGTTCTGGATCGCCGGGTCGCGCACGAGCGCCCGGAACAGCGGCAGCGTCGTCTCGATGCCGTCGACGACGAACTCGTCGAGCGCCCGGCGCAGGCGCATCAGGCATTCGGTGCGCGATTTGCCGTGCACGATCAGCTTGCCGACCAGGCTGTCGTAGTGCGGCGGGATCACGTAGCCCGGATAGGCGGCGGAATCGACGCGGATGCCGAGGCCGCCCGGCGTGTAGTAGTAGCCGATGCGGCCGGGCGAGGGCCGGAAGGTCTGCGGGTTCTCGGCGTTGATCCGGCACTCGATGGCATGCCCGCGGAACTGCACGTCGGCTTGGCTGATCGACAGGCCGGCGCCGCCGGCGATGCGGATCTGCTCGCTGACGAGGTCGACGCCGGTGATCATCTCGGTGATCGGATGCTCGACCTGGATGCGGGTGTTCATCTCGATGAAGAAGAACTTGCCGTCCTCGTAGAGGAACTCGACCGTGCCGGCGCCGAGATAGGCGAGCTTGCGCATCGCCGCCGCGACGGTCTCGCCGATCGCCTCGCGCTCCTCGGCATTGAGCGCCGGCGAAGGAGCCTCCTCCAGCACCTTCTGGTGCCGGCGCTGCAGCGAGCAGTCGCGCTCGCCGAGATGGATGGCGTTGCCCTCGCCGTCGCCGAGCACCTGAATCTCGATGTGCCGCGGCCGCTCGAGGTATTTCTCGAGGTAGACGGCGTCGTCGCCGAAGCCGGCCTTGGCCTCCGCCCGCGCCGTCGACAGCGCCGTCGGCATGTCCTCGGGGCCGCGCGCGACCTTCATGCCCCGCCCGCCGCCGCCGGCGGCGGCCTTGATCAGCACCGGATAGCCGATCTCGGCGGCGATGCGCAGCGCCTCGGCGTCGTCGGTGACGCCGCCGTCCGAGCCGGGCACGGTCGGCATGCCGAGCGCCTGCGCGGTGCGCTTGGCCTCGATCTTGTCGCCCATCAGGCGGATGTGCTCGGCCTTCGGGCCGATGAAGGTGATGCCGTGCGTGGCGAGGATGTCGGCGAAGCGGGCGTTCTCGGCGAGGAAGCCGTATCCCGGATGCACGGCGTCGGCTCCGGTGATCTCGCAGGCGGCGAGCAGCGCGGGAACGTTGAGATAGCTCTCGCGGGCGCTCGGCGGGCCGATGCAGACGCTCTCGTCGGCGAGGCGCACATGCATGGCGTCGGCGTCGGCCGTGGAGTGGACGGCGACGGTGGCGACGCCGAGCTCCTTGCAGGCGCGCAGCACGCGAAGGGCGATCTCGCCGCGGTTGGCGATCAGCACCTTATCGAACATCGGCGCTGCGCCTCATTCGATGATGATCAGCGGCTCGCCGTATTCCACCGGCTGACCGTCCTCGACGAGGATCGCCGTCACCGTGCCGGACCGCGGCGCGGGGATCGCGTTCATGGTTTTCATCGCCTCGACGATCAGCAAGGTCTGGCCCTGCTGGATCGGCGCGCCGATCTCCACGAACGGCTTGGCTCCCGGCTCGGCGGCGAGGTAGGCGGTGCCGACCATCGGCGA
Source organism: Pseudomonadota bacterium (assembly GCA_023430145.1). Lineage (GTDB taxonomy): Bacteria > Pseudomonadota > Alphaproteobacteria > Rhizobiales > Methylopilaceae > JAEZCD01. Next base: position 2,370 of record JAEZCD010000253.1, read on the forward strand.
CAGCACCGCACCCGGATGCTTGGCGAGATCGGCCTCGCCGGCTGCCGCTGCACCGGGAGCCGGGCCGAGAGACGGCGGCGCCGCAGCCGCCGCGACATGCACGGTCGGGACCAAAACAGGCGCCGCGCGGACGACCCGGACTCTCGCACCCTGCTGCTCGATCTCGATCTCGGTGAGATCGGTCTCGCGGAGAAGCCGGGCGAGTTCCCTGATCATCTCCGGATCGAAGCGGTGCGGGTCTGTCATGCGGTTTGCGGGTCCGGTTGATCGAAGACCGCCTCGGATCTCGGCCGGGGGCGGCAGGCGTTCGGCTCTCGAGTGCAGGGCAGCGAAGGCAGCAGCAGCGCGACGGCTTCGGTCACGAAAGGGCCGCTCGACGCGCCGCGGCCGGGATGCCGGCCGGCTCCGCGCCCCCCGAGGCCCGAGACGCGCCCTTTTAAGGGCGAGGCCGCCCACAGACAAGCGATTGCCGGGCCTCGGCCCCGCGACCGGCTGTGCTCGCGTGTCGCAGGCTCGGCTCAGCAGGTCGCCTTGCCGCACTGGCGCACGGAGGCGATGCGCTGCGCCAGCTCCTCGGCGCCGATCGCGCCGGGGACGATCTCGTCGCCGATGATGTAGGACGGCGTGCCGTTCAGCCCGAGCGCCCGGGCGATCTCGTAGACCTCGCCGAGATTGGCCTTCGCGTCGGCGCTGGCGGCGTCCTTCTCGAGCCGGGCGATGTCGAGGCCGAGCTGCTTGGCGACCGCCAGCGCCTGATCCTTGCCGATCGCGCCGCGCACGCCGAGCAGGCGGCGGTGGAACTCGAGGTAGGACTGCGGCGCCTGCATGTTGACCGCGATGGCGATCTGCGCCGCCTCGGCCGAGCCCTGGCCCAGCACCGGGAACTCCTTCAGCACGACCCGCAGCTTAGGATCGCGGCTGAGCAGCACGTTCATGTCCTCGAGCGCGCGCTTGCAGTAGCCGCAGTTATAGTCGAAGAACTCGACCAGCGTGACGTCGCCCTGGCGATTGCCGAGCTCGACCTGGTGCTTGGAGTCGAAGATGGCGGCCTTCTTCTCCTCGAGGGCGAGTGCCCGGCTCTTGGCCTCGGCCTCCTTCTGGCGGGCCTCGAGCGCCTCGATGGCCTCGCGAATCACCTCCGGGTTCTCGATCAGATATTCGCGGATGATGGTCCGCACCTCGGCCTTGTCGGCGTCGCCGAGGGCCAGCGCCGAGCCCGCCGCCGCCACCAAGGCGAGCGCGCCCGCCAGAAGACCAAGAGCGTATCGCATGGAAATAACCTCTGGTGCTCGCACGGTGGCGAGGATGACGTCCTGGCGAGTTAGGCCGCCTGCATCTGGCGGGTCAATCGTGGCGCTTTCACGCGCGAGTGAGCCGCATCAGCCGCCGAGCACGCGCCGCTGCCACCAGCCGCTGCGCCGCGGCCGGTCGTCGACGGGCTCGGCGATCGGCGGGGGCGGCGGAGGCGGCGGTTCGGCAGCCGACTCCTCGGCCGCGACCTGCTCGACGG
>JAEZCD010000247.1 GCA_023430145.1 Pseudomonadota bacterium
GCCGGCCTGCGCGCGGGGGGGGCCGGGGGCCGGGCGCGGGGGGGGGCGCGCCCCGGGCCGTCACCCTCGTTCAGGCGCTTGTCCTGCGCCATCGGGTCGTGCTCCATGATCTCGCCCTTGAAGATCCAGACCTTGACCCCGCAGGTGCCCATCGCCGTGTGCGCGGTGGCGACGCCGTAGTCGACGTCGGCGCGCAGCGTATGCAGCGGCACGCGGCCCTCGCGATACCACTCCATGCGGGCGATCTCGGCGCCGCCGAGGCGGCCGGAGCAGTTGATGCGGATGCCCTCGGCGCCGAGGCGCATCGCCGACTGCACGGCGCGCTTCATCGCCCGGCGGAACGCGACGCGCCGCTCGAGCTGCTGGGCGATCGATTCGGCGACCAGCTGCGCGTCGACCTCGGGCTTGCGCACCTCGACGATGTTGATGTGCACTTCCGAGTTCGTCATCGCTCCGACCTTCTTGCGGAGCTTGTCGATGTCGGCGCCCTTCTTGCCGATGACGATGCCGGGGCGGGCGGAGTGGATCGTCACCCGGCACTTCTTGTGCGGGCGCTCGATCACGACCTTCGACACCGCGGCCTGCTTCAGATCCTTCATCAGCGCTTCGCGGATGCGGACGTCCTCGTGCAGCAGCTTGCCGTACTCGTGCTTGCCGGCGAACCAGCGCGAATCCCACGTCCGGTTGATGCCGAGCCGCAAGCCGATCGGATTGACCTTCTGACCCATCGGATCACGCCTTCTCTTCGACTTGCCGGACGACGATCGTCAGATTGGAGAACGGCTTCTCGATGCGGCCGCTGCGACCGCGCGCCCGCGGCGCGAACCGCTTCATGACCAGCGCCTTGCCGACATGCGCCTCGGCGACGACGAGATCGTCGACGTCGAGATCATGGTTGTTCTCGGCATTGGCGATCGCCGATTCCAGCGTCTTCCTCACATCGATGGCGATCCGCTTCCTCGAGAAGGTGAGATCGGCGAGCGCCGTTCCGACCTTCTTGCCGCGGATCAGGCCGGCGACGAGGTTCAGCTTGCGCGGCGAGACGCGGATCATCCGCGCCACCGCCTGGGCCTCGTTGTCGGCGAGGACGCGCTCGCGCGCGGGCTTGCCCATGTTACTTCCTCTTCGACTTCTTGTCGGCGGCGTGGCCGTAGAAGGTGCGGGTCGGCGAGAACTCGCCGAACTTGTGCCCCACCATCTCCTCGGTCACGAACACCGGAATGTGCTTCTGGCCGTTGTGGACCCCGAAGGTGAGGCCCACGAACTGCGGCAGGATGGTCGAGCGGCGGCTCCAGATCTTGATGACCTCGGAGCGTCCGGCCGAGCGGACGGCGTCGGCTTTCTTTAGAAGAAAGCCGTCGACGAAGGGACCTTTCCAAATCGAACGTGCCACGCTTCAGCTCCGCTCACTTCTTCTTGCGGGCATGGCGGCTCGACACGATGAACTTGTCGGTCGCCTTGTTGCTCCGCGTCTTCTTGCCTTTGGTCGGCTTTCCCCACGGGGTCACCGGGTGACGGCCGCCCGAGGTGCGGCCTTCGCCGCCGCCATGCGGGTGATCGACCGGGTTCATCGTCACGCCGCGATTGTGCGGCCGACGGCCGAGCCAGCGCATGCGGCCGGCCTTGCCCATCGAGATGTTCTGGTGGTCCGGGTTCGACACCGCCCCGACCGTGCCGAAGCACTGGCCGTGCACGAGGCGCTGCTCGCCGGAGTTCATGCGCAGCGTGACGTAGCCCTGGTCGCGGCCGACGATCTGCGCATAGGTCCCGGCCGAGCGCGCGATCTGCCCGCCCTTGCCGATCTTCATCTCGACATTGTGGACGATGGTGCCGACCGGCATGTTGCCGAGCGGCATGGCATTGCCGGGCTTCACGTCGACCTGGTTGCCGGCGATCACCGTGTCGCCCTCGGCGAGCCGCTGCGGCGCCAGGATATAGGCCTGCTCGCCGTCCTCGTACTGGATCAGGGCGAGGAACGCGGTGCGGTTCGGGTCGTATTCGATCCGCTCCACCTTGCCTGCCACGTCGAGCTTGCGCCGCTTGAAGTCGACGATGCGATAGGTCCGCTTGTGGCCGCCGCCGCGGAAGCGGACGGTGACGCGGCCGTTGTTGTTGCGGCCGCCCTTGCTCGCGAGGCCCTCCGTCAGCCCCTTCACCGGCTTGCCGGAATAGAGGCCGCTGCGGTCGACGATGACCAGCTGGCGGAGGCCCGGAGTGACGGGCTTGAACGTCTTCAGTGCCATGGTGTCGCTCCTCGCCTCAGAGCCCGGTCGCGACGTCGATCGCGTGGCCCTCTTCGAGGGTCACGACCGCGTTCTTGAAGTCGCTCTGTTGGCCGACGCGGCCGCGGAAGCGCTTCACCTTGCCCTTGCGGACGAGCGTGTTGACGGCCTTCACCTTGACGTTGAACAGCCGCTCGACGGCGTCTTTGATCTCGGGCTTCGTCGCGTCCTTGGCGACGCGGAAGACGACCTGGTTGAACTCCGACGCCCGGGTCGCCTTCTCGGTGATCACCGGCGCGCGGATGACGTCGTAGTGACGCGGTTCCGGCTTCATTTGAATCGCTCCTCGAGCGCGTCGACCGCGGCCTTGGTCAGCACGAGCGTGTCGCGCCGCAGGATGTCGTAGACGTTGATGCCCTGCACCGGCAGCACGTCGATGCCGGGCAGGTTGCGGGCCGCGCGGCCGAAATTGACGTCCGGCTCGGTGCCGTCGACGACCAGCACGCTGCCGAGGCCGAGCTTCTGCAGCCGCTCCGCCAGCACCTTGGTCTTGCATTCCGGCAGGGCCGCGCTGTCGAGCACGATCAGCTGGCTCTCCTTGGCCTTGGCCGAGAGCGCGAGCTTGAGGCCGAGCGCGCGCACCTTCTTCGGCAGGTCGTGCTCGTGGCTGCGCACGACCGGGCCGAAGGCGCGTCCGCCGCCGCGGAACTGGGCGACGCGGGCCGAGCCGTGGCGGGCGTGGCCGGTGCCCTTCTGCTTGTAGAGCTTCTTGCCGGTGCGCCAGATCTCCGCCCGGTTCTTCACCTTGTGGGTGCCGGCGCGGCGCTTGGCGAGCTGCCAGCGGACGACGCGGTGCAGGATGTCGACCCGCGGCTCGAGACCGAAGATCTCGTCGGCGAGCGTCACATGGCCGGCATCGCCGCCATCGAGCGTCTTGACGGAGACGTCCATCAGGCGCCCTCCCCGCTGGTGGCTTCGGGCGCGGCCTCCGCCTGTGCCGCCGTGCCGTTGGCGCGCACGCGGAACTTGCCGGGCATCGGCAGGCCTTCCGGCGGCTTCCGCTTGACGGCGTCGCGGACGAGGATCCAACCGCCCTTGGCGCCGGGAACGGCACCCTCGACGAGGATCAGGCCGCGCTCGACGTCGGTACGGACGACCTTCAGGTTCTGCGTCGTCACCCGCTCGGCGCCGAGATGGCCGGCCATCTTCTTGTTCTTGAACACCTTGCCGGGATCCTGGCGGCCGCCGGTCGAGCCGTGGCTGCGATGGCTGATCGACACGCCGTGGCTGGCGCGCAGGCCGCCGAAATTGTGCCGCTTCATGGCGCCCGCGAAGCCCTTGCCGAGCGAGGTGCCGGTGACGTCGACATGCTGGCCGACGAGGAAGTGGTCGGCCGTGATCTCGGCGCCGACCGGGATGACGGCATCCTCGGAGACGCGGAACTCGGCCATCTTCCGCTTCGGCTCCACCTCGGCCACGGCGAAGTGGCCGCGCTCGGCGCGGGTGACGTTCTTCGGCTTGCGGCCGCCCGAGCCGACCTGCAGCGCGAGGTAGCCGTTGGTTTCGGCCGTGCGGTGCGCGACGACCTGGCAATGGTCGAGCCGCAGCACGGTGACCGGGACATGCTCGCCCGCCTCCGTGAAGACGCGTGTCATGCCGAGCTTCTGTGCGATGACGCCGGACCGCATGGGTCTCGCCCTTCCTTCCTGATACTTGCGCTCAGAGCTTGATCTCGACGTCGACGCCGGCCGCGAGGTCGAGCTTCATCAGCGCGTCCACGGTCTGGGGGGTCGGGTCGACGATGTCGAGCAGACGCTTGTGAGTGCGAATCTCGAACTGCTCGCGGCTCTTCTTGTCGATGTGCGGGCTGCGGTTGACGGTGAACTTCTCGAGCCGCGTCGGCAGCGGGATCGGCCCGCGCACCTGCGCCCCGGTCCGCTTGGCCGTCGAGACGATCTCGCGCGTCGAGACGTCGAGGATCCGGTGGTCGAACGCTTTGAGGCGGATCCTGATGTTCTGGCCGTTCATCTTTTTTCTCTTTCGATCTCTCGGCCCGGCGGCCGCCGCATGCGGCCCGGCCGGGATCGTTCTCCGTTCATGCCCGCCAGCGTCCCGGACCGAGGTCCGGGAC
>JAEZCD010000294.1 GCA_023430145.1 Pseudomonadota bacterium
CGGTCCGCCGCGCCTGCGCGTACTCGACGACGAGGCAGTCGGACAGCGGCTCGCCGGCCGCCACCCGCTCCTGCAGGTGGTTGTCGAGCGCCTCCTGCGAGTGCAGCAGCGCCGAGGTCGCTCCGCCATGGCCGGAGTCGCTGCGCACGAAGACCGGGAAGCGCCTCGGCTGCGGCGCGTCGTCCGCGAGGTAGACGCCGAACGGGTTGATCCCCTCGCGCGCGAGCGCGCGCAATAGCGGATAGCGGGTCAGCACCCGGGCCGGATCGTTGAGGCACCGCAGGCCCGCCGACCGCATGCCGGCGAAGCGCTCGGCCACCGCCCGCCGCTCCCAGGGATAGAGCCGCTCGATGTCGGCGAAGACATAGGTCGCGTAGGGGATCCGGTCGGTCCGCAAGAGGGTGACGTAGTCCACCGTGCGGATGCCGGGCAGGGTCACATCCTCGAACGGCGGGTGCCGCAACCCGTCGATCGTGCGGCCGTGGCCCGGAGTGGTGATGAAGTAGATCAACGCGCCCCCAGGCGACGGATGGCCGGGCCCGCGATCCATCGGCACGGCGGCCGCGCGGCACAAGCCTCGTCCGCCGGGCGATGTCAAGCATCCGATTCGGGGCCTCGATGCGCCCGCCGTGTCACGGAATCGCCGCCCCGATGTCGTCGGTAACCGATTCCGCCGACATTCGCTGCCGGTCCGCCGCCGAAAGGCGCGGAAATTCTCGACGCAGGCTCCGGCTTGTTCTATCGTGGCGCGCAAATCCCCCGTCGGACGACGACCTGGCGCGGGATCGGCCGCGAGAGTCTGCGCCTCGCGCCGCCGCGGGAGTTTGACCTTGCACCGGCGAGACGACATCCGACAGCGATGCTTTCCCGCCACAGAGCACCGGGTTGTGGTGCGCTCGGTTGACTTTTGCGGACTTCGTCGTCTACCTCTCAGGCAGGGGAGCGGTTGGCCTCCCTGGAGCCGAATTCTTAGGAGAACGGGATGGCCGTTATAATTGGCGATAAGTTTCCGAACACGCTCGACGGTACGAACGAGTCGGATACGATCGAGGGAAAAGGCGCGAACGACATCCTTTCGGGATTCGGGGGCGACGATTTCATCAAGGGCGGCAAAGCCGACGACGAGATCTTCGGTGGTGCCAACAACGACGTCCTCGAGGGTAACTCGGGCAACGACCGCATCGACGGCGGCGAGGGCGACGACCGCATGTTCGGCGGCAAGGGCGACGACTGGGTCGACTATTCGAGCGATCCGTCGGGCGTCCAGGTAAGCCTCGCCGGTCAGTGGGCGATCGATGGATTCGGCGACACCGATCACATCGAGGAGTTCGAGAACGTTGACGGCTCGAACTACGACGATTGGATCTACGGCGACGATAAGGCCAACATCCTCCTCGGCAACAACGGCAGCGACGAGATCTACGGCGCTGGCGGTGCCGACCTGATCGAGGGTGGTCGTGGCACCGACTATCTCGGCGGCGGCTACGGCAAGGACACCATCTTCGGTGACGGCAAGGGCGACTACATCGACGGCGGCTGGGCCAACGACAATCTGTTCGGCGGCAAGGGCGGCGACCTCATCTATGGTGGCTACGGCAACGACCTGATCGAGGGCGGCAACGGCCAGGACTACATCGGCGGCGGCTACGGCGATGACGTCATCGACGGCGGTAAGAAGAGCGACCTCATCTTCGGTGGTTACGGCAACGACACCATCCAGGGTGGCATCGAGGACGATGCCAACGATCTGCTGTATGGTGACGTCGGGCTCGATGTCTTCGTCATCAGCCGCGAATCCGGCGACGACGTGATCGGCGACTTCCAGACGGGAGATTTCGACAACGTCACGCCGTTCATCGACCGGATCGACCTGACGGCGCTCGCCGATCTCTTCGACTCCTTTGCCGATGTCGTGGCGCGTGCGGAAGACGGTACCGGCAGCACCGTCATCGAGCTCGATGGGACCAACACGCTGACCATCGAGAACGTGCTTCTGGCGGACCTCGACGCCGACAACTTCATCTTCGGCTGACGCCGAGCGAAGTCTGCCAATGCGGAGGGGCGCCCCCGGGCGCCCCTCTTTCCGTCTGTGCGGGCCGCCGGGGCGCCCCCGGCACGCTCGGCCGGCGGGGGTCGCGGTCGCTGGGCCTCGGGCTCCAGGGCCGGCTCGGAGCTTCTCGAATGCGCGTCGCCGTCGTCACGCCCTATTTCCGCGAGCCGCTCGACTGGCTGCGGCAGTGCCACGAGAGCGTTCTGGCGCAGACGCATGCCTGCACGCACGTCATGGTCGCGGACGGCCATCCGCAGGCCGAGGTCGCCGGCTGGCCCGGGCTGCGCCACATCGCCCTGCCGACGAGCCATCGCGACTACGGCGACACGCCGCGCGCCGTCGGCTCGATCGAGGCCATCGGCGCCGGCTTCGACGCCATCGCCTATCTCGACGCCGACAACGCCTACGCGCCGGACCACATCGAATCGCTGGTCGACCTGCACCGGCAGACCGGTGCCGCCTTCTGCTCGAGCAGCCGCTATCTGTGCCGGATCGACGGCTCGATCATGGCCGAGTGCCTCATGTCCGACGGCGAGACCTTCGCCGATACCAACTGCATGTTCTTCGGCCGGCCGGCCTTCCGGATGGTGACGGCCTGGGTGCTGATGCCCGACTTCGCGCACGCCCTCTGCGACCGGGTGGTTTTTCGTGCTATCAAGAGCGCGCAGCTGCAGACGGCGCACACGGGCCGGCCGACCGTGTACTATCGCGCCAAGCTGCCGGACTTCTATCGCAATCTCGGCGAGCCGGTGCCGGCCGGCGTGACGGAGCAGAGGCCGTGGGAGCAGGCGGCCGCGCATCAGCTGTGGGAGGCGGGCGGCAGGCCGTCCCTGCGGGTGGAGTTCAAGGCGAGGCAGCGCCGCAGCGGCTATGCGGACCGCGACGCCGAGCGGCTTAGAGGTGGCATGCCGGCGGCGGCCGCGGCGCCGAGCGGCAATTCGCCCGACGCCGTCCCGGTGCGGACGGCGCGGGAGCAGGATAGAGTAGAGACGCCGAGAGAGCAGCGGGTGAGCTAGTTGGCAGGCGACACTCCCACGAACGCCCCACAGGGACCGTTGAACCCGGTCCTCGCCGAGACGCTGCGCGAGGCGCGCGGCGTGATGGTAGCGCTGTTCGCCTTCAGTTGCACCATGAACGTGCTGCTCTTCGCCGGCCCGCTCTACATGATGCAGGTCTATGACCGCGTGCTGTCGAGCCGCAGTGAGGCGACGCTGTTCGCCCTCCTGTTCATCGTGCTCATCATCTACGCCGTCGTCTACGTGCTCGACCTGATCCGCTCGCGCATCTGCGTCCGCGTCGGCATGCTGATCGACGAGCGGCTGCGCGGCCCGGTGTTCGACGCCATCATGCACCAGCGCGTGCAGAACAGCGGCGTCGGCGACGGCTTCCTGCCGATTCGCGACCTCGAGACGATCCGCGGCTTCTTCTCCAACGGCGGCACGGTCTTCCTGCTCGACCTGCCCTGGGCGCCGCTGTTCCTCTTCCTGCTCTACCTGTTCCACCCGCTGCTGGCGCTCGTCACCGTCATCGGTGCGATCATCATCTCGGCCGTGACCTGGCAGACGGCGCGGATGACGACCGAGGCGATCCGCGAGACGACGCTCGAGGGATCGCGGCGCAACGCCTTCATCAACGACACGCGGGCGGGCGCCGAGGCCATCGAGGCGCTCGGCATGACGGGCGAGATCCGCAAGATCTGGAGCGGCTATCAGGATCGGCTCTCCGCGCAGACGCAGCGCACGAGCGACATCTCCATGCACCGTGCGGCGCTCGTGAAGGCGATTCGCATGGGCCTGCAGGCGATCCTGCTCGCCGTCGGCGCGATCCTCGTCATCGAGCAGGCGGCGAGCGCCGGCATCATCATCGGCGCGAGCATGATCGCCTCGCGGGCGCTGCAGCCGATCGAGCAGCTCAACGCGCAGTGGCGCAGCCTCGTGACGGGGAAGCAGGCTTACGACCGCCTGCGCCAGTCGCTGCGGCCGCCGGCCGAGGCGCCGACCTCGCTGCCGGCGCCGACCGGCAAGCTCATGGTCAAGGACCTGCATCTGGCGCCTCCCGGCACCCGCGATCTCACGCTGGCCGGCGTCAGCTTCAGCGCCGACGCCGGAACGGTGATCGCCGTCGTCGGCCCGAATGCGGCCGGCAAGTCGACTCTGTCGCGCGCACTCGTCGGCCTCTGGACGCCGGTCCGTGGCGAGCTGCGCCTCGACGGCGCCACGCTCGACCGCTGGGCGCCCGAGGATCGGGGCCAGTTCACGGGCTATCTGCCGCAGAGCGTCGAGCTCGTCTCCGGGCCGGTGTGGATGAACATCTCGCGCTTCCGCAGCGAGCGCGACGACAAGGCGACGATCGAGGCCGCGCGCCGCGCCGGCGCGCACGAGATGATCCAGCGCCTGCCGGACGGCTACGACACCGAGGTCGGCATGGGCGGCCTGACGCTCTCGGCCGGCCAGCGGCAGCGCATCGGCCTCGCACGGGCGCTCTACGGCAGCCCGTTCCTCGTCGTGCTCGACGAGCCGAACGCCAATCTCGACGCCGAGGGCGAGGCGGCGCTGAAGCAGGCGATCCGCGGCCTGCGCGAGAGCGGCGCGATCGTCATCGTCGTCGCCCACCGTCAGGCCATTCTGGAGGACGTCGACTTCATCCTCGTGCTGCGGAACGGCCGCCAGCTGGCCTACGGCCCGCGCGAGGAGATCGCCAAGAGCGTGATGGGGCTGTCGGTGCCGGGGGGGCCGAAGACGAACGTCAGGGTGCTTCCCAATGCAAAAGCTTGAGATCCTGCTGCCGAAGCGGCGCGAGAAGACCGCTCTGCCGCCCTCCCCGCTGACCGGCGCGATCCGCGCGCATATCCGCCTCGGCGTGCTGATTTGCGTCGGCCTCGTGATGACCGTCGGCGCCTGGGCGAGCTACGCCTCGATCGTCGGCGCGGTGATCGCCTCCGGCGCGCTGTCGGTCGAGGGCAACGTCAAGACCCTGCAGCACCTCTATGGCGGCGTCGTAGCCGAGATCCGCGTCAAGGACGGCCAGACCGTCAAGGCCGGCGAGGTACTGATCCGGCTCGATTCCACCGCCACCCGAGCCAGCCTCGACGCCATCCGCACGCAGCTGATCGGCGCGCGGGCGCGGGCGGCACGCTTCACGGCCGAGCGCGACCGGGCGCCGGAGATCAGCTTCCCGGGCAATCTCCTGCTGCTCGCGGCGAGCGATCCGAGCGCCGCCGAGGTGCTCGCCGGCGAGCGCGCCCTGTTCGCCGCGCGCCGCCGCTCGCTCGAGGGGCAGCAGGCGCAATTGAAGGAGCGTATCGGCCAGGTTCAGAAGGAGATCGAGGGCCTCGAGTTCCAGCGCCGCTCCGCCGAGACCCAGCTGCGCATCGGCAAGGAGGAGCTCGACCAGGTCGAGCCGCTGCTCGAGAAGGGCCTGATCACCCTGCAGCGACTCAACTCGCTGCGCCGCAGCGTCGCCGGGCTCGAGGGTCAGGTCGGCCACGCGACGACGGAAATCGCCCGTGCCGAGACCAAGATCGGCGAGACCTCGCTGCAGATCGCGCAGACCGAGAAGAACTTCGACAGCGAGGTGCTGCGCGAGCTGCGCACGACGCTCGATGCCGTCGGCCAGCTCGAGCAGCAGCGCATCGCCGCCGAGGACAAGCTGCAGCGCGTCGACATCACCTCGCCGATCGACGGCGTCATCAACGGCCTCAGCGTGCATACGATCGGCGGCGTCATCGAGGCCGGCAAGCCGATCCTCAACGTCGTGCCGCTCGGCGAGCGGCTGATCGTCGCCGTCAAGGTGCAGCCGAACATGATCGACCAGGTGCGGGTCGGCCAGAAGGCGGTCATCAAGCTGAAGAACTTCGACCGCCGCACGGCGCCGGACCTCTATGGCGACGTCACCTTCGTGTCCGCCGATCGCGAGATCGACCCGCGCACCCAGGAGGAGTACTACCGCGCCACGGCCGAGATCGGCGAGGACAGCATGCGCAAGCTCGAGGGCGTGCGGCTGATCGCCGGCATGCCGGCGGACGTGTTCATCCAGACGACGGAGCGCACGGTGCTGCAATACCTCGTCCGGCCGCTGAGCGACCAGATAAGCCACACCTTCAAGGAGAGGTGAGCCGCTGCCGCCGGGCGCGGCCGGACCGCCGGCCGCTGCGGGCGCGTGGTCGATTCGGCAACACCCCCGGGGAAAGGCGAGTCCGCGGGTTGCCAAGCTTCGGCCAAAATCGGACACTGGCAGCCGTTCATGGCTGCGTAACGCGGCCGGGCTAGGCTGGCCTCGAGCGTCTATGCTCGCGTGCCGTCCGTCCGTTGACAAGTGTAGATGATGCGTATCCGTGTGATCCCGCTGGAATGGAAGCGTTCTATTCTATGCGGGACTCTATCTTCCGTCCTCACAGTTCTGGCGGGCACTGCGGGCGCTGAGACGATCGAAGGCGCGCTCGCCAAGGCCTACAACAACAATCCGACCCTGAATTCGGAGCGCGCGATCGTCCGCGCGACCGACGAGAACGTGCCGCAGGCGCTCTCCGGCTACCGGCCCCGCATTACCGCCACGATGGAGGCGGAGCGGAGCACCGTCGAGAACCGGACGGTGAACCCGCTCACGACCCAGACAGCGATCAACTCCAACGATCTGACCACGCGCGGCGTCGGCCTCAACGTCCGACAGACGATCTTCAACGGCAACCGCACCCGTAACGAGACCCGCACGGCCGAGTCCGAGGTGCTGGCGGCGCGCGAGACGTTGCGCAATGTCGAGCAGAACACGCTGCTCGACGCCGCCGAAGCCTATATGAACGTCCTCTATACCTCGGCCATCCTCGATCTGCGCAAGAACAACCTGAGGTTCCTGCGGGCCGAGCTCGAGGCGACCCGCGAGCGCTTCCGGGCGGGCGTCGTCACGCGCACCGACGTCGCCCAGGCCGAGGCCTCGGTGGCCGGCGCGGTGTCGGAGATCAGCCTCGCCGAGGAGAGCCTCGCCGCCGCGCGCGCCAATTATCGCGAGGTCGTCGGCGAGGAGGCGCAGAACCTTTCGGCCGGCCGGGCGATCGACCGCTTGCTGCCGAAGACGCTGCCGGAGGCGGTCGACCTCGGCCTGCGCGACCATCCAGCGGTCAAGGCCGCGCTGCACGGCGCCGACGCCGCCAGCCTGCGCGTGAAGGCGATCGAGAGCGAGCTGCTGCCGACGCTGTCCGTGCAGGGCAACGTGTCGGCCTATCTCGATCCGCAAGTGAATGTCCAGCGCAGCCGCTCGGCCAGCCTGCTCGGCGTGCTCACCGTCCCCATCTACGAGGGCGGCCAGACCTATTCGCGCGCGCGGCAGGCCAAGGAATCCTACGGCGCGCGGCGCCTCGACGCCGACGCCAAGCGCAACCAGGTGCGCGCCGCGGTCGTCTCGTCCTGGGCGACGCTCGCCTCGGCGAAATCGCAGATCGCCTCGGCGACCGCGCAGATCGACGCCGCCGGGCTCGCCCTCAGCGGCGTCCAGGAGGAGCTGAAGGTCGGCGAGCGCACCACCAACGACGTGCTCAACGCGCAGCTGACGCTCCTGACCGCGCAGACCTTCCTCGTCCAGGCGCAGCGCGACCGTATCGTAGCGTCCTATTCGCTGCTCTCCGCCGTCGGCGGCCTCACCGCCGACAGGCTCGGCCTGCGCGTGCAGCGCTACAATCCCAGCACGCACTACAACCAGGTGCGCGACAAGTGGTGGGGCCTGCGCACCCCGAGCGGCCAGTAGCGGCGGCCGCTGCTCTCCCGATCGAGCGCCAGAGGGGAGTAGAAGAGAAGCACTGCGGGCGCTCACCCGCCCGCCTCGGCCGAGGGCGAGTGCGGAGCTCGCAGATGCCGCGCCGCGAACTCGAGCACGGCGCGCCGCATCGCCGGACTCTCGGCATGTCCGGTCTCCGCCTCCCGGTGCAGCACGAGGTTGTCCGCCGCCCCCGCCGCCGCGTAGGCCGCCAGGGCCTGCGCGAAGGCGATGTCCACCGCCTCGGGCGGGGTCAGCGGATCCCGGTCGCCGATGCAGATCAGCTGCGGCCGTGGTGCGACGAGGCCGGCGATCGCGCCATTGCCGGCGACGGCGAGCAGGCCCGGCACGGTGAGGTAGATGCCGTGCAGATCGTGCGCGCCGGCGGCGATCAGCGTGCGGAGATCGGCGAAACAGCAGAGCTGTATGACCGAGGCGATGCGCGGCTCGACCGCGGCCAGCCAATAGCCGAAGGTCGCCCCCATCGAGATGCCGAAGGCGCCTATTTTCTTCGCATCGACGTCCGCGCGGCTCGCGAGATAGCCGGTCGCCGACGAAAGCTCCCCCAGCATCTGCCCGGCGAGCGAGCGCCCTTCCCAGAGCGCGGCCTTGGCCGCCGCACTTTCGCTCACGCCGGCGCGCGCCCCGAAGCAGGGCAGGTCGATGGCGAGCGTGACGAACCCCTCCGCCGCGAGGACCGGCCCGAGCGGCGACTGCAGCGCCGGGCGGCCGTCGAGAAGCTCGGCGGCGCCGATGTCGTAGCGGTTGCCGTGCGCGTGGATGTAGAGGATCGCCGGCAGCTGGCCGGCCGGGGTCGAGGGCCGGGTGAGGAGGCCTCGGACGGGCTCGCCGGAGGCGGTCGCGAAGGCGAGCGTCTCGACCACGGCGCCGCCGAGCCGACGCTCCGATCGCCGCACCTGTCGCAGCGGATGGCGTCCGATCTCGAAGAGCTGGCGAAGCTTGTCGGTCCGGGGCAAGACGGGCCGTCGCACTTTCCCCGAAGCCGCGCCCGCCTCGGATCTGTCGGCCGGCGACGGAATATCCCCGGCAGGCGCACCATCCCGCAGGGCTTTGCTTTCGGCAATCCGGCGCGGCAAGAGGGCGGATGTGGCGCCGGCCGCCGAGGAGCGTAAAACATCAGGCGGGCGATTCGTCCCGAAAGGGGCTGGCCGACATGGGCATCACGGCGATCGACGGAGAAAGCGGGCGACGCCTCGCGGGCGAGGTCGTGCATGTCGTCGGCCGCCCGCGCGGGCTGACGCAGGCGCGCCTCGAAGAGCTCGTCGCCCGGCAGGGCGGAAAATACGCGCGGCGCATGTCGGCGAAGGTGACGCTGCTCGCCCTCGCGCACTCCGCCGCGGCCGTGATCGGTGACGACGGCGGGCTGCGGATCGACCCGCCCGAGGCGGCTGTGCTCGTCAGCGAGAACGAGCTGCGGCGTCGCCTCGGGCTGCTTCCCGAGGCGGAGGCTGCGGCGCAGAGCTTCGGCCCGGCTGATCTCGAGCGGGTGTCGGGGCTGTCGCCGCCGGTGATCCGCGCCCTCGAGCTGTTCGATGTCGTCGAGCGTGCCGGCCCCGGCTTCGCCTATCGCGAGCTGCTCGCCGCCCGCGAGGTCAAGCGGCTGCGCGAGGCGGGGGTGCCGCTGCGGGCGATCGTCGAGGCGGACCTGGAGCTGCGCCGCCGCGGCCAGCGCCTGACCGATTGCCGGCTCGCCGCCAACGCGGCCGGCCCGTTGCTGCACAGCGTCGGCGGCACGCTGGCCGAGCTCAGCGGGCAGTTCGTGATGCCCTTCAGCGCTCCGGCGATCGACATGGACGAGGAGTGCCGGGCAGCCGAGGCGGCAGAGCTGGAGGGGGACCTCGCGAAGGCCGAGAGCCTCTACACGACCCTGATGCGCATCGATCAGCGCGATCCGGTACTGCCCTTCAACCTCGGCAACGTGCTGCGCGCGCAGGGCCGGTCGGCGGAGGCCAAGGTCGCCTGGCAGATGGCCGTCGCCCGCGACCCGAGCCTTGCCGAGGGCTGGTACAACCTCGCCCTGGCGTCAGAGGACGAAGGCCACAAGGATCTCGCCATCGCCCAGTACCGGCGCGCCCTCGAGGCCCGGCCCGACTACGGCGACGCCCGGTTCAACCTCGCCCTCCTGCTGACGCGGACCGACCGCTTCGCCGAAGCGCTGCCGATCTGGGAGACGCTGCTGCTCGATGCGGACCTGACCGCCGAGCAGATCCGCATCGCCAAGCGGGCCGCAAAACTGTGCGGGCTGCAGCTCTCCGCCGACCGCTCGCAGGCCGGCTGAAGCGCGCTGACCGGCGACGGCCCGGCCGGCCTTGGCGTCAAGTCACTACGCCGCTCGCCGCCTCGGCGATCTTGTCGTCGACGTCCGGAGCGGCTCCGCTGACGCCGACCGCGCCGGCGACGATGCCGCCGATCCGAAGCGGCACCCCGCCCGGCACAGGCAGGCAGCCGGGCACGACGAGAAGGGCGGAGTTACCCGCGGCGAGACCTTTCGCGAAATCCCGCGTCGGCCGCCGAAAGCCGGCGGCGCTGCGCGCCTTGGTGATCGCCACCTCGACCGTGCCGGTGTGCACCTCGTCCATGCGGGTGAAGCCGAGCAGATGGCCGCCCTCGTCGACGACGGCGATCGAGACTCGGACACCGGCCGCCCGCGCCGCCGCCTGGGCGGCCTCCAGCACGGGACGGGTCTCGGCCTGTGTCAGCACGGGCTTGCTCGGGCGATCGGTCATGCGGTGACATCCTTCGTCGGGGGACCTGCCGGCCGCAGCCAGCCCGCGTCGAGGTCGGCGATCCTCGGGCAGCCGATCATGGCGAGGCCACGGTCGACCTCGTCGCGCAGGATCGCAATCGCCCGCGCCGCGCCCCGCTCGGCGCCGGCGACGACGCCGTAGAGCGTCGCCCGGCCGACGAAGACGAAATCGGCGCCGAGCGCGCGGGCGATGAGGATGTCCGAGCCGCGCCTGATCCCGCTGTCGAACATCACCGGAATTCTTCCGCCCACCGCGGCCTTCACGGCCGGCAGCGAGAAGAGCGGCGTCGGCAACATGTCATAGGCCTTGCCGCCGTGGTTGGAGACGATGACGCCGTCGATCCCCTCATCGACGGCGCGGACCGCGTCCTCGGGGTGCTGGATGCCCTTCAGCACGAGCTTTCCGGGCCAGAGCCGGCGCAGCTCGGCGAGGCTCGCCCAGGTCTGGATCGAGGGACTCTGCTGCCGGAAGAACTGGCCGACGGCGCTCGCGTCAGAGCCCGGCGGCGCGTAGGCGGCCCAGCTCCCCATGCTCGGCAGGCCGCCATGGCGGTAATAGTCGAGGATGAAGCCCGGGTGGGTCAGCGCCTCGATGAGGATCGAGGGCTTCAGCTTCAGCGGCAGGGCGAAGCCGTTGCGCATGTCGCGCTCGCGCTTCGGCAGCACCGGATTGTCGACCGTGAGGACCAGCGTCTCGTAGCCGGCGGCGGCCGCGCGCCGCATCAGGTCAGCCGAGATGGCGGAATCCTTGGCCGCGTAGAGGTGGTACCAGACGTGCCTGGGCGCCTCGCTGGCCACCTCCTCCGGCGTCGCCACGCTGGCGCCCGAGAGGATGAACGGGATCTCGGCCGCTTTCGCGGCCCGGGCCAGCATGCCGTCGGCGCCCGCGCGAAACAGGCCAGCATAGCCGGTCGGACCGAGGCCGAACGGCGAGGCGTAGCTGCGGCCGAACACGGTGAGCGACTGGTCGCGCACGGTCACGTCGACGAGGCAGCGGGCGAGGAGGCGATAGCTGCGGAACGCGCTCTCATTGTCGGAGAGCGCGTATTCGTCCTCGGTGCCGGATTCGATGCAGTCGAACAGGATGCGCGGCAGGCGCCGCCGGGCGAGCCGGTGCAGGTCGGCGATGCTGAGGGCCTGCTCGGCCTTCATGCCGAGCGGCGGCGGGCCGCCTCGAGCAGCTGCTCGACGAACTCGGCGAGCCGCATGCCCGGTCTTGCGCCGAGCGCGGCGGCGGTCGCGTTGACGTGCGAGAGGACGCCGTCGCGATAGATGCCGCGCGCGTCGCCGATCGGCGCGCTCATCGCCGCCACCGCGCCGGCCGGGATGCCGCGCTTGTCGAGCTCCGGCAGGCGGCGGACGCCGGCGCCGTCGAGGCCGACGCCGCCATCGCTGAAGAACACCGCGTGCAAATCCTGCTTGATGACGTCGTCCGGCCGGCCGCGGAACAGCGCGGCGTGCGAGCCGGTGATGGCGATGGCGCCGGTGTCGGCATTCTCGAGCATCGGCGCCGCATCGAGGCAGATGACCTTCGGCTCGCCGGGCGCCTCGCGCATCGTGTAGCGCTTGCCGCCCGTGATCGGCGGCAGCTCGCCGGTCGCCGGCGTGCCGGCCTTCATGCGCTCGCAGCATTCGGCGACGCTCTGGCCGACGCCGCAGCCGAGCGCGGCGGCGGCCTTGTTCACATGGCTGATGCGGCCGTGTGCCAGCATGTGCTCGCCGTCGGCGATGTGGCAGGAGTTGCAGTCGGCGGTGGCCGCCGCGAGGCCGACGCGGTCGAGATAGTCGAGGCCGCGCACGCCGGCGCGGTCCTTGCCGATCCCGGCATCGTTCAGCACGACGCCGCGAATGCCCCATTTTCCGGCATGGAAGGCGTTGTACTCGCCGCCATAGGAGCCGGAGACGACGACGTGGCCGCGACACCCTTCGTGGCATTGCGAGCTCGCCGAGACGGTGAAGATGCGCACATCGTCAGGCGTCGGCATGGGCGGGCTCCTCGAAGGGGGCGAGCGCGGCGATCAGGCCCTCGAGCTCGGCATATTCGGCCGGCGTGAGGTTCGACAGCGGCGGCCGCACCTTGCCGGCCGAGCGGCCGACGATCTCGACGCCCGCCTTGACAATGCTGACGGCATAGCCCGGCTGGCGCCCGCGCAGGCGGCAATACGGGATGAAGAAGGATTTCAGCATGCGGTCGACGAGGGCGGCATCGCCGCGCCGCACCGCCTCGAAGAAGGCGAGCGCCGCGCGCGGCGCGAAATTGTACACCGCCGACGAATAGGTCGGCACGCCCATCGCGCGATAGGCCGGGGCATAGATCTCGGCCGTCGGCATGCCGTTGAGGAAGGCGAGCCGGCCGGCATGCGCGGTCCGCATCGCCCAAAGATCCTCGACGTCGCCGACGCCGTCCTTCAGCGCGACGAGGTTTGGGCAGTCCTCGACGAGGCGCGCGAGGGTCTCGGGGCGCACGCGGCCATTGGCGCGGCTGTAGAGGATGACGCCGAGATCGGTGCTCTTGCAGATCGCGGTGACATGCGCGCGCAGGCCCTCCTGCGAGACCTCGGTGAGATAGGGCGGCAGAAGAAGAATGCCGTCGGCGCCGGCCCGCTGGGTGATCGCCGCATGGCCGATGGCCTCGCGGGTGCCGCCGCCGGCGGCACCGAGCAGCGGGATGTCGCCGGTTCGCGCCGCCACCGCTGCCGCGAGGACCGCGGCGTATTCCTCCCGCGTGAGCGAGAAGAACTCGCCCGCCCCGCCGGCGACGAACAGGGCGGCACAGCCCTGCTCGCCGAGGAAGCGGACGCGCTCGGCGAACGGCTGCTCGGCAAAACTGCCGTCGGCCGAAAAGTCGGTCAGCGGAAAGCCGAGCAGGCCGTCGGCGAGACGCGCCTTCAGCGCTTGCGGCGTGGGCGGCGAAGTCATGTGGCATCCAACTCGTTCTCGGTCTTCCGGCGCTGCGGCCGAACGATCCGGGCATCTCGGTGACGCGCCCTTCTCCCCCTGAAAGGGGGAGACCGGACTCGCGCAGCGAGCCGAGAGGGGGTCCTCTTCGGAGCCGCCGCACGACCCCCACCCGGACGGCTTCGCCGCCTCGACCTCCCCCTTTCAGGGGGAGGAAAGAGAAGCGTCGGCGACCGAATAACGACCTTGCGGCCGTGGTCGGCGGCTTCGGCCCCGCTCAGGGCTTCAGGCGGCCGGTCTTGATATAAAACTGCCGCTCGCGCTCGGCCTCCTTGTCGAGGGCGGCCGACACATCAGGCGCGTTCTCGAGCGTCGGATCGAAGTAGACGCCGAGCTTGCCGTACTCGCCGCGCAGCTCCGGATCCTGCATCGCCGCCTTCACGAGCGCGGCGAGGAAGGCCTTGCGGTCTTCGGGCGCCTTGCGCGGCACGACGACGAAGCGCAGCAGCGTCCACAGGTAGTCGCTGCCGCCGAGCTCCTGGTTGAGGGTCGGGACATCCTTCAGATGCGCGAGGCGCTCGTTCGCCGCGACGCCGACGACACGCAGCTTGTTCGCCTCCATGTGCGGCTTCGCCTCGGCGAAGAAGCCGAGCGAGACGTCGACATTGTTGCCGAGCAGGCCGATGACGCCGGCGCCGCCGCTCTGGAACGGCACGCGCAGGAATTTTGCGCCCGTATTCGCCTCGACCTGTTCGATATTGTAGTCCCACATGCTGCCGGGAACGGTGGCGACGCGAACGGTGCCGGGCTTGTCCTTGGCGGCCTGGACGATCTCCTTCAGGCTCTTGTCCTTGAACGGCCCGTCGGTGGTGACGAACCACATCATCGGGTCGCTGTTGAGGTAGCCGATGGGCTGCAGGTCGGTGTGCGACCAGCGCCCTTGCGCGCGCAGCATCGAGTCACCCCAGACGAGGTTCACGAGCATGCCGAGCGCGTAGCCGTCGGTGGGCGCCTGGGTGGCGAGCCAGGCGTGGCCGACCATGCCGGCGCCGCCGGTGCGGTTGTTGACGATGATGCGGTCGCCCGAGAGGCGCTCCATCGTCTTGGCGAGCAGGCGCGCGGTGAGGTCGGCGCCGCCGCCGGCCGGATAGACGACCGTCATCTCGATCGGCTGCGTCGGGAAGTCGGCCGGCTTCAGCTTCTTGAAGTCGGCGCTCTGTGCGGCGGCGGGGGCCGCGGCGGCGAGCGCGAGGGCTGCGGCGAGCCCGAGACGCGAAAGGGCAGTCTTCATCGGTTTCCTCCTCATTTGCTGGTTGTCAGTCCTCTGCGAACCATCAGCGCGACCAGCACGGCGGCGATGACGATCAGCGTCGCCGCGATCGGCCGTTGGCCGATGATGAAAATCCCGTCCGGCGACATGACGAGCAGCTGGCGCAGCGACTGCTCGAGCAGCGGCGCCAGCACGAAGGCGATGATGAAGGGCGCGAGGTCGTATTCGAGCTTGCGCAACAGCCAGCCGACGACGCCGAAGGCCAGCATCACCCAGAGGTCGAAGACGTTCTTGTTGGCCGAGTAGGTGCCGACCACCGACAGCATCAGCACGATCGGGAACAGCACGCGGTAGGGGACGCGCAGCAGCTGCACCCACAGGCCGACCATCGGCAGGTTCAAGAGCAAGAGGAAGACGTTGCCGACATACATGCTGGCGACGATTCCCCAGAACATGTCCGGCCGCTGCTGCATGAACAGCGGCCCCGGCTGCACGCCCTGGATGATGAGGGCGCCGAGCAAGAGCGCCGTCACTGGCGTGCCGGGGATGCCGAGCGAGAGCACCGGGATCATGCTGCCGCCGACGGCGGCGTTGTTGGCGGCCTCCGGGCCGGCGACGCCCTCGATGGCGCCCTTGCCGAACCGGCTCGGATCCTTGGCCATCCGCTGCTCGACCGCGTAGGACATGAAGGAGGCGGTGATCGGGCCGCCGCCGGGCACGAGGCCGAGCAGGAAGCCGAGGCCGCTGCCGCGCAGCATCGGCACGAGCGAGGCCCGCCAGTCGGCGAAGGTCGGCCACAGGCCGCGGATCTTCTCGGCCAGCAGCGTGTTCTTGGTCACCGTCTCGACATTGGCGAGGATCTCGGAGACGCCGAACAGGCCGATGACGATGGCGAGCAGGTCGAGCCCGGCGGTGAGATTGATCGTGCCGAAGGTGAAGCGCTCCTCGCCGTTGACCACGTCGATCCCGACCATCGCCAAGAGGATGCCGAGGGCGATCATCAACAGGCCCTTCAGGGTCGATCCGCCGATCATGTAGAGCGTGCAGACGAGGCCGAGCACCATCAGCGCGAAATTCTCGGGCGGCCCGAAGCGGATCGCGAAGGTGCCGAGGAAGGGCGAGAAGAAGGTCAGCGCGACGACGCTGAGCGTGCCGGCGATGAAGGAGGCGATGGCGGCGATGCCGAGCGCGGCGCCCGCCCTGCCCTGCCGGGCGAGCTGGTGGCCGTCGCGGCAGGTGACGACCGAGGCCGCCTCGCCGGGCAGGTTGAGGAGGATCGAGGTGGTCGAGCCGCCATACATGGCGCCGTAAAAGATCGCCGCCAGCATGACGACGCCGGCCACGGGCGGCAGCGAGAAGGTCACCGGCAACAGCAGCGCGAGGGCGGCCAGCGGGCCGACCCCGGGCAGCACGCCGACCATCGTGCCGATGAAGCTGCCGAGCAGGCACAGCAGGAGGTTAGAGGGGGTGAGGATGACCTCGAAGCCGGTGATCAGTCCGTTGAGCGCCTCCATGGCTCAGAATCCCAGCGGGCCGCGGGGAAGCTGCAGCTCGAGCAGATATCCGAACACGAAGAGCACAATGCCGACCGAGACGAGGCTCAGCACGATCGAGGACAGCCAGCGCGAGTCCTCGACGGTCCTGAGAAGGATCAGCATCGTCAGGAAGCCGGCGACGGCGAAGCCGAGATAGGGGATGGCGACCGCCATGAAGGCGAGCCCGGCGACGACGCCGAAGATCCGGCGCCAGCCCGCCCGGTCCGGCCAGACCACGCCGCGGGCGACCTGGCCCTTGGAGACGAGCAGCGCGACGCCCGCGGCGCTGACGAGGATGCCGGCGACGAAGGGGAACAGGCCGCTGTGTGGCCCGTAGTCGCCATAGAGGCCGATCTGCCAGGACAGCGCCGCCGCGGCGGCGCCGACGAGGATCCAGGTGAGGTTGACCGCGCGCTCGATCATGCCGGCCGGCGCCCGGCATGGGCGTTATCGAGCAGCTCGCGCACGTCGGCGAGCGTCACCGGGCCCGGGTTGAGGCCGTTGTCGGTCTCCATCGTGATCTCGGCCGCGCGCGGAATATCCGCCGCATCGAAGCCGACCTCGGCGAGGCTCTTCGGCAATCCGACGCGGACCATCACGTCGAACAGCGCCGCGCCGACATTGTCGACGCCCATCGCGGCTGCGAGCCGCGCGAGCTCGCGCGGCGCGTGGCGGGCATTGTAGGCGGCGACATGCGGCAGCACCAGCGCATGCGACAGGCCGTGCGGGATGCCGAACGAGGCGCCGAGCACGTGCGCGAGGCCGTGCTGCAGCGCGAAGCCGCCGGTCAGCGCCGCACCGGCGAGGAAGCTGCCGTAGAGGAGATCCGTCCGGGCTGAGAGATCGCGCGGGTTCGCGGCGACGCGGGGCATGGCGTCCGTGAGCACGGCCGCGCCCTCATAGGCCGCGGCGACGATGATCGGGCTCACGGTCGGCACGTAGATGGCGTCGACGCAGTGGGCGAGCGCGTTCATGGCGCTCGCCATGCTGACGTCGAGCGGCAGGCCGGCCGAGAGCTCCGGATCGTAGATGACCGTCGATGCCAGCATGTCGAGGCTCTGATGCATGCGCTTCACGCCGTCGATCGTGATGCCGCAGAAGCCTGTCATCTCCGAGCCCGAATAGGTTGTCGGGATGGCGACGATCGGGCGCGGATAGTCGAGCGCGATCCCCTTGCCGAGACCGATCGAGGCGCCGCCGCCAACGCTGACGATGCAGTCAGCCTCCATCTCGGCGGCGAGTTTTCGGCCGCGGACGGCGAGCTCGATCGGCACCTGCGAGACGGCCTCCGGGATCGTGCCGCAGCAAAGCTCGCCGAGCAGTGCTGCGACCCGGTCGGCGAGGCCGGACCGCCCGGGCGTCGAGACGATTACCGCGCGCCTGGCGCCGTACACCTCGACCGCCTCGCGCACCTTGGCGAGGGAGCCGGCCCCGAAGACGATGCGCGAGGGCGTCGCGTTGTAGACGCCGCCCGGAGTGGCGAAATTCCGCCGCGTGTCGAAGAAGGTGGTCATCGGCTCACCAGTCCACGATCGTGCCGTCGGCCAGCACCGCCGTCGTCGTGTGGATGACCTCCTGCTCGAACGGGTGCTTTGCCGCCTCGCGCTCGTTCACCTCGACGCCGAGGCCGGGCGCCTCGGGCACCGCCCAGGCGCTGCCGGTACGCTTCATCGGCACCTGGACGACGTCGTCGTACCAGGGCACCGCACCGGACATCTCCTCCTGGATAACGAAGTTCGGCGTCGAGACGTCGAAATGCAGCGCCGCGGCACCGGCGATCGGCCCGTTCGGATTGTGCGGCGCCACCCCCATGAAGGCCTGCTCGGCGGCGGCCGCGATCCGCTTCCCCTCGAGGATGCCGCCGGTGTGGTTCAGATCCGGCTGGACGATGTGACAGGCCTTTTGTGCGAACAGCGGCTCGAACTCCTTGAAGCCGACGAGCCGCTCGCCGGTGGCGATCGGGCAGCCGGCGCGCTCGGTGACGAGGCGCATCGCCTCGGTGTCGCCGGGGATCACCGGCTCCTCGCAGAACATCGGGTTGTAGGGCGACAGCTCGTCGATGAACTGCAGCGCGGCAGCGATCGAGGCCGGGCGGCCGTGGAAGTCGATCATGATGTCGACGCCGTCGCCGACCGCGTCACGAAGTGCGCGCATCAGCCGCCCGACATGCTTTCGCGCCGGGATGCCGACCGAGTAGTGCGCATAGGGGATGAAGACCACCTTCAGCGCGTCATAGCCCTTCTCGACGACGGCCAGCGCCCGCTCGCGAAGATCGCCCTCGTCAAAAGTCTCGTAGACCGACTTCATGTCGCCGAGGCCGAGATGGGTGTAGACGCGCACGCTGTCGCGCGTCTTGCCGCCGAGCAGCCGCCAGACCGGCAGGCCGACGCTCTTGCCGAAAATGTCCCACAGCGCGTGCTCGACGCCGCTGATCGCGGTCGCGCCGATGATGCCGAGCCGATAGTAGCTGTGCTTGTTGCAGACGCGGAGAATCTGCTCGATGTCGCGCGGATCCTTTCCGACGAGCAGCGGCTTCAGGTCCTCTACGGCGCCGGTGACGGCCCGCGTCTTCCAGTTGAGGCTCGCCTCGCCCCAGCCGTAGAGCCCGTCCTGGTCGGTCTCGACCTTGACGAAGATCCAGTTCCGCATCTGCGCGTTGACGACGACGGTGCGGACGTCGGTGATCCTGATCGGCTCGTTCACGATGCTTTCCGGCTGCGGGTGTCGGCCTCTGGCCAGACCTGGTTGAGAAGCGGCTCGCCGGCGGCGAGGCGGCGAATATTCTCGGCGATGATGCGGAAGCGCCGACCGGGCAGCGCGGTGGTCCAGGCGGACGAGTGCGGCGTCGCGACGACGTTCGGCAGGTCGAGGAACGGGAAGGCGGACGGCTCGGGATTGTCGTCGGCGCCGGCCGGGTAGCGATACCAGACGTCGAGGATGGCGCCGCCGATGCGGTTCTCGGCGAGCGCCCCGTAGAGCGCCGCCTCGTCGACGATCTCGGCCCGGGAGACGTTGATCAGCACGCCGGTCGGCCGCATCGCCGCGAGCTCGGCGGCGCCGATCAGCCCGCGCGTGCTCTCGGTCAGCGGGCAGGCGATGGCGACATAGTCCGATATCGCGAGCAGCCGGTGCAGTTCTCCCGGCGGAACCCGCTCGTCGACGAGGTGGCCGTGCTCGCCGATCGAGCGGTCGAGCGTCGCGATGCGCATGCCGAAGGCGCGCGCGCGCTCGGCGATGGCGCGGCCGATGCGGCCGAAGCCGATGATGCCGACGGTCTTGCCCGAAAGCTCGCCGTGCGGCTTGCGGTTGCGGTGAGCCTCGCCCCAGCCGGCGGCGGTAAAGCGCATGTCGGCCGGGCGGATCTCCCAGCCGAGCATGGCGAACAGCACGTATTCGGCAATCGGGATCTCGTGCTCGAAGACGTTGCAGACGCGGCAGCCCGGCTGCAGCGCGAAAAGGTCGATGCCGTCGAGCCCGGCGCCCGGAACATGTAGGAGGGCGAAGGGCGGCGCGCCGTCCGGCCGCTTGAGGCGGATCGAGACGACGACGTCGTCCGGCGCGATCTGCGCATCGAACTCGGTCGAGCCACCCGCCTCCCGCGGCAGCGGCACGATCGTCATCCCGGGCAGCAGCGATGCGAGCAGATCCTTCTGGCGGGCCGCATCGCCGATCAGCAGCACCTTCATGCCGCGGCCCCGGTGCTCCGCACGAGCCCGAGGCGCCGCTGCGGCGGAGGACGATGTCGCAAGGCCATGCTGCTTCCCTTCCCCACGACGCCCGCCGACCGGCTGCGCCGCCCATTCCAGCGGCTCTGTCACGTTCTCGGAGCGATCGTCACCGCGGCGCGCCGAGGGGCCGCCGATGCCCGATGTTTCCTGCATAATGCATGATCCGACCCTCGGCGCAATCCCTCGCGGACGCTGCGGTCCTGCGCATCAACTCACTGGCGCAGCTCGGTTGTTTCGTACTAGAATCATGCACGATCGACGATAGGGACTCCCATGACGGTGCGCACGCCTGCACGACCGCTGGTTCGGACCACCGTCTCCGAGCAGATCTACGAGGACATCAAGGAACGCATCATCGACCAGACGCTTGCGCCGGGCTCGCGTCTCAATATCGACGCGCTGGCGCGCGAGCTCAGCGTCTCGTCGACGCCGATCCGCGAGGCGCTGGCGCGGCTCGAGCGCGAGCAGCTTGTCTCGCTCGAGCTATACGCCGGCTACTCGGTGGCGCCGCCCCCGCAACCCGAATACCTCGAGGGGCTGCTCGACTTCCGCATTCTCTGGGAAGGGCACTGCGGTCTCGTCGGCGCGCCGAAGAAGCGGCCGGAGACGCTCAGGGCCATGGAGCACTCCTACAAGAAGATGCGCTCGATCAAGCGGCTCGGCACCAAGTACCGCGAGTACCGAAAATTCACCGACGAGGACGCCCGCTTCCACCAGGCGATCATCGACAGCGCCGAGAACCCGGCGATGTCGAAGATCTATGCCGGGCTGCACATCATCCTCCTGCAGTCGCGGCTATACCTGACGCGCAGCGCGAGCGGCGCGCCGTCCGAGCTGGTGCTCGACGAGCACGAGCGAATCCTGGGCGCTTTCGGGGCCGGCGACGGCGTGGCGGCGCGCGACGCCATCGTCTCGCACCTCGAAGGCGGGCGCGCGCGCCTCAGGCGGGCGATCTCGGTCGGGACTTGAGCTCGCCTCGACGTGCCGCTTCGAATTGGGGAGCCGTAGCGAACATCCGGTTTCTAGCGGGGGCGGTTCGCAGCGGCCCCGTAGCTGATTTGGAGGGCCCGATTTCCACCCGCCCCGCGCACCTCTTCGGGGACTCGTCGACGATCGTGCTCGGTCCCGAGGCTGCAGGTCAGGTGATGGAAAAGCCCCCGAGTGGCGCCTGCCGCGACCTGTGCCACCATGGTGTGGCAATGGGGAGCGCAAAGCCTCCGACCCTACATGAGTCTATGCGGTCCAGGATCTCGGGCTGCCCCCTGGTGGAGCCGAGGGGACAATCCGCCGGGACGCCCGTAAGCCAGCGCGATCAGACACTTAGCGCTACCGAATGCAGCCACTGTGTATGGAGTTGACCCGGTTCGGTGGACGGTTTGCGGCTTAGGTCGGCACGGCCGGCGGGCGGCTCCTGCTTTCGTATTCGATCGGCGAGAGATAGCCTAGCGCGGAGTGCCGTCGCGAGGGGTTGTAGAAGCCCTCGATGAAGTGGAAGACGGCCATGCGGGCCTCGCTGTGGGAGTGGAAGCGGTGGCGATCGAGTAGTTCGCACTCGAGCGTCGCAAAGAAGCTTTCGC
>JAEZCD010000342.1 GCA_023430145.1 Pseudomonadota bacterium
GCCGGCACGGGCGCGGCCGGAGGCGCATCCGGCCGGTAGAGCGGGCTCGGCGCCAAGAGCTCGGGCGGCAGCTCGCCGAGCGAGGTCTCGCCGATCACGGCCGTGAAAGCGAGCTCGCGGGCGGCGAACTCAACCGGCATCGGCTGCACGCGCGGCTCCTTCGGCGCCACCGCGCCGACCGTGCTGGCCCGCAGGGGCGGCGGCGCACCCGGCGCGAATACGCGCAGCGACGGCGCGGCAATCTCCGTGACCGCGTTCAGCGGATTGGGGCGCGGCAAGGGCACGCCGATCTCGACGAGGATCGTCTCGCGCGAGGGATTGGGGCGCGGCAGCGGCGCCTGGGCGAGCGGCGGCTTGACCTGCTTGGCCGTCCGCTGCGGCGCGCGCTTCTTCGGCCGCGCGTCGGAGCTGTCGACCGAAAAGCCGACGGCTACCGCGACGAGCAGTGTCAGAACGCCAGCCGACCGGATCGGCCTACGTAGAATCATGCCATCGGACCCAGAGCTCCCCCCGGAGCGTCTTCAAAATAGTCCTATGCTTCCGGAAAGCGACTCGAATGCGGCAGGCTCATTCTGGCCTGTCCAAGGCTGCTCCCTGCGCCGCCGATGCGGACGGCGGTTTCTCTGGTCCGCCTCGGTGCTCTGCGGGCAGACTGCTCGGCGGAAAGCTAACGCAAAGCTCGGCGGCATGCCAGCCCGCCACGCTTGCCCCCGCGAGCGAGGCCGGGGAAGATCATCGCGGAGGACCGATCATGCCCATGCTGCGCACCGCGGGAGCCGCTCTCCTGGCAATGTCGCTCGCCGGCGCTGCGATGGCGGCCGAGCTCGAGGCGGTGCCGCTCGGCACCTTCACGCGCCCGGTCCATGTGGCCGTCACGCCGGCGGCGCCGCGTCTGCTGTTCGTGGTCGAGGCTGCCGGCCGCATCCAGGTCATGCGGGACGGCGAGCGACTGAAGAAGCCGTTCCTCGACATAAACAAGCGGGTTCTCGGGCCGCCCGATAGCGGCGCCTTCGGCGAGCAGGGCCTGCTGTCGCTCGCGTTTGCGCCCGACTACCGGCGGTCCGGCCTGTTCTACGTCGTCTTCACCAACCAGCGCGGCAACATCGAGGTGGACGAGTTCCGGCGCAAGTCCGGCAGCGACGTTAAGGCCGACCCGAAGAGCCGCCGCCTCGTCATCGAGGTGCCGCATCCGCGCTCGCACAACCATAACGGCGCCCACCTCGAGTTCGACGACGACGGCTTGCTCTACATATCGCTCGGCGACGGCGGCTTCACCGCCCCGCGCGGCGAGAACGCGCGTGATCTCGACAGCCTGCTCGGCAAGATTCTGCGCATCGATCCGCGCCGGCAGGACAAGGCGCCCTACGGCATCCCGAAGAGCAATCCGTACGCCAAGGGCGGCGGCAGGGGCGAGATCTTCGCCTACGGCTTCCGCAATCCGTGGCGCTTCTCGTTCGACGGCAAGCTGATCGCCATCGCCGACGTCGGCGAGGTGAAGCGCGAGGAGATCAACATCCTCGAGGTGAAGAAGGCGGCCGGGGGCAATTTCGGCTGGCCGCAATACGAGGGCGATTCGGTGTTCGACGACGACCGGCCGGGCGAGGACCCGCCGATCTTCCCGATCCTCGACTACGATCATTCCGGCGGCGGCTGCGCGGTGATCGGCGGCCATATCGTGCGCGAGGAGGCGCTGCCGAGCCTCCGCGGCCGCTATCTCTACGGCGATTTCTGCACCGGCGCGCTGCGCAGCTTCGTGCCGAAGGTGAAGCGGCAGGTGGCGCTGGACGATGCGCCGGCCGGCCTCGTGCTGCCGCAGCTGTCGGCGATCAGCCGCGGCCTCGAGGGCGAGACCTATCTGGTGCAGCTCGGCGGAACGGTGTCGCGGCTCAGGGAGAAGTGAGGGAGCATGGGGCACTCTTCCTTCTCCCAGGGGGAGAAGGTGGCCGCGAAGCGGAAGGATGAGGGGTTACGGCGCATGTTCTGATGCTCCGTAACCCCTCACCCGCCCGCTTCGCGGGCACCCTCTTCCCAGGGGTCCCCCAGGGAAGAGGGAAGACGGCGCGCGGGTCGCGCGTGAGCAGCTCACAAATCCTGCGGCGGCTCGAGCGGCTCGCCGCCGACGAAGGCGATGCGCAGCATGTTGGTCGCCCCGGGGGTGCCGAGCGGCACGCCGGCGAGGATGATGACGCGCTGGCCGGGGCTTGCGAACTCCTCGACGCGGGCGATCCGGCAGGCGCGCGAGACCATGTCGTCGAGGTCGTGCGCGTCCTCGGTCAGCACGGTGTGGACACCCCAGACGCAGCAGAGCCGCCGGCTCGTGTGGATGTTCGGCGTCAGCGCCACGATCGGCGCCCGCGGCCGCTCGCGCGAGGCGCGCAGGCCCGTGGCACCCGAGGAGGTCCAGCAGACGATGGCCTCGAGGTCGAGGGTGTCGGCGATGGTTCTGGTCGCGGCCGAGATGGCGTCCGGGCCGGTCGGCTCGGGCGGCTGCCGCTGCGCGTCGATCACCTGCCGGTAGGTCGGGTCGCGCTCGACCTCCTCGGCGATGCGGCTCATCATCGCCACCGCCTCGACCGGATACTGGCCGGCAGCGCTCTCGGCCGAGAGCATGATGGCGTCGGCGCCCTCGAAGACGGCGATCGAGACGTCCGAAACCTCTGCGCGGGTGGGTACCGGCGAGGAGATCATCGATTCCAGCATCTGCGTCGCGACGACGACCGGCTTGCCGGCGCGCCGGGCCGCCCGCGTCAGCTGCTTCTGCACGCCGGGGACGCGCTCGAGCGGCATCTCGACGCCGAGATCGCCGCGCGCGACCATGATCGCGTCCGACAGCTCGAGAATCTCCGGCAGCCGCGTCACCGCCTGCGGCTTCTCGATCTTGGCCATGATGCCGGCGCGGCCGCGGACGATGCGGCGGACCTCGGCGACGTCGTCGGCGCGCTGGATGAACGAGACGCCGATCCAGTCGACCTCCTGCTCGAGCGCTGCATCGAGGTCGGCGCGGTCCTTCTCGGTCAGCGCCGAGGTGCCCAGAATCGTGTCCGGCAGGTTGACGCCCTTGCGGTCGGACAGCTTGCCGCCGACGACGACCTCGGTGACGGCGCGCTCGGGCGTGATGTCGCGGGCGACGAGGCGCACCTTGCCGTCGTCGAGCAGCATGGCGTGGCCGGTCTCGAGCGCACACAGGATCTCGGGATGCGGCAGCTGCACGCGGTCGCCGGTGCCGGGCGAGGGGTCGGAGTCGAGCACGAAGGTGTGGCCGGCCTCCAGCGTCACCGGTCCGGACTCGAATTTGCCGACGCGGAGCTTCGGCCCCTGCAAGTCGGCGAGGATGCCGATCGGCCGCCCGTGCTGCTTCTCGACGTCGCGGATGGTGCCGACGAGATTGCGGAGCATCTCGTGGCTGGTGTGGCTCATGTTGATGCGGAAGACGTCGGCGCCGGCCTCGAACAGGCGGCCGATGGTCGCGCGGTCGGAGGAGGCGGGGCCGAGCGTGGCGACGATCTTGGTTCTGCGGTGGCGTCTCATGGGCGGATCCCGGCATGCCGTTGCGGCGTCGGAGGGGGGGCGACCGCCGCGGTATCCGATCCGGGCTCGGTCAGCTGCACGGTCCAGCTGCCCTGCTCGCCCGTATCGATCTCGAAGAAGCCCGTTCGATCATAGCCGCGGGCGAGGCAGTCATCGATGCCGCGGATGGTGAACTCCTTTTCGCGCGTGCACATGAACGCTTTGCCGCCCCATTCGCCGCCGTGATCATAGTCGATCGCGTACACATAGTAGTAGCGGGCGACGAGGCCGCCGCGCAGCAGCGTCTCGCAGGAATTGGCGGCGATGTTCCACCAGCCCTCCGTCACCCAGGTCTCGCCGTCCTTGTAGCCGAGCGCGACGCCGACGCGGCTCTTGGTCTTGTTGCACAGCCGGAAGTCGGCGCTGGCCGGTTCGGCGAGCGCCAGCATGCCGAGCGTCGCCGACGCGAGGATGACGGCGAGGCGGACCGCCATGCTGCAAAGGGTCGCACGGCTCTTAAATGGCGTCGGGGGGCGCGGTCGGAGATTCATCTCTGCTTGTTGGGAGGCGTTGACGTCACGCCGTCGACGAGGATGGCGCGCAGATCGTTGACATTGGTCAGCGTAGGGCCCGTGCGCAACGTATCACCGAGCGCGTCGAAGAACCGCGTCGAATCGTTGTCGTTGAGAAAGCGGGCCAAATCTAGGCTTTTGCGCCCGGCGCGCGAGCAGGTCGACGGGTCGATGATCGCCCCGGCCGGATCGTCGGCGCTGCCGCCGCCGCCGTCGGCGCCGTCGGTGTCGGCCGCGAGCGCGAAGATGCCGGGCGTGCCGGCGAGCCGGGCGGCGAGCGCCAAGAGGTATTCCTGGTTCGGGCCGCCGCGGCCCTGGCCGCGCATGGTGACGGTGAGCTCGCCGCCGGACAGGACGATGGCCCTGCGGCCGGAGCGGGCGAGGTGCCTGGCGAGATCGGCATGCGCCTGCGCCACCTCGCGCGCCTCGCCCTCGAGGTCGGCGCCGAGGTCGACGACGTCGTAGCCGGCGCTCTCGGCGAGGCGATGGGCGGCGGCGAGCGCCTCGGCCGGCCGCGAGACGATGCGGAACTCGGTGCGGTCGAAAACCGGGTCGCCGGGCTTCGGCGTCTCGTTCGCCGGGTCGGCGAGGACGGCGGCGACGTCGGGCGGCGTCTCGACGCCGTACTCTTCGAGCCAGCGGCGGGCGTCGGCGAGCGTCGTCGGATCGGGCACCGTCGGGCCGGAGCCGATCACCGTCGGGTCGTCGCCCGGCACATCGGAGATGGCGAGCGTCAGCACCCGGGCCGGTGCCGCGCGCGCGGCGAGCCGGCCGCCCTTGATGCGCGAGAGGTGTTTCCGCACCGTGTTGATGACGTCGATCGGCGCGCCCGAGCGGAGCAGCCCCCGCGTTACTCGCTGCTTGACGCCGAGATTGATCCCGGCGGCCGGCGCCACCCAATTGGCCGAGGCGCCGCCCGACAACAGGACGAGCACGAGGTCGTCGCGCCCGGCGCCGTCGGCGATCTCCAGCGTCTTGGCGGCCGCGGCGAGGCCGGCCGCGTCGGGCACCGGGTGGCCGGCCTCGACGATCGGCACGAGCTCGGTCGGCCGGCCGTGCCCATGCCGGGTAACGGCGAGGCCGCCGAGCCGGTCGCGCCCGAGGCCATAGACCTTTCGATAGTGCCGCTCGGCGACCTCGGCCGCGGCGCCGCCGCCCTTGCCGGCGGCGAGCACGATGATGCGGCCGCGCGGCGGCGGCGGGAAGTGCGGCGGATAGACGGTCGAGGGATGCGCGGCCTCGACCGCGGCACGGTAGAGCGATTGCAGGAAGTCCCGCGGATCGCCCTGCATCAGGCCCCCCGGCTGCCGGCCTGCGGCCGCGCGATCCAGATGCCGGCGAGGATGACGAGGCCGCCGAGCGCCTGGATCGGGCTCACCGGCTCGGAGAGGATCAGCCAGCCGAAGGCGGCTGCCGCCACCGCCTCGAGCAGGATGACGAGCGAGGAGAAGGTCGCCGGCAGGTGGCCGAGCGCGAAGGCGAGCAGGCCTTGGCCGCCGGCATGCGAAAGCAGGGCCAGTGCCGCCAGCGCGGCGGCGCCGCGCCAGGTCGCCGGCAGCAGATCCTCTCCGGACAGCAGCGCCACGACGAGCAGGACGGAGGCGGTGACGATCGTCGAGACGAGCGTCACGCGGGCGGCGCCGGCGGTGCGGCGCGCCGCCTGCACGGTGAGGAAATAGAGGCCGAAGAAGATCGCGGTGACGACGCCGTAGAAGTCGCCCGCGAGGCGCTCGGGGGCGAGATTGAGGCTCTCGCCGAGCAGCGTCGCGCCGCCGGCGAGCGCCAGCACGAGGCCGATCACCATCGAGCGGGCGATCTTCTGGCGCAGGAACAGCCAGGAGACGAGCACCACCCAGACCGGCGCCGTGGTGGCGAAGAAGGTGGCGTTGGCGACGGTGGTGCCGAGGATGGCGAGGTGCCAGAAGAACAGGTCGGCCGAGAAGGCGAGGCCGGTGAGCAGCAGCGGCAGGTTAAGCACCGGCTGCGGCCGCGCCGGCCGCTCCATCCGGTCCCAGGCCCACAGAACCGGCAGGGCCAGCGCCACCCGCCAGAAGGCGCTCGCGAAGGGGCCGACCTCGGCGAGGCGGACGAAGATCGGCGAGATCGCCATGGCGAGCGCGCCGAGGCCGAGCGCGCCATAGGCGGCGAGCGGCGGATCGGCGCGCCGCGCCGCCTCGACCGTCGACATGCTTCCCGGCTCCCCTCGGCTCCACCCCGCGCGCATTCCTATGGCATGATGCGCCGCACGTCACTAGCGGAGTGGTTTCGACGCTCCCAGCCTCCTCGACACGGGCGTGCGCGGCGCATATCCGCTTCGCGACTCCGCCCGAATCGGGAACTGCGGCGGTGGTCGATTCCGACCTTCGCGCGGCGTGCTGACCGCGAGCGACGCCGAGACCCGCCCACAGGATCGCGCCGACCATGCAAGCCCCCGCCGCGCCGGCCGACGCCGCCGAGCCGCCGCCCGTCGTCACCGTCGCGCGCGGGCGCGACCTCCTCGTGCTCGTCGATCACGCCTCGAACCGCGTTCCCGCCGAGTTCGCCGACCTCGGCCTGCCGGCCGCGCAGCTCGCGCGCCATATCGGCTGGGACATAGGCGCGCTGGCGACCGCCGAACGGCTCGCCGAGACGCTCGACGGCACCTTGATTCGCACCACCACCTCGCGCCTCGTCATCGACCCCAACCGCGGCGAGGACGATCCGACGCTCGTGATGCGGCTCGCCGACGGCGCCGTGGTGCGCGGCAATGCGGAGGTGGACGCGGCCGAGGTGGCGCGCCGGCTGGCGCTCTGGCATCGGCCCTACCACGCCGCCATCGAGGCCGAGATCGACGCCGCGCTCGCGGAGGGCCGGGTGCCGGTCCTCGTCGCCGTGCACAGCTTCACGCCGGCCTGGAAGACGCGGCCGCGCCCCTGGCATATCGGCATGCTGTGGGACAAGGACCCGCGGCTGGCGCTGCCGCTGGTCGACTGGTTCCGGCGCGACGCGCACCTCGTCGTCGGCGACAATGAGCCCTATGACGGGGCGCTGCGCGGCGACACGCTGCACCGGCACGGGACCGTGCGCGGCCTGCCGCACGTGCTGGTCGAGGTGCGCCAGGACCTGATCGCCGACGATGCGGGCGCCGCCGAGTGGGGCACCCGCCTCGCCGAGGCGCTGCGGCCGCTGCTCGAGCGCCCGGATCTGCGCCGCATCGAGCATTTCGGCAGCCGCACCGACGGGTGACTGCCGCTCCGCGCGAGCGGAGGCTCG
Source organism: Pseudomonadota bacterium (assembly GCA_023430145.1). GTDB lineage: Bacteria > Pseudomonadota > Alphaproteobacteria > Rhizobiales > Methylopilaceae > JAEZCD01. The sequence goes on from JAEZCD010000342.1 coordinate 7,332, forward strand.
GAGGTCAAGCCTGCGGCTTGCCTTTCCGCGCGCCCTTGCGCCGCTTGGCGTAGAGCTCCAGCCGATGGCCGACGAGCTCGTAGCCGAGCCGGTTGGCGATCTCCTCCTGCAGCCGCTCGATCGCCGGGTCGCGGAACTCCAGCACCTCGCCCGAATCGACGTCGATCAGATGGTCGTGGTGCTGCTGCGGTTGCGCCTCGTAGCGGGCGCGGCCGTCGCCGAAGGCGTGTCGCTCGAGAATGCCCTCCTGCTCGAGGCGGCGCACGGTCCGGTAGACGGTGGCGAGCGAGACGCGGCTGTCCTGCGCGGCGACGCGGCGGTGCAGCTCGAGCACATCGGGATGGTCGTCGGCCCGCGCCAGCACCTCGGCGATGATTCGCCGCGGACCGGTGAGCCGGAGGCCCTTCTCCTTGCAGGCGGCTTCGATCGAATTGCTCATCGGTCCTCTCGGCGCCAGTCTAGCCGCGCGGGCCGTCGGAGAGAACCGTCCGGGCCCGGCCGCGTCGAGATGCGCGTCCATTCGCTCCCCCGATCTAGGCTCGCTCGGCGACGTCGCCCGCCTACGATAGCCTCACGTTCGTCACCCTCCGCGAAGGCGGAGGATCCAGTCAGCCCTGGGTATCCGCCAACCTCGAAAAGATGGATCCTCCGCCTTCGCGGAGGATGACGAAGGAGCGAACGGCGGCCGAGGGGGATGTGGCGGGCGCCCGCGGCAGCCGAAGGGCCGATTCGCTCGCCACCCCTCACCGCTGCCCGACATCGGTCACCGGCACCTCGACCGTCACCGTGCGGCTGCCGCGGCGGACGCCGAGCCTGATCGTATTGCCGACGCCGGTCCGCTCGAGCTCGGCCGTGAGATCGGCGAGGTGGCGCACCGGCTTGCCGTTGGCGGAGACGACGATGTCGCCTATCTCGCCGCGCACCGCGTCGACGCCGTTGATCCCGGCCCGCTCGGCGGGCGCCCCCGGCACGGTCTCGGCGATGATGACGCCCTCGGCGCCGAGCTGGGCGGCGATCGCCTCGTCGGCGGCGACGATGCCGATGCCGGGCGTCGGCACGCGGCCGTTCCGGATCAGCTCCGGCACCACGCGGTTGACGACGTCGACCGGGATGGCGAAGCCGATGCCGGCATTGGCCCCCGAGGGCGAGAAGATGGCGGTGTTGACGCCGATCAGCCGGCCGGCCGAATCAAGGAGCGGGCCGCCGGAATTTCCGGGATTGATGGCGGCGTCGGTCTGGATCACGTCGGCGACCTCGCGGCCGCCGCTGGTCGGCAGCCGGCGCCGCAGCGCGCTGATGATGCCGGTGGTCAGCGACTGGTCGAGCCCGAACGGGTTGCCGATGGCGTAGGCGCTCTGGCCGACCTTCAGGTCGGCCGAGGTGCCGAGGGCGACCGGCGCCGGCAGGCGCACCGAGCGGCCGAGGCGCAGCACCGCGAGGTCGTAGTTCGGCGCCCGGCCGACGATGTCCGCCTCCACCACGTCGCCCGAGGCGAGGCGCACGGCGACGCTGCCGGCGTTCTGGACCACGTGATTGTTGGTGACGACGTGCCCCGCCCCATCCCAGACGAAGCCGGTTCCGGAGGCGAGGCCCGAGCCTTCGCCGCGCAGCCGCGCCTGGCCGCGCGAGGGGGAGGCGACCACCTGCACGACCGACGGCGAGGCGCGCTCGAACAGCTCCACCGTCGAGCGCTCGATCGGCGCGAGGTCGCCCCGCGCCTCGACCGCGCGCGGCTCCGTCGTCGCGTAGAAGAAGCGCTCGGCATAAGGCTGAGCGACGAACAGCACGAGGAGGCCGAGAACGGCGATGGTCGCGTAGCGCGTGAAGCGGTCGGTCATGGGGTTCGGCGGCCGTCGAGACGAAGAGATGCGGCCGCGCACCCGGCCGAGGGTCGAAGCATCCGCAACCTGCATGTAGGATGCTGCGCGCGCGGCCGCAAAGCCGCCTTCGGGGGTCGGGGGGCCGCCGCATGCAGCTTTTGACCAGGACAGCCCCGGACGGGGCGAGCCGATCTCGTGACGACGGCGTGGTGCGCGAGCGGCCCGCCGCCGCCACCCCCGTCATTGCGAGGAGCGTCAGCGACGAAGCAATCCAGCTTCGCGGCGTCGGAAGGGAAGCTGGATTGCTTCGCTTCGCTCGCAATGACGAGACCGGCACGCATCGCTCGACTGTCCATCACGAGCAGGCCTCGTGACCGGCGTCGGGACGCTGGCGCTGCCGTTCTTCGGCCTCATCCTGCTCGGCTATGCCTGCGGCAAGCTGGTCCGCGAGCCCGAGGGCGGGCTCGCCTGGATGAACTTCTTCATCATCTGGATCGCGCTGCCGGCGCTGTTCTTCAAGCTCGTCTCGGCGACGCCGTTCGAGGAATTCGCCCGCTGGCCCTTTGCTCTGGCGACCATGTTCGCGACCTACTGCGCCTTCGCGCTCGCCTTCGCGGTGGCGATCGTCTGCGGAAGGACGGTCGCCGAGTCGGCGATCGCCGCCACCGCCGGTGCTTACGCCAATGTCGGCTACATGGGCCCGGGCCTGACGATCGCCGCCCTCGGGCCGGCCGCATCGGTCCCCGTGGCGCTGATCTTCGTCACCGACAGCGTGCTGTTCTTCACCCTCGTGCCGCTGATCATGGCGCTCGCCGGGCCGCGCCGGCAGGGCCTTCTCGCCACCCTCGGGGCGGTGGTCCGTGGCGTGCTGCTGCACCCCTTCAACATCGCCGTCTTCGCCGGCGTGCTCGTGGCGAGCTTCGACATCCCCGTGCCGCGGGCGCTCGACACCGCGCTCGACTACCTCAAGAACGCCGCCGCGCCCTGCGCGCTGTTCGCCCTCGGGGTGACCGTGGCGCTGCGGCCGCTCGGCACGATCCCGCGCGAGCTGCCGGTGCTGCTCGTCGTCAAGCTCCTGCTGCACCCGCTCGGCGCGCTGTTCGTGCTCGGCTTCGTCGGCGGCTACGACCCGGTCTGGGTCTCGGCGGCGGTGCTGATGGCCGCACTGCCGCCGGCGCTCGGCACCTTCGTGCTGGCCCGGCAGTACGGCACCTATGTCGAGCAGGCCTCGACCGCCGTGCTGGTCGGCACGCTGCTCTCCGTCGTCACGGTGACCTTCGTGCTGTACCTGATCGCGCAGGGCACGATCCCGGCCGCGTTCGCGGCCCGGTAGGTGCTTCTATCCTCAGCTCCGTCGAGCCTCGTCCACGCTCCAGGGGCCCGGGCCCGCGGCGACGAAGTAGAGGAACACGAAGCAGTAGAGCGCCGCCAGCTCGCCGCGGTTGAGGATCGGGAAAAAGCCCTGCGGCGCGTGGGCGATGAAGTAGGCGCAGGCCATCAGCCCGGAGAGGATGAAGGCGACCGGCCGCGTGAAGAGGCCGAGGACGAACAGCGTGCCGCCGACGAGCTCGATCAATCCGGCCGTTCCCGACAGCGACAGCCAGGAGGGCATGTTCGCAGTCGGCGGAAAGCCGAGGATCTTCTGCGTGCCGTGCTGGAGAAACAGGAGCCCGGTCATGATCCGCAGCACGCTGCGGAGCTCGGGCGCATAAGCGGTGACGCGCGCGAAGGGACGGTCGGTCGCGGAACGCATGGCTTCGATGCTCAAGAAACTTTCCCCCGGAAGCAGTAATAGGGCTCTCGCGGGGTGTCATCGGCAGCGCTGGCTGTCAACCTCCGGCAGATTGTCTCCAGGTCACTGCATACCTGCTCTGTAATTTGGGAATGGATTATTTGACAGGATCGTGATCTTAATAACGAGATCGTTATCATGCTGGACGAGTGCATGAAAGATCCTGGCATCGACGCTGAAAGTGCCCCGGGAGTCTGGCGGATCGATGCTTTGGCGCTCGCCGAGACACGAGACGATCACTCCAGCAACCGGTTCGGCCGCAGCGTGAAGGTCGCGAAGCGGGAGATCGACCAGCGGCCGTCCGGCTCGCGTCGGAAGACGTCGATCCCGGCCTCTGGGGTCGTCTCCTCGTCGCCCCCTCTGCGCACTGTGAGGGACCAGACGATGCGCACGACCGCGATATCGCCGGAAACGATGATCTCGCGGATCTCGGGAGCGTCGTAGCGGAGCTGCATATCCTGCCGGGCGAGCAGCCGCTCGAGATTGGCGCACAGCGACTGCCGGGTGCTCTCGACCGCCATCGGCGTCGTCGCGACGAGGTCGGGCGCGAAGATATCGCAGGCGCGACCCGCATCGCGGGCGTTGAAGGCGTCGGCGAATCCCTGCAGCCGAGCGGCGATCGCCGCCTTGCCCGCCGCCTCGTCCGCGCGCAGCGGCGCCGCGGCCACCACGAGTAAGCAGGCCATCGCCAGGCGCGTCGCCGGTATGGCCGCGGTCCCGGCAAGTCTTCTCACGCCGCCCCCGCCATCAGCCGCGGCAGCCCGTGGGCCGGCATCAGGCCCTCGCGCATCACCCGGTGCCGCAGCGGGCCGACGCGGTCGAGCAGGTGCAGGCCGAGACCGCGCGCAATCTGCACCGGCAGGAAGCCGGACAGCAGCGAGCGGTTCAACAGGTCGATCGCGAGCGCCCGGGCGGCGATGTCGCCGCGGCGCGCATGCGCGTAGCGGGCGAGCACCTCGGGGGCGCCGACGTCGCCGCCATGATCGGAGGCCTCGTCCAGAATCTCGGCGAGATGGGCGGCATCGCGGAGGCCGAGGTTGAGGCCCTGGGCGCCGATCGGCGGCAACGTGTGCGCGGCCTCGCCAACGAGGGCGATGCGCCGTGCGGCGAGGCGGTTGGCGGTCTGCCGCATGATCGGGAAGACCGCGCGGGCGCCGTCGATCGAGAATTCGCCGAGGATGAAGCGCGCACGCCGGCCGAGCTCCTGGGCGAGCTCGGCGTCCGCCATCGCGGCGAGTGCGGCCACCGTCTCCGGGCGCGCGACGCAGACGATCCCGGAGCGATCGCCCGGCAGCGGCGCCAGCGTGAACGGGCCCTCCTCGGTGTGGAACTCGGTCGAGATCCCCTCGTGCGGCTTCTCGTGGCGTACATCGACGACGAGCGCGCTCTGCGGATAGGCCCAGGACTGCGTGCCGATGCCGGCGGCGGCCCGGCAGACCGACTGGCGGCCGTCCGCTCCGACGACGAGCCTGGCGGCGACGCCCGCCCCGCTGGGGATCGACACGAGGACGCGCTCGCGCCCGGGCTCGACCGCGAGCGCCGGATGCGGCACGAGCGTCACCGGCGATCGCTCGAGGAAGGCATGCAGTCCGGCGACCAGCGCCGCGACCGGGATCGTGTAGCCGAAGGCCGGCAGGCCGAGCTCGGCCGCCTCGAAAAAGACCTCCGGCGCCCGCAAGAGGCTTTTGGTCGCGTCGACGATGCGCAGCGCGCGCAGCGGGGCGGCGTGCGGGGCGAGGGCCGGCCAGACCTTGATCGCCTCGAGCAGCTTCACCGAGGGGGCGAGCAGCGCTGTCGAGCGCGCGTCGGCGGGCGGCGGCGGGGCGACGAGCGCGGTCGCGAGCCCGGCCCGCACCAGC
>JAEZCD010000394.1 GCA_023430145.1 Pseudomonadota bacterium
CGTCCCGACGGGCGGCACCTCGGCCGCGGCCGGCGGCGCCCGCGGCACGACGAGACCGGGCGTATAGCCGGTGAAGAGCCGCTGCAGCGTCTCGCGATCGGGAATGCCGGTCGTCGGCAGGTTGTTCGCCTTCTGGAAGGCGGCGATGGCGTTCAGCGTCTTCATGCCCCAGACGCCGTCGACGGTGCCGACGTCGAACCCCTTCTGGGCGAGCGCCTGCTGCATGTCGCGCGTCGCCTGGCTCGCGGCCGGCGGCGGGCTCGGCGCCGGGCTGCTCGGCGCCTGGCTGCTCGGGGGCGGGCTGCTCAGCGGCGGCTGCAGCCCGGGCGGAGCGAGGCTTTGCGGCTGCTGGGCCCACGCCGGCATGCTCGCCGCCAGAGAGGCGGCGAGGATCGGAATGACGACTATCCGAAGCGGCAGCACGGACATTCCGCAACGTCAGGTTACACGCAGACTGCGCAACTCTAGTGCAATGAGCCCAAGAAAAGCCAGACTCTCTCGCATGCGGCCTAATGCCGGCAGCGCATGGCCGACTCCCGCGCAGGCTCTGCGGCTCATCCGAGCATCCCCCGGACGAGCGGGATCACTTTCGTGCCATAGAGCTCGATGCAGCGCATCATCCTCGCATGCGCGAGCCCGCCGGCGCTGTATTTCATGTCGAAGCGGGCGATGCCGAGCGCCTTCGCCGTGCGGGCGATCTTGGCCGCCACCGTCTCCGGCGAGCCGAGATAGAGGGATCCGCTCTCGACCTCGCGGTCGAACTCGCCCCGCGACATCGGCGGCCAGCCGCGCTCGGCGCCGATCCGGTCGCGCATCCGCCGGTAGTCCGGCCAGAACTCTTCCCGCGCCTGCTCGTCGGTGTCGGCGACGTAGCCCGGCGAATGGACGCCGATCGGTCGCGCCGGACGGCCGAGCTGGGCGAAGGCGCGGTGGTAGAGGTCGACATAGGGGCGGAAGCGCAGCGGGTCGCCGCCGATGATGGCGAGCATCATCGGCAGGTCGTAGCGGGCGGTTCGGACGACCGATTCCGGCGTGCCGCCGACGCCGATCCAGGTCATGAGCCGGCCCCGCTCGACGGGCGGGAAGACGCGCTGGCCGGCGAGCGGCGGCCGCGTCTTGCCGCGCCAGGTCACCGGCTCCTGGGCGAGGAGGGCGGCGAAGAGATCGAGCTTCTCCTCGAACAGCAGCTCGTAATCGCCGAGCTCGTAGCCGAACAGCGGAAACGATTCGGTGAACGAGCCGCGGCCGAGAATGACCTCGGCGCGGCCGCCGGAGACCGCATCGAGCGTCGCGAAGCGCTGGAACACGCGCACCGGATCGTCCGAGCTCAGCACGGTCACGGCCGAGCCGAGCCGGATCCGCCGCGTGCGGCCGGCGATGGCGGCGAGCACGATCTCCGGCGCCGAGACGGCGAAGTCCGCCCGGTGATGCTCGCCGACGCCGAGGAAGTCGACGCCGACGGCATCGGCGAGCACGCCCTCCTCGACGAGATCGCGGATGACCTGGGCATGCGGCAGCGGGCTTCCGTCCGCGTCCGTGGTGACGTCGCCGAACGTGTCGAGCCCGAGCTCCAGCGGCTACGTCATCCGTGCCCTCTACTCCGCCGCCGCGCCACGGCCGGCTTACATTTGAAGCTACAATTACCGCCCAGATTCACTTTCGGAACTGGCGCAGAGGCAGCGGTTTCGGCGACAGTCCTTCCCACGTCAAGCCGAACATCCTCGGCGGGCGCGCATCGCCGCCGAACAAGCGGAGGGCGTTGTCCGGCGAGACGGCTTGCATTCACAGTCGAAGCAGCGCTTAGATCCTGTCGGGGCTATTTAGGGAGAAATTCCATGTCGAGCTTCCGTATCCTCGGCGCCGTCGGCGCCGTCCTCGCACTCGCAGTGCTGAGCTCGCAGGCGGACGCCGCCACCCGGTTCGGAGCGAAGCTCTCCAAGGATACGCCCGGTACCGGCCGCAACAACGGCTGCAAGGGCAAGAAGAACTGCACCTGGATCATGATGGAGGCGCGCGGCGCCCCCGGCCGCATCTTCGCGCCGAAGAACGGCCAGCTCGGCAAGATCCGGATCATCGCCTGCGACCCGGGCAAGTTCACCCTGCAGCTCGCGCGCACCAAGAAGCAGGGCGAGGTGGTTCGCAACGGGCCGAAGATCTCCTACGCGGGCAGCGGCAACAAGTGCAACAAGGTCGAGACCTTCAAGCTCGATCCGCCGGTGCCGGTCAACAAGGGCGACCAGCTGGCCGTGCGCGAGGCCCTGCCCGCTCTGCTCTACTGCTCCGGCGACGGCAGCATCCTGCAGTTCGTCCCGCCGCTGAAGCCCAACGAGGGCTTCCGCAAGGCGACCGAGGACGAAGGCGCCTGCCAGCTGCTGATCGAGGCCGAATACATCGACTGAGGCCGGCGACGGCCACCCGCTTTCCCAAATGGCCGGGCCGGCGCCGAGCGCCGTGATCCGGCCATCCGGCACTTGCGGCCGAATGCTTCGACCCGCCTCGTGGTGTTCTCTCGCTCTTTGCCGGGCTCGTCCCGGCAAACCGGGCCCTCGCTTTCCGCCCTGACGGCGGTATTGCCGGGACAAGCTCGGACTCCGAGCGAGCTTCATACGCCCCGGGGGCACCGAAGGGGTGCCCGACGCGCCATGACGGCTTCGTCGCCGTGGAGAGCGCGCGCCGCGAAACCGTCCATCCACCTGCCATCAAGGGAAGCATGATGCCTACTTCTGTGAAGGAACTCCTCGGCGCGGCCAACGCGGCGGTGCCGCGCGTGACCATCGACGAGGCTCGAAAGCTCGTCGATGCGGGCGCCCTGCTGGTCGACGTGCGCGACGGCACCGAGGTCGCCAAGACCGGCAAGCTGAAGGGCGCGGTGAACGTCTCGCGCGGCATGATCGAGTTCAAGGCGGACGACGCGACGCCGTATCACGACGCGGCGTTCAGGCGGGACCGGCCGGTCATCCTCTACTGCGCCTCCGGCGGCCGCTCGGCGCTCGCCGGCAAGACGCTGAAGGACATGGGCTACGAGCGGGTACACAATCTCGGCGGCTTCAAGGACGCCTCGGAAGCCGGATTCCCGACCGAGCCGGCGTGAGCGGGAGATGTTCGTGGTCCTTCGCGAAGGCGGAGGACCCATCTTTTCATTCCGCAAGCGGGTGGCAGCGACCGGATCCTCCGCGTTCGCGGAGGATGACGAAGGAGCAGGAAAAGATCGCCGCGATGCTCCTCGGCGCACCCGCGCACGCGGGCGTGATCGACTTTAGCGAAATCCGCGCGAGGCCGTTCACGCGGTATTAAGCCTTCCCCGGCGCACTCTATGGTCGATCATGAGCGGCCTCGCGCATCCACCTCATGACTTCGCCGACGGCGACGATTGCCTCGCCGCGGATTCCTTCGCCCCGTTCGCGGAGGGCTTCGACTGCGCCGCAGCCGAAGGTTTCGATCCGACATCGGAGGAAATGGACGGCGGCGAGGCTTGCGAAGCGCTCGAGCCGGACGAGTATCCCGCCGACACCGAGGACGCAGGCGCCTGGCCCGAAGTCGTCGCGGAGACCTGCCCCCTCGCCTGCGAGGTTTCGGAGGACGTCGAGGCGGCGTTCGACGAGGAGCCGCTCGATGCCGGCCGCCCGGACGACGCCGACGCCGAGCCGTGGTCCGAAGGGGCCCTCGAGACGGAGCTCGCGGCCGTCGCCGAGGCGGCAGGCCCGGCCGAGGCCGCCGAGGTCCGGGGCGGCGCGCCGGACGAACAATTCGCGGGCGACGAGTTCTCGCGCGATATCGCGTTCGCTCCGTCCGAGCTGCGCATCCTGCCGCCGCCGGTGGCGCTCGCCCCGGACGCGCGGCCGGTGCCGGATGCCGCTCCCGACCGGCG
>JAEZCD010000031.1 GCA_023430145.1 Pseudomonadota bacterium
GGTGCGGCGGACCGGCGGCGTCATCTCAGCGCGGGCAGCGCGGCGGCGGCGGGTCGGTTTGGCCTCCGGCATGAGGCGCTGCGCGGCTTCGCCGACGGCGCTCGTCACCGCACCGGCGACGGCCCCGACTGCCTGCTCGACGAGGTTCTTCGTCGCTGTCGCAGCTTCCGCGCTGCGATCGAGCGCCTCCTCGCCGGCCTTGGCGACCTGCTCCGAATTGCGCGTCAGCGCCGCGGCCGCCGGGGGGGCGGCGGCGACGACGGCGCTCGCCAGCACCTCGCGCCCCATCGGGTTGCTCAGGATGGCGCCGAGCGTGCGCGAATCCCGCACCGCCTTCGGCAGCTTGAAGCCGGCGATGGTCTTCGGCACGGACGACGACGCGCGCCGCTTGCCCGATTTCCTGCCGGCCCGCGGCTTCTCCGAGGCGGCTGCCTTGGCCATGCTCTTCTTCTTGTTCGCCACGATCGTCCTCCGCTGTTCGTGTGTGCCTTATAACTGCAGTTGCGGCATCGCGTTCCTATTCGCACGCGCGATGATGCGCGGCGTACGGATCTCACCTGCCGGAGCGCCGCTCGCGCGCGGCAAAAGTCCGGAGCCGGAGCGCGTTCAGCTTGATGAAGCCGGCGGCGTCGCGATGGTCATAGGCCACCGCACCTTCCTCGAACGTTACCAGCTCCTGGTCGTAGAGCGAGCTCGGACTCTCGCGTCCCACCACCGTGACGTTGCCCTTGTAGAGCTTCACTCGCACGCGGCCGGTGACGTGTTCCTGAGATAAATCAATCGCCGCCTGCAGCATGAGCCGCTCCGGCGCGAACCAGAAGCCGTTGTAGATCATCTCGGCATAGCGCGGCATCAGCTCGTCCTTCAGATGCGCGGCACCGCGGTCGAGCGTGATGGATTCGATTCCGCGATGCGCGGCGATGAGGATGGTGCCGCCGGGCGTCTCGTAGATGCCGCGCGACTTCATGCCGACGAAGCGGTTCTCGACGAGATCGAGCCGGCCGACGCCATTCGCCTTGCCGAGCGCGTTGAGCTTCGTCAGCAGGCTCGCCGGGCTCATCGCCTCGCCGTCGATCGCGACCGCGTCGCCGCGCTCGAAGTCGATCGTGAGGTAGGTGGGCTGGTCCGGCGCCTCCTCGGGGCCGATGGTGCGCTGGTAGACGATATCCGGCGCCTCGCTCGCCGGATCCTCCAGCACCTTTCCTTCGGAGGACGAGTGCAGGAGGTTCGCGTCGACCGAGAACGGTGCCTCGCCGCGCTTGTCTTTCGCGATCGGGATCTGGTGCTGTTCGGCGAACTCGATCAGGCGTGTACGGGAGGTGAGGTCCCATTCGCGCCAGGGCGCGATGACGGTGATCTCGGGCTCGAGCGCATAATAGGCGAGCTCGAAGCGGACCTGGTCGTTGCCCTTGCCGGTGGCGCCGTGCGCAACCGCGTCCGCGCCGACGGCGCGGGCGATGTCGATCTGCTTCTTGGCGATCAGCGGTCGGGCGATCGAGGTGCCGAGCAGGTACTGGCCCTCGTAGAGGGCGTTCGCGCGGAACATCGGGAAGACGAAGTCCTTGACGAACTCCTCGCGCAGGTCCTCGACAAAAATGTTCTCCGGCTTGATGCCGAGCAGCTCGGCCTTCTTGCGCGCCGGCTCGAGCTCCTCGCCCTGGCCGAGATCGGCCGTGAAGGTGACCACCTCGCATTGGTAGGTGGTCTGCAGCCATTTCAGGATGACGGAGGTGTCGAGGCCGCCCGAATAGGCGAGCACGACCTTGTTGACGCGCTTTGACATTTTTCTGGACGGGATCCGCCGGCGAGTTTCGCGAAGCGGCGCACATTAGCGGCGACGCCGCGCTGCGCAAGGGCGACGGGGCCTTCACGACCGCGTCGTTTGACGTATCGCGCGGCAGCCGCAAGATTCGGCAGGACGAGCGGAGCGGCACGGATTGAAGATCTTCGTCATCGGCGGCACCGGGTTCATCGGTGCCGCCCTCATGCATCACGCGCGCGAGGCGGGGCACGAGACGGCCGTGCTGCAGCGGCCGAGATCGCCGCCGGCCGGGACGCTGGCGCTGATCGGCGACTATGCCTCGCTGCCCGCGCTCGCGGCCGAGATCGGCTGTTTCGCGCCGGACGCCATCATCGATCTTTGGGCGATGAGCGGCCGCGAGGCGGCCACCGTTTTCGCGGCTCTCGGCCCGCACACCGGCCGCTACGTGGTGGCGAGCTCGGGCGACGTCTATGCCAATTACGGCGGCATGCTGCGGCGGGAGAAGCCGTTCCCGCGGCTCGGCCCGCTCGCCGAGACGAGCGAGCTGCGCAACGCCCGCTACCCGTATCGCGGTCCGCAGCCGCGGCGGCGGAACGACCCGGGTGCCTTCCTCGACGACTACGACAAGCTTTTGGTCGAGGAGGCGGCGCATAAGCACCTCGGCGCCCGCGGCACCATTCTGCGGCTGCCGATGGTCTACGGTCCCGGCAACCGCCGCCCGCGCTTCGGGGGCATTCTGCAGCGCATGCGCGACGGGCGCCCGGCGATTCTCGTCACCGAGGATCATGCCGCCTGGCACGCCACCTACGGCTATGTCGAGGACGTCGCCGTCGGCATTCTGCGCGCGGCCGAGGAGCCGGCGGCGGCCGGGCGGACCTACAATCTCGGCGAGCCCGAGGCGACGAGCTGGCGCGGCTGGGTCGAGGCCTTTGCCGGCGTGCTCGGCTGGAGCGGGGAGATCGTCGAGGTGCCCGCGCAGGGCGCGCCCGAGCACGTCGCCGGGCTCTCGATGGTCTACGATCTCGGCTATCCGCTGCGGCTCGACACGCGCCGCATCCGCGACGAGCTCGGCTATGCCGAGATCGCCCCTCCCGAGCATGCGCTGGCCGAGACGGCGCGCTTCGAGCTCGCGGCGCCGCCGCCGCCTGGGCTGCGGCCGCAGGATACCTATCGCGAGGAGGATCTATTCCTCGCCGAGCTCAGACAGGCGCTGCGGGCCTGAGACTTGCCCGCAGCGCGCGGCCGTTCAGGCCGCCGCGCGGCGGCCCAGAAGCTCGGCGAGCGTCTTGCCGAGCTTCGCCGGCGAGGGCGAGACGCGGATGCCGGCCGCCTCCATGGCGGCGATCTTGTCCTCGGCGCCGCCCTTGCCGCCCGAGATGATGGCCCCGGCGTGGCCCATGCGCCGCCCGGGCGGGGCGGTTCGGCCTGCGATGAAGCCGACCATCGGCTTCTTCCTGCCGCGCTTGGCCTCGTCGGCGATGAACTGCGCCGCGTCCTCCTCGGCCGAGCCGCCGATCTCGCCGATCATGACGATCGATTCGGTCGCCGGGTCGGCCAAAAACAGCTCCAGCATGTCGATGAACTCGGTGCCCTTCACCGGGTCGCCGCCGATGCCGACCGCCGTCGTCTGGCCGAGCCCCTCCTGCGAGGTCTGGAAGACGGCCTCGTAGGTGAGCGTGCCCGAGCGCGAGACGATGCCGACCGAGCCTTTTCGGAAAATGTTGCCCGGCATGATGCCGATCTTGCATTCGCCGGCGGTCAGCACGCCGGGGCAGTTCGGACCGATCAGACGCGATTTGGAGCCCTCGAGCGCGCGCTTCACGCGCACCATGTCGAGCACCGGGATGCCTTCGGTGATGCAGACGATCAGCGGGATTTCCGCCGCGACGGCCTCGAGGATCGCATCGGCGGCGCCCGGCGGCGGTACGTAGATGACGCTGGCGTCGCAGCCGGTCGCCTCCTTCGCCTCGGCCACGGTGTCGAACACCGGCAGGCCGAGATGCGTGGTGCCGCCCTTGCCGGGCGAGGTGCCGCCGACGACTTTCGTGCCGTAGGCGATCGCCTGCTCGCTGTGGAAGGTGCCGTTCTTGCCGGTGAAGCCCTGCGTCAGGACTTTGGTGTTCTTGTCGACCAGGATGGCCATCGGTGGTTCCTCAGATGTCCGTCGATGTGCGGGGATCACCTCCCCCTGACAGGGGGAGGGCGGCGCGCCAGCGCCGGGTGGGGGGCTTTCCGTCGTGTTCGAGCCGGTCGATCTCCATCAAGAGGACCTGAAGAACACCTTCGAGGTTGCTCAGTACGTCGTTGTTCCAGAAGCGCAGGACGGTGACGCCCCGGTCCTGAAGCCAAGCCGTTCGTCGCGCATCCTTCGCGGCTTCGCGGGCGAAGCCATGCTGCCCGCCGTCGAGCTCGATCGCGAGTTGCAAAGCCGGGCAGTAGAAGTCGAGCACATACGGGCCGGCAGGATGCTGGCGACGAAAGCTCTTGCCGTGAAGCTGGACGCCGCGAAGGCTTCGCCAAAGCTTGGCTTCCGCCATGCTCGGCTCGACTCTCAGCCGCCGCGCGGCTCGCGTCTTGGCCGCCGTCCGATTGAACCGCGGTCGAACGCTCCCCTTACCTCCCCCTGAAAGGGGGAGGCCGGACTCGCGCAGCGAGCCGGGAGGGGGTCCTTCCGGCGTGGTCACGGCAAGATGACCCCCACCCGGACGGCTTCGCCGTCTCGACCTCCCCCTTGCAGGGGGAGGAGGGAGCCCGAACCGCAGCTCATCAGGCGGCCTCCTTCACGGCCTTGACGATCTTCTGCGCGGCGTCGTCGAGGTCGTCGGCGGGGATGACGTTCAGCCCCGAGGCGCGGATGATCTCCTTGCCCTTCTCGACATTGGTGCCCTCGAGCCGGACGACGAGCGGCACCTTCAGCCCGACCTCCTTCACGGCCGCCACCACGCCCTCGGCGATGATGTCGCACTTCATGATGCCGCCGAAGATGTTGACCAGGATGCCCTTCACCTTCGGGTCGGCGGTGATGATCTTGAACGCCGCCGTCACCTTTTCCTTGCTGGCGCCGCCGCCGACGTCGAGGAAGTTGGCCGGCTCCATGCCGTAGAGCTTGATGATGTCCATGGTCGCCATGGCGAGGCCGGCGCCGTTCACCATGCAGCCGATGGTGCCGTCGAGGGCGATGTAGGAGAGGTCGTACTTCGACGCCTCGATCTCCTTCTCGTCCTCCTCGGTCAGGTCGCGCAGCTCGGCCGCCTCCTTGTGCCGGTAGATGGCGTTGGAGTCGAAGCTCACCTTCGCGTCGAGCACGACGAGCTTGCCGTCCTTGGTGAGGACCAGCGGATTGATCTCGAGCAGGCTCATGTCTTTCGCCGTGAACGCGGCATAGAGCTGCGATACGAGCTTTTCCGCCTGCTTGGCGGCGTCGCCGGTAAGCCCCAGCGCCTTGGCGACGGTGCGGCCGTGATGGGACTGCACGCCGGTCGCCGGGTCGATCGAGAAGGTGAGGATCTTTTCCGGCGTGTCGTGCGCCACGTCCTCGATGTTCATGCCGCCCTCGGTGGAGACGACGAAGGCGACGCGGCCGGTCGAGCGGTCGATCAGCATCGACAGGTAGAACTCCTTGTCGATCGCCGCCCCTTCCTCGATGTAGAGGCGGTTGACCTGCTTGCCGGCGGCGCCGGTCTGCAGGGTGACGAGCGTCTTGCCGAGCATCTCGGCGGCGTTCGCCTTCACCTCCTCGACCGATTTGACGACGCGGACGCCGCCCTTGGCGTCAGGGGCGAGCTCCTTGAACTTGCCCTTGCCGCGGCCGCCGGCGTGGATCTGCGACTTCACCACCCAGACCGGGCCGCCGAGCTCTTTCGCCGCCTTCTCGGCCTCCTCCGGCGTGAAGGCCGGGAAGCCGCGGGCGACCGGCGCTCCGAATTCCTTCAGGATCGCCTTGCCCTGATATTCGTGGATGTTCATTCCGCGTCTTCCTCCCGGAAATGCCGGCAACGGGGCGCGACCGACGGGTGCGCCCCGCCGGTCCTCAGTGCATGGTGGTGGCCGTTTGCGCCCGCTGCTTGACGAGTGCAAGCACGATGTCGATCGTCGGCGTCGGGATGCCGGTCAGGACGCCCATCTCTTGCACGACTGTGACGAGCGGGTCGATCTCCATCGGCCGCCCGCGCTCCAGATCCTGCAGCATCGAGGTCTTGTGCGCGCCGACCGCGCCGGCGCCGTTGATCCGCCGCTCGATGTCGACGCGGAAGTGGACGCCGAGCTTCTCGGCGATCTCCTGCGCCTCGGACATCATCGACCGCACCACCGCGCGCGTGCCGGGGTCGCTGGCGATGACGTCGAGCGTCGCATGCGTCAGCGCGCTGATCGGGTTGAAGGAAAGGTTGCCCCAGAGCTTCAGCCAGATCTCGTCGCGGATGTTGTCCAGCACCGGCGCCCGGAGGCCAGCCTTGGTCATCATGCGGCCGAGCCGCTCGACGCGGAACGAGCGCTCCCCCGAAGGCTCGCCGATCGGGAACTTGTCGCCGTAGACGTGCTGGATGACGCCCGGCTCGACGATCTCGGTCGCCGGATAGACGACGCAGCCGATCGCCCGTTCAGGGCCGAGCACCTTCCACTGCCGGGCGTCGGGGTCGATCGTCTCGAGCGTCGAGTTCTCGTAAGCGCCGCCGTGCTTGTAGAAGTACCAGTAGGGGATGCCGTTGACGGCGGTGACGATGCCGGTGTCGTTGCCGAGCATCGGCTGCATCGCGTCGACGACGCCCGGCACCGAATGCGCCTTCAGTGCGACGATGACGTAGTCCTGCGGCCCGAGCTCGGCGGGATCGCTCGTGCAGCGCAGATGCGCCACCTTCTCCTCGCCGTCGATGCGCAGCCGAAGGCCGTTCCGCTGCATGGCCTGCAGATGCGCGCCGCGCGCGACGAGGCTGACATCGGCGCCGGCCTCGGCCAGCTGCACACCCATGTAGCCGCCTATGGCGCCCGCTCCGTAGATGCAGATCTTCATGGCGTTTCCCTCGAAGTTCCGGCTGGTGACCCGCCTCAGACGCCCGCCATATCCGATGCGCGCAGCGTCCGGTGGCCCGTTCCCGCCGTGGTATGTTGTATACCAGTGTTGAACATAAGACTTCGCGCGTCAACTGCCGAAGCGCGTTTCGGCGTTTCGACAGCCAGCCCCGACTTATCGGCGGACCGAGAGCCGCTGCCTCCGCGGGCAGCAGCCGGAGCGCTACTCGGCCGCCTGGCTAAAGGATTTGTCGCCCGATACCTGGAAGTCGGCGAGCGCCTCGAGCGCGCGTACGAGCGCCGAGTGGTCGAGCCCGCCGGCTCCCATCGCCGCGCAGGCGTTCATCATCTGCGCCGCGGTGGCTGTGTTCGGCAGGGCTACGCCGAGGGCGCGCGCGCCGGCGAGCGCGAGCGCGAGATCCTTCTGATGCAGCTCGATCCGGAAGCCCGGATTGAAGGTGCGCTTGATCATGCGCTCGCCATGCACCTCGAGGATGCGCGAGGAGGCGAAGCCGCCCATCAGCGCCTGCCGGACCTTTGCCGGATCGGCGCCGGCCTTGGCGGCGAACAGGAGCGCCTCGCCGACGGCCTGGATGTTGAGCGCGACGATGATCTGGTTGGCGACCTTCGTCGTCTGGCCGTCGCCATTGCCGCCGACGAGGGTGATGTTCTTGCCCATCAGCTCGAACAGGGGCTTGACCTCGTCGAAGGTCGCCTGCGGGCCGCCGACCATGATGGTCAGCGACGCGGCCTTGGCGCCCACCTCGCCGCCCGACACCGGCGCGTCGAGGTAGCTGCCCCCGAGCGCCTCTATCCTCTCGGCGAATTTCTTCGTCTCGATCGGCGAGATCGAGCTCATGTCGACGACGATCTTGCCGGGCGAAAAGCCCTCGGCGACGCCCCCCTCGCCGAACAGCACTTTTTCGACGTCCGGCGTGTCCGGCACCATCAGGAAGATCACGTCGGCCTTCTTCGCCACCTCGGCCGGGCTCGCGCAGGCCTTGCCGCCGGCAGAGGTGAGCTCGGACGGCACGCCCGAGCGCGAGAAGAGAAATACGTCATGGCTCGCGGCGACGAGGTGACCGGCCATGGGGCGACCCATGACGCCTAGTCCGATGAAGCCGAGTGTCTTAGCCATGGCGCGTTCCTCGCTTGCCGGGCCGGGGACCGTTCAGGCGTTGGCGGGCAGCCAGCCGAGACCGTCGGCGGTGCCGCCCTTGGGCTTGTACTCGCATCCGATCCAGCCCTGATAGCCGATGCGGTCCAGGAATTGGAAGAGGAATGGATAATTGATTTCGCCGGTTCCGGGCTCGTTGCGGCCGGGATTGTCGGCGAGCTGGATATGGGCGATGCGCGGCAGGTTGGCCTCGATGGTGCGCGCCAGATCGCCTTCCATGATCTGCATGTGGTAGATGTCGTACTGGAAATAGAGGTTGTCCGAGCCGACCTCCTCGATGATCTCGACGGCCTGCCGCGTATTGGTCAGGAAGAACCCCGGAATGTCGACGCGGGTATTGATGGCCTCGATCAAGAGCCGGATGCCGGCATCGGCGAGAATTGGCGCCGCATAGCTGAGATTGTCGACGAACACGTGCCGCGCCGCGGCAGGCTCGACGCCCTTCGGGATGCCTGCGAGGCAGTTCACCTGCGGGCAGCCAAGTGCGGTGGCGTAGCGGATCGCCGTGTCGACGCTGGCGCGGAACTCGTCTTGCCGGCCGGGCAGCGTCGCGATGCCGCGCTCGCCGCCCGCCCAGTCACCGGCCGGCAGGTTGTGCAGCACGAGCTCGAGACCGTTCGCTCGCAACAGATCGGCGAGCGCCTCCGGCTCGTAGTCGTAGGGGAACAGGAACTCGACGCCCGTGAAGCCCGCCGCCGCGGCCGCCGCGAAGCGGTCGAGGAACGGCACCTCGTTGAAGAGCATCGTCAGATTGGCGTCGAACTTCGGCACGTTCCTGTCCTCGCGGTCCGCTGCGCTGGCGTGGGCCGGATATACAGCACCCCCGTCGGGCCTCAAGCCGGCTCGAGCTTCGGTACCGGGGCGCCGCGCCGGCCCATCTCGACCGGCTCTCTGAGCGACAGCGTCGGATCGAGGCAGAGGATGTCCTCGAACTCGTTGACGCTGTCGACCTCGGTTCCCATCGAGATATTGGTGACGCGCTCGAGGATGAACTCGAGCACGACCGGCACCCGATGCTCCTTCATCAGCGCCTCGGCGGTCGCAAAAGCCTCCTTGAACTCGTTCGGGCTTTTCACCCGGATCGCATTGCAGCCGAGCCCCTCGGCGACCGCGACGTGGTCGACGCCGTAGCCCTCGAGCTCCTCGGCATTGATGTTGTCGAAGGCGAGGCTGACCTCGTAGTCCATGGAGAAGCCGCGCTGCGCCTGGCGGATCAGGCCGAGATAGGAGTTGTTCACCACGATATGCAGATAGGGCAGCTTGTGCTGCGCGCCGACGGCGAGCTCCTCGATCATGAACTGGAAGTCGTAGTCGCCCGAGAGCGCGACGATCTTGCGGTCCGGATCGGCGGCGCGAACGCCGAGCGCCGCCGGCAGCGTCCAGCCGAGCGGCCCGGCCTGGCCGCAATTGATCCAGTTGCGCGGCCGGTAGACGTGCAGGAACTGCGCGCCGGCGATCTGCGACAGGCCGATCGTCGTCACGTAGCAGGTGTCGCGGTCGAGAATCTGGTTCATCTCCTGGTAGACGCGCTGCGGCTTCAGCGGCACGTTGTCGTAGTGCGTCTTGCGCAGCATGTTCTTCTTGCGGTGCAGGCATTGCGCGGCCCAGGCGCTGCGGTCCTCGAGGCGCCCCGCCGCCCGCATCTCGCCGGCGATCTCGACGAGCAGCTCGAGCGCCGCCGCGGCGTCCGAGACGATGCCGAAGTCGGGACCGAAGACGCGGCCGATCTGCGTCGGCTCGATATCGACATGGATGAACTTGCGGCCTTTCGTGTAGACATCGATCGAGCCGGTGTGGCGGTTCGCCCAGCGGTTGCCGATGCCGAACACGAAGTCCGACTGCAGGAACGAGGCGTTGCCGTAGCGGTGGCTGGTCTGCAGCCCGACCATGCCGGCCATCAGGGGATGATCGTCCGGGATCGCCCCCCAGCCCATCAGCGTCGGGATCACGGGCACGCCGGTGATCTCGGCGAACTCGACCAAGAGGTCGCAGGCGTCGGCATTGATGACGCCGCCGCCGGCGACGATCAGCGGCCGCTCGCTCGCGTTCAGCATCGCGAGCGCCTTCTCGATCTGCTTGCGCGTCGCCCTCGGCTTGTAAACCGGCAGCGGCGCATAGACGTCCTCGTCGAACTCGATCTCGGCCGTCTGGACGTCGACCGGCAGGTCGATCAGCACCGGCCCGGGACGACCGGAACGCATGACATGAAACGCCTGCTGGAAGGCCATCGGCACCAACGCCGGCTCGCGCACGGTGACTGCCCATTTGGTCACCGGCTTGGCGATCGCCTCGATGTCGACGGCCTGGAAATCCTCCTTGTGGAGGCGGGCGCGCGGCGCCTGGCCGGTGATGCACAGGATCGGCAGCGAATCGGCGGCCGCCGTGTAGAGGCCGGTGATCATGTCTGTGCCGGCCGGGCCGGAGGTGCCGATGCAGACGCCGATATTGCCGGCCTTGGCGCGCGTGTAGCCGTCCGCCATGTGCGAAGCACCCTCGACGTGGCGGGCGAGGATGTGGCGGATCGAGTTTCTGGCGCGCAGCGCCGAGTAGAGCGGGTTGATGGCCGCGCCCGGGACACCGAAGACGCAGGCGACGCCCTCCATCTCGAGCACCCGGACGGCCGCATCGACGGCACGCATCTTGGCCATGGCTGTCCTCCTCGCCCTCGCCCGCCGCCGATCTCGGCGGTCAGGAATCAAATTATTGTGGGAATTGATCCCATATCGTGGAAAATAGGTGCCATGCTGACGGTTCGACCGCAACAGGAAACTCACCCTCGCGCGCGGCCCGCGACGGAACGTCGCTGCATTCGGAGGGACATGTGACAGACGAGCTTTCGCCGCCGATGGAGCCGGCGCCCGCCAAGCGGCGCGGCCGCCCGCCCTCGGCGTCCTCCGAGCCGAGCGGCGAGGTGCAGTCGCTCGACCGGGCGATGAGCATCCTCGAGGTCTTGGCCGCCGCCGACGGTCTCACCTTGAGCGAGTTGGCGCGGCGGACCGAGCTGCCGAGCTCGACCGCGCATCGGCTCTTGACCACGCTGCACCGGCGCAGGCTCGTCGGGCACGACCTCGAGAGCGGGCTGTGGACGATCGGCGTCGGCCTGTTCCGGGTCGGCTCGGCCTATGTGCGCATCCGCAAGCTGCCGGAGATCGGCCGCCCCGTGATCCGGGCGCTCGTGCAGGCGGTCGACGAGACGGTGAACCTGTCGATGCTCGACGGTCCGGATCTCGTCTGCGTCGCCCAGAGCGAGAGCCACGCGCCGGTGCGCGCCTTCATCCGCATCGGCCGCCGGCAGCCGATCCATGCCTCCGCCGCCGGCAAGGCGATTCTCGCCCGCCTGACGCCGGAGCGGTGCGCCGAAAGACTCGACGCGCTGACGCTGGAGCGGCTCACCGAGCACACGCATCGAACCAAGCGGGCGCTCGCCGCCGACGTCGCCGAAGTGGCGGCGCGCGGCTTCGGCATCGACGACGAGGAGCAGACCCTCGGCATGCGCTGCGTCGCTGCCGCCGTGCTCGACGAATGGGGCGAGCCGGTCGGCGCCATCTCGATCTCGGCGCCGACGGTGCGCATGCCGCCGGAACGGCTCGGCGTGCTCGGCGAGCGCGTCCGCGCGGCGGCCGAAGAGCTGACGGCGCTCTATTGCGGGCGCGAGAGCGAGGGGTGATTCTCGTCATTCCGGGGCGATGCGAAGCATCGAGCCCGGAACCCATAACCACGATTCGAGAGCGCTTGACCTCACGCCTCCAACACCCCTGGAAAATCGTGGCTATGGGTTCCGGGCTCGCGAGCTGCGCTCGCGCCCCGGAATGACGAAGCCGCGGGAGGCTACGACGCCCCGCACACCTCCCCCGCCTGCAACAGGCCCCAGCCGAACACGGCGTCGCGGCCGGGCTCGCCGAGATCGATGACGCGGCTCGCCAGCCCCTCGACCTGCTCACCGGGCGCCCGCTCGGGGTCGGCGGCCCGCAGCGCCGCGACCGCCGCCGTCACGAACGGAGCGGCATAGGAGGTGCCGGAAGCGAAGCGGCCGTCGCCGCGGCCGCCGGCGGTCCACAGCCGCACGCCCGGGGCCGCGAAGGCGACATGCGCGCCGCGTCCGGCCTGCCGATAGACCTTGTGGTCGCCGTCGACGGCGGTGACGGCGATGACGCCGGGATAGGCGGCCGGATAGGCGGGAGCGGCGCCCGGGCCGCCATTGCCGACCGCCGCGACGAGCGGGATGCCGGCGTCGAGGGCGGCGCGGACGAAGCGCTCCAGCACCGCATTGGCCGGCCCGGCGAGGCTGAGGTTGGCCACGTCGACGCGGCGCCCGATCATCAGGTCGATGCCGCGGGCGACCGCGAAGGCGTCCGCTCCAGGCCCGCCCCGCTCGCGATGGAAGGCTTCGGCGGCCAGCAGTTTCGCGCGCGGCAGCAAGCCGGGCGTCCGGCTCGTGTCGGCGCCGACGAGCAGGGCTGCGACGGCGGTGCCGTGCGCCGGATCGGCGGCGCGCCGGCCCTCGGAGACGACGGAAACGGCCTCCACCGCCTGGCCGCGCAGCGCCGGCGCCTGCGTGTCGACGGCGGTATCGACGATGCCGATCAGCGGTGCGGCGGTGCAGGCGGAGGCACCCGGCCAGGAGATCGCCACCGCGCTCGCGCAGCCCCACGCGCCGCAAGCGAAGTCGCTCGTGCGATAGACGTGGTTGGCGTCGACGATCGCTTCGGGCGCGATGTCGAGGATGCGCTGCCGTGCGGCGTCGAGGCCGAGCGCCGAGGGCGCCCGCAAGCGCGCGATCTCGC
>JAEZCD010000068.1 GCA_023430145.1 Pseudomonadota bacterium
ACCGGCAAGCCGCTGCCGCCGGCGCCGGCGCGGCCGTTGCAGCCCGCCGAGGAGATCGAGATCGCGGTGGTCGGCGCCCATCTGTCGGGCATGCCGCTGAACCCGCAGCTCGCCGAGCTCGGCGGCCGCCTCGTCCGCGCGGTGCAGACGGCGCCCGACTATCGGCTCTATGCGCTCGCCGGCGGACCGCCCTACCGGCCGGGCCTTTTGCGCGTCGGCGCCGGTTCGGGCCACGCGATCGAGACGGAAGTCTGGGCGCTGTCGTCGGCCGCCTTCGGCCGCTTCGTCGCCGCCATCCCGGCGCCGCTCGGTATCGGCACCGTCCGCCTCGCCGACGGCTCCGCGCCGAAGGGATTCCTGGTCGAGCCCGAGGGCCTCGCCGGCGCCGAGGAGATCTCCCGCTTCGGCGGCTGGCGCGCCTATGCTGCGGCATGCCTCGCCGAGCGAGCCTAGTCGAGGAGAGGCTCTCGCCTCAGGCCGTCTCAGGCACCGCCGGCCGCCGCCGCTTGCGCACCAGCATGACGACGACCGGCAGCGCCCAGACGAGAATTGTCGCGATGCCGAGCCCGGCGGCGATGGGGCGCTCGAAGAAGCCGAACAGGTCGCCGTCCGCCTTGATCATCGAGGTGATGAAATTCTCCTCGATCATGGGACCCAGCACGATGCCGAGGATGCAGGGCGCCACCGGGATGCCGTTCTCCTCCATGAGGAAGCCGAGGACGCCGAAGGCCAGCATGACGACGACACCGAAGACGGAGTTGTTCACCGCGAAGGCGCCGACGATGCAGAAGGCGAGGATCAGCGGCATCAGGATGTTGCGCGGCACGCGCAGGATCTGCGTCGAGCCTTTGATCGCCGCCCAGCCGATCGGGATCATCAACAGGTTGGCGAGAATGAAGATCAGGAAGACCGCATAGATGTTCTGCGGGTTGAAGATGAACAGCGTCGGCCCGGGATTCAGGCCCTTGATGTACAGCACGCCGATGACGATGGCGGTGATCGAGTCGCCCGGGATGCCGAAGACCAGCGCCGGCACCCAGGCGCCGGCGAGCGCCGAGTTGTTGGCCGAGGTGCTCTCGATGATGCCCTCGACGTGCCCCTTGCCGAACTTCTCCGGCGTCTTCGAGAATTTCTTCGACACCGCATAGGCGACCCAGGCGGCGATGTCGGCGCCGGCGCCGGGCAGCGCGCCGATCGCCGTGCCGAGGATGTTGCCGCGCAGCTGCTGCGGCCAATACTGCACGAACAGCCGCCCCCAGCCGCGGAACAGGTTGCCGAGCTTCTGCTGGCGGATGCTCCAGCCCGGCGAGCCGTGCACGGCCGCGCGCAGCACCTCGGAGACGGCGAACAGGCCGATCATCGCCGGGATCAGCTCGATGCCGCCCATGAGATCGGTCGAGCCGAAGGTGTAGCGCGGCACGCCGGCCGGGTTCTGCAGGCCGACGGTGGCGACGAGGAGGCCGATGAACAGGCTGATGAGCCCCTTCAGCGGTGAGGCGGCGCCGATGAACACCGCGCAGGTGAGGCCGAGCAGCGCCAGCCAGAAATACTCGAAGGAGGAGAAGCTGAGCGCCACTTCCGCCAGCGCCGGCGCCGCGAGGATCAGCACGACGGTGCCGAACAGGCCGCCGATGGCCGAGAACATGAGGTTGGCGCCGAGCGCCAGCTCCGCCTCACCCTTGCGGGTCATGGCGTAGCATTCCTCCGTATAGGCGGCCGAGGCCGGCGTGCCCGGCATGCGCAGGAGCGTGCTCGGGATGTCGCCGGCGAAGATCGCCATCGCCGAGCAGGCGATCATGGCCCCGACGGCCGGGATCGGGTCCATGAAGAAAGTGATCGGCACCAAGAGCGCGATCGCCATCGTCGCCGTCAGCCCCGGAATGGCGCCGACGAGGATGCCGAATATCGATGCACCGAGGATCGTCAGCAGCACGTCGGTCTGGAAGACGAGGCCGAAGGCCTGCTCGACGGCGCTCATACGGTCACCATGCCCATGGCAGGAGGACGCCCCAGGGGAGCGGCACGCGGAGCAGCTTGTAGAAGACGAAGTGGACGAGCAGCGTCGCCAGGATCGCCACCGGCACCGCGATCGCGACCCGGGTGCCGTAGAGCAGGAGCGCGCCGAGCAGCACGACCGCCATCACCGGCACGAAGCCGATCGGCTCGGCGGCGAAGACATAGACCAGCGCGAGGCCGACGACGGCCGCCCCCTTCCACAGGGTGCCTGCGGGAATGCCGAGGCTGCCCGCATCCGGGCCGAGCCGCAGCACCGCCCGCCCCAGCAGGACCGCGCCGCAGATGCCGAGCCCCGAGGCGATCACGACCGGAAAGGTCGCCGCCCCGTACTCCT
This sequence comes from Pseudomonadota bacterium, assembly GCA_023430145.1. GTDB lineage: Bacteria > Pseudomonadota > Alphaproteobacteria > Rhizobiales > Methylopilaceae > JAEZCD01. The sequence goes on from JAEZCD010000068.1 coordinate 2,351, forward strand.
GGCCCGGGATGGCCGGAAAGCTCCACGCCACGATGCCGGCCGCGAGGGCGACGAGGATGCAGAGCACCCCCGTCGCCGCATCGGCGATGCGCACCGGCATGGCGGGTTCCGGAAGGCTAGCGCGTCACTTGGCGAGGCCGACCGACTTCATCACCGCGCCGAGATCCTTGTTGGACTTGTCCATGAAGGCGGCGAACTGGGCCGGGTCGCCCCAGCGAATGCCGAAGCCGCGGCTCGCCATGAAGTCCTGGTATTCCTTGCTGTCGTAGATTTTCTTGAAGGCGGCGGCGAGCTTGTCGGAGGCCTCCTTCGGCATGCCCTTCGGGCCGGCGAAGCCGCGCCAGGCGCCGATCGTCCAGTCGAGGCCGGTCGCCTCCTTCAACGTCGGCACGTTGGGCAGCGCCGGGTTGCGGGCGCTCGCCATCACCGCGAGGCTCTTCACGCGACCGGCATCGATCAGCGAGCGCGCCTCCGGCAGCGAGCAGGTGACGATGGCGACGCCGCCGGCGACCAGATCCTGCAGGCCGGGCGCGGCGCCGTTGGACGGCACCCACGGCACCGCCGTCGTCGGGATCTTCGCCTCGTCGAGCATGCCGGCGAGCGCCAGATGCCAGATGCCGCCCTGGCCGGTGCCCGAGGCCTTCATCTTGCCGGGCTCGGCTTTCACCGCGTCGAGCAGCGCCTTGGCGTCCGCATAGGGGGAATCGGAGCGCACCTGCAGGCCGGCCGGATCCTCGTTCATCAGCGCGAGCGGGGTATAGTCCTGCCAGGTGAGCTTGGTCAGCCCCTGCCAGTGCATCATGCCGATCTCGACGGTGATGAGGCCGATCGTGTAGCCGTCGGGCGCCGCTTCCGCGATCGCCGAATGGCCGACGACGCCCGAGCCGCCGGTGCGGTTGACGACGCTGACCGGCTGCTTCAGCTCCTTCTCGAGCAGCGAGCCGACGATGCGCGCGGTCGCGTCCGTGCCGCCGCCGGCCCCCCAGGGCACGATGATCTGGATCGGCCGCTCCGGATATTCCGCGAGCGCGGTGCCGGCGAAGGGCAGCGCGAGGGCGGTGGCGGCGAGAAGTTTCAGGAACGCGCGGCGCATGCAGTCCTCCCTGGTGGTGGTCCGGTCCCGTTTCTGAAGCCGGGACTCGGGGCTATATGGTCGGCGAACGGTAGAGACGGGCGGGCTCAAGTCAATCCGCCCCGCTGCCCGAAAACGGAGCACCCATGGCTGGACAAGGCCTTCTCGAACTATCGGACGAGATCGTCCGCGCGCTCTATACGGGCGTGCTGTCCGACGTGCTCGACAGTTTCGGCGTCATGGACCGGGCGCTGAAACCCTTCGTGCGGCCGCTCGACCCGAGCCTCGCACTGTTCGGCCGCGTGCGTACAGGGCGCTACGAGCGCGTCGACCCGGAGGCCCTGCCCGTCGATCCCTACGAGGTCGAGATCGCGCTCGTCGACGATCTCCGCAAGGGCGACGTGCCGGTGCTCGCCTGCGGCGGGCCGACCGACGACATCGCCCCCTGGGGCGAACTGTTGACCACCGCCGCCATCGCCCGCGGCGCCCGCGGCTGCGTCACCGACGGCCTCGTCCGCGACACGCGCATCATCAAGTCGCTGGACTTCCCGTGCTTCTGCGGCGGCATCGGCCCGCTCGACACGCGCGGCCGGGCGCACATGGTCGAGCGCGACGGCACCGTCATCATCGCCGGCGCCCCCGCCTCGACCGGCGACTATGTGTTCGGCGACGCCGACGGCCTCGTCATCCTCCCCGCCGAGATCGCCGAGGACGTCGTGCGCAAAGCGCTCGACAAGGCGAAGGCCGAGGACACGACGCGGACGGCACTGCGCGAGGGACGCCTCTTGCGCGAGGTGTTCGACGAGTACGGGGTGCTGTAGCCCGGGCGAGCGCAGCGAACCCGGGGCAGCGCCGCCGCCCGAAGGCCCGGATCGCGCTCCGCTTATCCGGGCTGCGCCTGCTACGGATGGGGACCGCGGCCGGTGTGGCTTGTGACCCGCGGAAAGAGGCGGGCCGGGACCATCGCGGCTTGGGCCGCCGCAGGGTGGTTGCGACCCACCCCACGGACGCCGCACCCCCCCGCTCCGACATCACGGACGCCTCCGGAAGACGCCCCTCACCGCGAGCGGGAGTGGGGAGAGTATGCGGCCGATGGGGAGAGAGGGGATGAGTGCGCCGCTTTCTTCCCTCTCCCAGAGGGAGAGGGTGCCCGCGAAGCGGGCGGGTGAGGGGTTCTGGAGCTTCAGGACGAGCGCCGTACCCCCTCATCCGGCCGCTTCGCGGCCCCCATCGCCCCTGGGGAGGAGGAAGGGCTCCGTGGCCCGGCGCCGCAGGCGGCGGGTCGGGTGGGGCGACAGCGCCGGGCCTCTCGCTCCGCGAGTGGAGAGCGCCCGTAGCCCGGGTGAGCGAAGCGAGGCCGAGACGGCGTCGCCGCCCCGGCCACAGAAAGGCACGCGTTGCTTCCCGAAGCCGTGGTTGAGATACTCTATCAGTGCGATGTTTCCCCCTAACGTCGAGGGCACTTCATGGCCGGCGAAAATCCGAGAAAATTCTACGTTGGCTTGATCGAGAAAGACAAAAATCTTGTTGGCCATGTCATATCTATGGCAGAGCCACACGAGATCGACGAAGGCAAAGACACGGGCGAGAACGCTGGCGAGAGTGACGATGAAAAAGACTCCCCACTCGTTATTGAAGGAACCCCCACGACGTTCGAGGATACGCTGAACAGCTTTTGTACTGTCATGGAATCATATCGAGAATTTATACCATTCTTACTGGAACTTACGCCGCATGCGTCAAGTCAAGTTGCAACAGTATTTATTGCGGATTTTGTGAAAAAGAACGGATTATTGCGTGCTGATCTGTCTACCGATAAGACGAAATACTATGAAATTGATTTATCTAAATACAGATCATTCACAATCGCAAATGAACGCGTTATCTCTGCTATCCATGGCGCTCAGCACCTTCCAGAAATAATGCTTATCGGTTTGGTATCGGCGTACGACGCATTTTTATCTCGATTGCTGCGGATAATATTCCATATGCATGAAGAAGTCGTTATGACGAGCGATAAGCAGATAAGATACTCTGAACTGATCTCATACGATTCTATCGAAGCGGCAAAGCAAGCGCTTATTGATAATGAGATCGAATCAGTAATCCGCCTTAGTCATCATGATCAGTTTGCCTGGATGGAACGCAAATTCGATATGACACTCAAGAGTCGACTTGATGTTTGGCCACGATTTATAGAACTATGTGAGCGTAGAAACCTTGTTACTCATACAGGAGGTATTGTTTCAAGACAGTATTTAACCAATTGTCGGGAATACAAGGCCGATATTGGCAATATTAAGGTTGGCGATAAGCTTAAAACGAACCTTGAGTACTATGAACAAGCCGTTCTCTCTGTCTACGAAGTTGGGATCAAACTTGGTCACGTTATGTGGCGTAAGTTTGACAGGAAAAACCAAATTGATGCTGATGCGCATCTTAACGAAACGGCATTTAATCTAATATTTAAGCGGCAATATCAACTTGCTGAGCGGCTTCTGGAGTTTGGCACAGAAATAATCAAGAATCACCCCTCGGACAAAATCCGCAGAATGATGGTCATTAATCGAGCGAATTGCTTTCGGTTGATGGACAAGAAAACGGAATCCAAAAAACTTCTTGATAAAGAAGATTGGTCCGCAACAAGCGTTGATTTTCAGATTAGTGTCGCCGCGGCTAGCGAAGATATCGACACTATGATCAAGAAGATGCGCCAAGCAGGCGCGGCAGGCCCGATAACTATGGAGGATTATCGCACTTGGCCGCTGTTTCGTGGCCACAGGTTGAATGAACTATTCATGTCGACCTTCAGAGAAATATTTGGAGTTCCGATTGTGCACCAGAGAACGTTGCTTAGCGAGACCGTTGACGCCCATGCAGGAGAATTGCCTGATGACATAGGAACCGTGCATTAGGTTGGGTGGACTTGCCTAGCTAGGGATACGTGCGTGGGATCAAGGTCGTACCCTGCGGCGAGTCTCGCGCGGATCGGCCCAGCCCACGGTGGCAGCACGGAAGCTCAGGTTCCTTGGTCGCCGACCGGAGTTTCGCGGTGGGCTACGGGTCCGCCAAAGAGCCCATTCGCGACGCCGCAATACCAGAGTAACAGCACCCCGCCGGAAGCGGAGTCCTCGCGGGGTGCGAACCCCCTCCCCCACCCTTGCACTCTCCCCCCGTCTGCGCGACGTGTTCCCGCACATCAGCTGCCGGAGGCCCGTCGATGAGTGCCAGTTCCGAGAAAAACCTGTCGCGTCCGGCCGAGGAGGCGCGCGCGATCCTTGCCCGGCTCGGCGTTCCCGCCGCGGCACTGACCGGCGGCGCGCTCATCGCCAAAAGCCCGATCGACGGCGGGCGGGTGGCCGGGGTGCATGTCGCACCGCCGGCCGAGGTCGAGGCGGCGATCGGGCGGGCGCAGGAAGCCTTCCTCGAGTGGCGGCTCGTGCCGGCGCCGCGGCGGGGGGAGCTGGTGCGGCTGCTCGGCGAGGAGCTGCGCGCGGCGAAAGAGGATCTCGGCCGGCTCGTCAGCCTGGAGGCCGGAAAAATCCTCTCCGAGGGGCGCGGCGAGGTGCAGGAGATGATCGACATCTGCGATTTCGCCGTCGGCCTGTCGCGGCAGCTCTACGGCAAGACGATCGCCACCGAGCGGCCGGGCCACCGGATGATGGAGACCTGGCACCCGGCCGGCGTCTGCGGCATCGTCACGGCGTTCAATTTCCCGGTCGCGGTGTGGTCCTGGAACGCGGCGCTGGCGCTCGTCTGCGGCGACCCGGTGGTGTGGAAGCCGTCCGAGAAGACGCCGCTGACGGCGATGGCCGTGCAGGCCCTGTTCGAGCGGGCGCTGGAAAAATTCGGCGCGGCGCCGGCGGGGCTGTCCCAGGTGCTGCAGGGCGGCCGCGAGGTCGGTGAGGCGCTGGTCGACGACCGGCGGGTGGCGATTCTCTCCGCCACCGGCTCCACCCGCATGGGGCGGGCGGTGGGCCCCCGCGTCGCCGAGCGCTTCGGCCGGCCGATTCTGGAGCTCGGCGGCAACAACGCCGCCATCGTCGCCCCCTCGGCCGACCTCGATCTGGCGCTGCGCGGCATCGCCTTCTCGGCCATGGGCACCGCCGGCCAGCGCTGCACCACGCTGCGGCGCCTCATCGTGCACGAAAGCATCGCCACCGAGCTGATCGGCCGCCTGGTCCGCGCCTACGGCTCGGTCACGATCGGCGATCCGCGCGAGCCGGGGACGCTCGTCGGCCCGCTGATCGACGGCGCCGCCTTCGAAGGCATGGAGCGGGCGCTGGCGGCGGCCTGGAAGCTCGGCGCCACGGTGCATGGCGGCGGCCGGGTGCTGGCCGCGGAGCATCCCGAGGCGTTCTACGTCCGCCCCGCCCTCGTCGAGATGCCCGAGCAGGCCGGCCCCATGCTCGAGGAGACGTTCGCGCCGATCCTCTACGTCGTCCGCTATCGCGCGCTGGACGAGGCCATCGCCTTGCAGAATGGCGTGCCGCAGGGCCTCGCCTCCTCGATCTTCACCAACGACATGCGCGAGGCCGAAACCTTCCTGTCGGCGGCGGGCTCGGATTGCGGCATCGCCAACGTGAACATCGGCCCCTCGGGGGCGGAGATCGGCGGCGCCTTCGGCGGCGTGAAGGAGACCGGCGGCGGCCGCGAGGCCGGCTCCGATTCCTGGAAGGCGTACATGCGCCGCGCCACCAACACAATCAATTTCTCCCGCGACCTGCCGCTCGCGCAGGGCGTGAGCTTCGAGGTGAAGGAAGGGGCGTGAGGGGGACGCCGTCGGCGCTCCCGCGTGATTGGGAGTCCCCGGCTTTCGGCGGACGCGGTTGGATGACGACCCACATGCACTCCCTCATTGCCGGGCTTGTCCCGGCAATCCAGCCTTTGCGAGCGAAGAGAGGACTGGATGACCGGGACAAGCCCGATCATGAGGGAGAGGACTAGTCGCGAGTCCATTGGCGTATGGAGCTTGGCTTTCCGAGGCTGAGCGAAGCGATTCAGACCCTCCTCCGCCGCCCCAAATCTGGATTGCTTCGTCGCTCCGCTCCTCGCAATGACGGAGGGCGGGGCGTAGGCGCCCGGTGACGCGTTTCGAGGAGATCCGACATGGACGACAATCCGAGCATTCTCAGCCACGTCTCGATCGGCACGAACGATTTCGAGCGAGCCGTGGCCTTCTACGACGCCGTGCTGGCGCCCCTCGGCTGCCGGCGGATGGAGGAGTTCCCGGGCGGCGTCGCCTATGGCAAGGCGTTTCCGGAGTTCTTCGTGCAGACGCCGATCGACGGGGCGCCGGCGAGCGTCGGCAACGGCACGCATGTCGGCTTCAACGCCGCCACGAAGGAGGCCGTGCACGCCTTCTGGGAGGCGGCGCTCGCGGCCGGCGCCGCGCCGGACGGGCCGCCCGGCCCGCGCGCGCACTACAGCCCGGCCTATTTCGGCTGCTTCGTCCGCGACCTCGACGGCCACAAGATCGAGGCGACCTTTTGGGACGCGGCGCTGGCCGGGCACGGGTGAGAGGGCACGGTCACCGAGGGCGTCCAACCGTGCCGTCGTCATCCTGCGCGAAAGCGCAGGATCCAGCTTGCTTCCGGACGCGGGAAGGGCTGGGTCCTTCGCCTCCGCGGAGGACGACGCAGGAGATTGCGGGTCGCGCGGTGAACTGGATCCCCGCGTTCGCGGGGATGAGCGGAGGAAACCCCGCTTGCGCGAGCCCGAGCGGAGGTGGTTTCCTGCCAACACCTTCGGGAGACCAGACATGCCCGCCTACGACGCCTCGAACGTGTTCGCGAAAATCCTGCGCGGCGAGCTGCCGTCGCATCGGGTCTACGAGGACGAGCGCGCGCTCGCCTTCATGGACGTGATGCCGCGCACCGACGGGCACACGCTCGTCATCCCGAAGAAGCCGGCGCGCAACCTGCTCGACGTCGATCCGGACGAGCTCGCTTATCTCATCGGCATCGTGCAGAGGGTCGGGCGGGCGGCCGTCAAAGCCTTCGCGGCCGAGGGGCTGACGGTGCAGCAGTTCAACGAGGCGGCCGGCGGCCAGGTCGTGTTCCACCTGCACTTCCACGTGCTGCCGCGGCACGCCGGCCTCGCGCTGAAGCCGCCCGGCGGGCCGTTCGCGGCGCCCGAGCTGCTCGCCGAGCATGCGGCGAGGATCAAGGCCGCGCTCGGCTGAGCTTCACATCCCCAGACCCAGCAGGCCGACGATCAGCGCGCCGATCCCCACCCCGATGCCGAGCGCCACCGACCGTCGGCCGAGGACATAGGCGGCGACGCCGAGGACCACGGAGCCGAGACGCAGCCAGAGCGGCGCCGTGGCGAGCGCCCCGGTCGGGAACAAGACGAGCTGGCTGACGAGAGCGGCGACGAGGGCCGTCGCCACCATGCGCACCCAGACGAAGACGAGGCTGTCCTCGTCGACCCGCGAGGAGAGGACGAGGCCGAGCAGCCGCCAGACGCCGTTCGCACCCGCCGCGCAGGCGACCGCGAAGACGAGGTAGAGCGTCTCCGCGCTCACCGCGCCCTCCCCGGCCGGCGCCGCAGCCGGTCGATGCCGAAGGCGAGCGTGCCGCCGAGAAGGCCGGCGATCAGAAGCTCGAAGCCGGGCGCCACCGCGAAGGCGAGCGGCGCGATGGCGAGGCCGAACAGGACCGCGATCCGCTCGCCGGGGCTCCGGGCGCCGCGCTCGAGCGACAGGAGGAAATAGAGCGGCGTGATGGCGAGGAGGCCGATGCCGAGCACCGGCGGCAGCCAGGCGGCGAGCAGGTAGCCGATGCCGGTGGCGATCGTCCCTGCCGCCATCAGCCCGGTCCCGAGCCCGACATAGAAGGACAGCCGCACCGGCCGCGGCACGGCGGGCAAGAGGCGCAGCATCTCGACCCAGGTGGTGATGGCAGTGACGTGCGCGGCGAGCAGGAGGCCCGCCCGTGAGCCGCGGTCCCAGCGCAGCAGCGGCAGCACGCCGACCACCATCGGCAGAAGGCGCACGGCGGACAGGGTGACGGCGAAGCAGGCGGCGGCGAGGCTGGCGCCGGCCGCGAGCGCGCCGGCGAGCACGACCTGCGCCGGATTGGCGAAGATGGCCGGCACCGAAAGCACGGCGAGCCAGAGCGGCCAGCCGAAATCGTGCACCAGGGCGCCGAAGCCGACATAGCCGCCGGCGAGCGCCAGCGCCGGCACCGAGATCACCCGGCGCAGACCGCGCAGGTACCAGACGCGCCGCGCCCGCGGCAGCTCGGCGAGCGGGATTTCGTCGGCGCCGAAGGGCGCGCCGGCATCGAGTTCCGTCATGCGTCGCGAACGGTCAGGCCCGCTCGTCCCCGCGAAGGCGGGGACCCAGA
>JAEZCD010000091.1 GCA_023430145.1 Pseudomonadota bacterium
GCCGGCAGCCGCGGCGACCGCACGTGCCGTCGATCCCTACGAGGACGAGGCGGCCGGCGAGGAGCCCGCCGGGGAGGCGGAGGACGATTTCGGCGAGCCGGAGGCGATCGAGCCGGCCCGCAACCGCGAGCCGCGCGTCGAGCCGCGCTTCCTCGGCGAGCAGGGCTTCGAGGAGACGCGCCGCCGCAGCGGCGAGATGCAGTCCGACCTCGACTCGGCAGACGATGGCCGACGGCGCGGCCTTATGCCGATGCTGATCATCGGCGGCCTCGTGCTGCTTCTGCTGGCGGCCGGCGTCGGCGCATATTCCGCGCGCGAGCAGATCGCGGGGCTGTTCGGCCTCGGCGGCGAGGGGAGCGATTCGTCCGAACCCGCCGAGCCGGTCGTCGGCAGCGATCCGCCCGGTCCGCGGCCGGTGCCCAAAGTCGCCGACCGCGTGCAGCAGCAGGGCGTTCCCTCGCAGCCGGCGCCGCCGCCGGCGGCAGCGCCCCGGCCGGACGACGTCGCCCGGGTGGTTCCGGGCACAGTAGCGCCGAGCGTGGCTCCGCCTACGCAGGCCCCGCAGCCGGGCGTCGTGCCGGTCGCGCAGCGGGCGATCCTCTACGAGGAGAGCGGCGAGCCGCAGGGCGGCACCTCGCTCGAGGGGACGGTCCTCTGGCGGACCGAATCGGTCAGCGGCGGCCAGGGCCAGCCGCTCGAGACGGCACTGCGCGGCGAGGTGACCATCCCGTCGCGCAATCTGCGGGTGACGCTGGTGTTGCGCCGGAACACCGATTCGACGCTGCCGGCGAGCCATACGATCGAGGTCCAGTTCACGCTGCCGGCCAACTTCGCCAATGCCGGCATCGCCAACGTGCCGGGCCTCATCATGAAGGCCGAGGAGCAGAGCCAGGGCGCGGCGCTGGCGGGACTCTCGGTGCGGGTGACGGGCGGCTTCTTCCTGATCGGCCTGTCGAGCCTCGACAGCGAGCGCGCCGCCAACGAGCAGCTCCTGCGCGACCGCGACTGGATCGACATCCCGATCCTCTACGACAATGGCCGCCGCGCGGTGCTGACGCTCGAGAAGGGCACGCCCGGCGAGAAGGCGTTCAACGATGCGCTCGCCGCCTGGCGCGCGGCCGGCAACAACTCCTCGGCGCCGAGCACGACGCCGCAGTAGAGCCGGCGCCTCGGCCGCGGCGGTCTACGACATTCACACATCTCGGAGGGAGGCCCGCCTCGCTATCCTCCCCCTTAAGGGGGGGGTCGAGCCGGCGAAGCCGTCCGGGCGGGGGTCCTCTGCCGTGACGCGATGGGGAGAAGACCCCCTGCGGCTCGCTGCGCGAGTCCGCCTCCCCCTTTCAGGGGGAGGATGGGAGCCTTGCCGACCTGTTGCGACAGAGCACCCGGCGGATGCGTGAATCTTGTTTCCCACGCGGCGACCTCAGCCTTCGGCCCGGTTCTCGCTGTCGCGCCCCTGGCCTGCCTCCGGATGAGGCGGGATAGCGGCGCCATCCCGATCCGCCTCGCCCGCCTCGGAGGTCTCCGGCGCCGTCTCGCGCGGGGCGGTCAGCAACTCCCCCGGCGCCACCACGCGCATCCGAATCTGCGTCTCGCGCCGGAAGGCGAACACGGTGTCGCCCGGGCCGGCGCCCTCGATCAGCGCGAGCCCGATCCAGCCGCCGCGCGTCGGCGAGAGGCCGGCCGAGGTGACGTGCCCGAGGATTTGTCGCGGCGGCTCGCCGGGCGCGGCGACGAGGACCGCGCCGGGCTCGGGCACTGTGTCTGCGCCATCGGCGAGGAGGCCGACGAGCCGCACGCTCTCGGCCGCGTCCGCGTCCGTGAGGCCGAGGGTTGCCGGCGTCGCGAGGCCGTCGATCTCGCGGCCGACGGCCGGCTCTCCGGCCTCGAGCCGCAGCCGATCGAGTGCGTCGGCGCCGATCGCCGCTCCGCCCTGTGCCTCGGCGACGGCCAGCAGCTCCGGCCAGAGCGCGCGCATCGTTTCCGCGTCGGCGAGGAGGCGGATCGCCGGCAGGCTGAAGACGGCTGCGGAGACGGCCAGTGCCGTCCCGGACGGGCGGGCGAGCTCGACGATGCCGGGCGCTTCCGGCAGCTCGGCCTGCGGCAGCGCGGCCGAAAGGACCGCGCGCGCCGCCGGGCCGATCAGCGCGAGGCAGGCGAGCGAGGACGGGGCTCCGCCGAGCAGCGGCAGCGCCGAGAAGATCATGACGCGACCCGGTCGTGAGACGACAACGGTCGCGATGTCGCGCACGCGGCCGGCAGCATCGAGGACGGGCAGACGGGCCGCGCCCGGCTCGATCCGCTCGGCGGTGACGTGCAGGAGCCGCGCCGCCGTCTCGATCGCCTCCGGGCCCTCCAGCGAAAGGGACGGCGCCCACGACAGGTCAGCCAGTCCGACGGCGGCGCGGGCGGCCGAAGCTTCCCGCCGGACGGCGGCCTCGTGCGCCTCGCCCGGCTTGGCGAAAGCCGACGCGCGGAGGACGCCGTTCTCGACCGCCATCGCCGCTCCGGCCTCGTGGAGCAGCGCGTCGAGCGGTCCCACCCTCGGGGAC
>JAEZCD010000128.1 GCA_023430145.1 Pseudomonadota bacterium
GCTCGCCCGCGCCACCATGGCATCGACGGCGGCGAACGCGGCCGAGCGCTGCGGCTCGAGCTCGTCGAGCGCGCCGGCGGCGATGAGGCTTTCCAGCGCCCGCTTCGGCAGCGCCCGCGGATCCATGCGGCGGGCGAAGTCGGTGAGGTCGCGGAAGACGCCGCCGGCCGCGCGGGCGGCGGTGATCGACTGCACCGCCCCGCCGCCGACGCCCTTGATGGCCGAGAGCGCGTAGCGGATGGCGTTCTCGCCCGGAATCGGCCGGAACGTGTGGTCGGAGCGGTTCACCGACGGCGGCTCGACGCGGATTTTCAGCCGGTTCGCTTCGCGCCGGAACTCGGCCAGCTTGTCGGTCTGGCCGATGTCGAGCGTCATCGAGGCGGCCAAGAACTCGACCGGGTAGTTCGCCTTGAGGTAGGCCGTCTGGTAGGTGATCAGCGCATACGGCGCCGAATGCGACTTGTTGAAGCCGTAGTCGGCGAATTTTGCGCAGGCGTCGAAGATCGCGTCCGCATCGGCGCGGGCGATGCCGCCGGCCACCGCGCCCTCGACGAAGCGGCCGCGCTGGGCGTCCATCTCCGCCTTGATCTTCTTGCCCATCGCGCGCCGCAGGAGGTCGGCGTCGCCGAAGCTGTAGCCGGCGAGGTCGCGGGCGATCTGCATCACCTGTTCCTGGTAGGTGATGACGCCGAACGTGTTCTTCAGGATCGGCTCGAGCCGCGGGTGCAGATAGTCGATCTTCTCGCGCCCGAGCTTGCGCGCGCAGTAGATCGGGATGTTGGCCATCGGGCCCGGGCGGTAGAGGGCGACGAGGGCGATCAGATCTTCCAGACGGTCGGCGCGCATGTCGACCAGCGCCCGCCGCATGCCGCCGCTTTCCACCTGGAACACGCCGACCGTCTCGCCGCGGCCGAGCATCTCGAACGTCTTCTGGTCGTCGAGAGGGATGTTGGCGAGGTCGAGCTCGATGCCGCGCGTCTCGCGCAACAGGTCGACCGCGGTGCGCAGCACGGTCAGCGTCTTGAGGCCCAGGAAGTCGAACTTCACGAGCCCGGCCTGCTCGACCCATTTCATGTTGAACTGGGTGACCGCCAGCTCCGAGCGCGTATCGCGGTAGAGCGGCACCAGCTCGGCGAGCGGCCGGTCGCCGATGACGATGCCGGCCGCGTGCGTCGAGGCGTGGCGATGCAGGCCCTCGAGCTTCATGGCGATGGCGAGCATGCGGCCGGCGCGCGGATCCTCGTCGCGCGCCGCCTGCAGGCGCGGCTCGTCCTCGACGGCGCGGGCGAGCGTTACGGGATGGGCCGGATTGTGCGGGACGAGCTTGCAGAGCTTGTCGACCTGGCCGTAGGGCATCTCCAGGACCCGGCCGACGTCACGCATGACGCCGCGCGCCTGCAGCGTGCCGAAGGTGATGATCTGCGCCACCCGGTCGCTGCCGTAGCGGCGCGAGACGTAGCCGATCACCTCGTCGCGCCGGTTCTGGCAGAAGTCGATGTCGAAATCCGGCATCGATACGCGCTCGGGGTTGAGGAAGCGCTCGAAGATGAGGCCGAAACGGATCGGGTCGAGGTCGGTGATGGTCAGCGCGTAGGCGACGAGGGAGCCGGCGCCGGAGCCGCGGCCGGGGCCGACCGGTATCCCCTTCCCCTTCGCCCACTGGATGAAGTCGGAGACGATCAGGAAGTAGCCCGAATAGCCCATGCGCTCGATGACGCCGAGCTCGTACTGGAGCCGCTCGGCATAGACCTCGTGCGTCGTCCCCGGCGCCGGGCCGGTGACGGCGAGCCGCTCGGCGAGCTTTTCGGCCGCGCGCAGCCGCAGCTCGGCATTCTCCTCGACCGGCGGCCCGCCCGCCTCGCGCGTGAAACGCGGCAGGATCGGCTTCCTGATGCCCGGCCGGAAGGCGCAGCGGCGGGCGATCTCGACGGTGGAGGCGGTCGCCTCCGGCAGGTCCTCGAACAAAGCGAGCATCTCCGCCCGCGTCTTGAACCTGTGCTCGGGGGTCAGCTGGCGGCGCTCGTTCTCGCCGACCAGCGCCCCGGCGGCGATGCAGATCAGCGCGTCGTGCGCCTCGTAGTCGGCCGCGAAGGCGAAGCGGCAGCCATTGGTGGCGACGAGCGGCAGGCCGCGATCGTAGGCGAGGCCGACGAGCCCGTCCTCGACCGCACGCTCGCCCGGGGTGCCGTGGCGCTGCAGCTCGACATAGAGCCGGTCGCCGAACATGCTCTCGAGCCGCGCGAGGCGCCGGTCGGCGAGCTCGCCGAAATTCTCCGCCAGCAGCTGGTCGAGCGGGCCGTCCGGACCGCCGGTGAGCGCAATGAGGCCGGCGGCATGGGCGGCGAGCAGATCGGCGCCGACATGCGGCTTCTCGGCCGGATCGGTGTCGAGGAAGGCGCGGCTCGAAAGCGCCAAGAGGTTGCGGTAGCCCTCCTCGGAGCGGGCGAGGAGGACGAGCCGGCCGCACTCGCCGAGCGTCCGCCGGGCGCCGAGCGTGCCCTCGCGGTCGGCGAACTCGACCGCCAGCGACAGCCCGACGATCGGCTGCACGCCGTAGCCGGCGAGCTTCTCGGAGAATTCCAGCGCGCCGAAGAGATTGTTGACGTCGGTCAGCGCCAGCGCCGGCATGCGGTCGGCCTTGGCGAGCTCGGCGAGGCGGGCGATCGTCAGCGCGCTCTCGAGCAGCGAGAACGAGGACAGGACATTGAGGTGGACGAAGCCCGCGCCGGCCATGCGGACCTTTTAGCGCGATTTTTTCCGCGCGTGAACGATTCGGGAACACGAGCGCCCGCTATCCACAAGGGCCGAGCGCCCGAGAGCCGGGTCGAGGCCGGCAGGGCTCGTCCGAAGGAAACCGCACGCTCCGTCGTCATCCTGCGCGAAGGCGCAGGATCCAGCCTTCTACCGAACGGCCGAAAAGATGGATCCTCCGCCTTCGCGGAGGATGACGAGCGGATAGGCCTTCGCCGAGGATGACGAGCGGAAAGGCCTTCGCGGAGGACGACGAAGGCGTGTACGGCATGCGCCTCCGAATCCTCGGAGACGACGTCGCCCGCCCATTCAGCACCGGTTCAAGCGGCATGCGCTTCCCTCCGGCCGACATCACCGTGCGCCGCAAGGGAGGCATGCATGTTGGGCAGATGCGCTTTGCTCGGCGCCGCGCTCGCAGCGCTCGTCGCCGCCCCGGCGCTCGCCGATACGCGCGTGGCGCTCGTCATCGGCAATGCCGACTATGAGAATGTCCGCGACCTCTCCAACCCGCTGAACGACGCGCGCGGCATGAAGGCGGCGCTCGAGAAGGTCGGCTTCCGCGTCGTCTACGGCGAGAATCTCGGCAAGCGCGACATGGAGCGCGCGGTCGGCCGCTTCGCCAAGGAGAGCCAGCAGGCCGACGTCGCCCTCGTCTATTATTCCGGGCACGGCTCGACCTTCGGCGAGGTGCCCTATGCGGTGCCGGTCGACGCCCGATACGATTCGCTCGAGCAGGTGAAACACGAGCTGGTGCCGATCGAGGAGATGATCGGCGAGCTCCGGCGCGCCAAGGGCGTGCGGCTCGCCATCCTCGACGCCTGCCGCGACAACGAGGCCGAGCAGCAGCTGAAGCAGTCCGGCGGCGCCACGCGCTCGCTCGGCCAGACGCGCGGCCTCGGCCGCATCGGCAATCCGGACGGCCTCATCATCGCCTATTCGACGCAGCACCTGACGACGGCGCTCGACGGCGATCCGGGCCGCAACAGCCCCTTCACCGGCGCGCTGCTGAAGCACCTGCCGACGCCGGGCCTCGACGTGAAAGCCATGCTGTTCAAGACCGCGCAGGACGTCGTCGTCGCCACCAAGGGCGGCCAGCGGCCCGAGGTACAGGTCTCGCTCTATCAGGACTATGCGCTGATCCCGGCCTCGGCCCCCGGCGGCGGCCCGCCCGTGGCGACGCTGGCGCCGGCCGGCCCGGGCGAGGAGGCGCAGTTCTGGCAGACGCTGCGGCTGCGCGTCACCTCCGACGGCCTCGAGGACTATCTCGCCAAGGTCGACCGCAAAGTCTTTCCGGGCGCCTTCGCCGCCCTCGCGCGCGAGGAGCTGGCCTTGTTCGCCGCGGCCGAGAAGCAGCGCCGCGCGCGGGGCGGCCGGACGACCGACTGCGACCTGCTGGCGGCCCACCCCGACGATCCCGACCGCCCGGATGCGGTCGCCGGCGTCCCGTTCGAGAAGATCGATGCCAGGAAGGCTGCGGCCGCCTGCGAGCGTGCCGCCAAGGCGAGCCCCTCGGTGGCGCGCTTCGTCTTCCAGCTCGGCCGCGCGAAAGAGAAAGCGGGAGATGCCGCGGGCGCCCTGGCCCTGTTCGAGAAGAGCGCCGCGGCCGGCAGCGTCGCGGGGATGACCGCGGTCGGCCGCTTCCACAATCTCGGCTCCGGCACGCCCGAGGATCCTGCCAAGGCGCGGCTCTGGTACGAGCGGGCTATCGGCCTCGACCACGCGCCGGCGCTGAACAATCTCGCCGTCATGGTCGAGCGCGGCGAGGGCGGGCCGGTCGACGCGCCGCGGGCTGCCGCCCTGTTCCTCGAATCGGTCCGCCGCGGCAACCCGCATACGCTCGCCATGCTGCGCGACAAGCCGGAGCTGTTCGCCCTCGGCGTGCGCGTCGCCATGCAGGCGCTGCTCGCCGACCAGGGCCTCGGCGGCGGCGAGCGCGACGGCCGCCTCGGCCCGCAGACGCTGGCGGCGATCGACGTCGTCGCCAGGTCGGCGGGAGCGCGGTGAGGAATCGGAGCCGGCCGTCGTCTCCGGCTCCGAGTCATCCACCCGACTCCCGGTCGTCATCCTGCGCGAAAGCGCAGGATCCAACTTTCTTCGAGTACGAAGCAGACTCGGCCGTCGGGAAGATGGATCCTGCGGTCGAGCCGCAGGATGACGAGCGGAGGGGCTTTCGCGCGGATGACGAGCGAGATGCTTCCTGGCGGAGATGACGAGCGGAGAGGCTTTCGCGCGGGACAAGGACTGAGCAGGCGAAGCGCGCCATCTGCCTCGACGTGCCAGCGAATACCGGACCCCTCACCAACGTCGCCCAGCCCGCCTCTCCAGCTAAACCGAGAATGAACCGCGGGTTCCGGCTGCGTTCAAGCGCTGCCGGCCATCTTCGCCCCATCGGATGCGGCAAGCGCCCTCGCCGGAAGGCAGGCGACCGCGGCTCAGGACAGGGGGAATACCCATGCGCAAGCAGCTCATCCTTCTCGCCACGGCCGGCCTCGCAGGCGTGGCTGCGTTCGCCGTCACGCCGGCCTCCGCCTACAACTGCCACGGCGGCGGCTATGGCGGCGGCTATTCCAGCTACGGCGGCTATGGCGGCGGCTACGGCTACGGCTACCGCCCGCGGGTGCAGAAATCCTACGGCGCCTACGGCACCCACCGACGCAAGAGCCAGGATTTCTCCACCTTCTCGACCGAGGCGCTCGACCGGCTCTCGACCGAGCAGATCGTCACCATGCTCGGCGGCCTGCAGGACGACACCATGCGGCAGATCGTCGGCCGGCTCTCCGACAAGCAGATCGCGGCACTGAAGGCCGCCCTCGAGGAAGAGAACGCCGCCCCGGCTGCCGATGCTCCTGCGGCCGATGCCGCCGCACCGGCCGATGCCCCGGCGCCCGAGGCCGCGGCCGCTCCGGCCGAGCCGCCGGTTCCCGAGATCGGCGCCGACGCTCCGGC
>JAEZCD010000302.1 GCA_023430145.1 Pseudomonadota bacterium
GCGTCGAGCAGCGCGAGCAGCCGGTCCCGCTCGGCGTCCCCGGGGCGCATGCGCGGCTCAGGCCGCCCGGCGCTGCGACCGCGCCGCGCCGAACAGGCCGGCGATGTAGTCGATGCCGGCCGCGGCCGAGAATTTGTGGCGTACCGTCACGGCGCCGGCGTCGCCGAGCCGCATCCGCAATCCCGGGTCATCCATGAGCCGGCGCATCGCTCCGGCGAGCGCGGCGGCATCCTCGGGCGGCACCAGCCAGCCGTCGACGCCGTGCGTGACGAGCTCGGGGATGCCGCAGACCGTCGTGCTCAGCACCGGCACCGAGAAGGCCTGCGCCTCCATCAGCA
This sequence comes from Pseudomonadota bacterium, assembly GCA_023430145.1. Lineage (GTDB taxonomy): Bacteria > Pseudomonadota > Alphaproteobacteria > Rhizobiales > Methylopilaceae > JAEZCD01. The sequence goes on from JAEZCD010000302.1 coordinate 339, forward strand.
CGTTCGGCAGGCCGTCGCGGTCGCCCGAGCGCGCCACCCGGCACGGCAGCACGAACAGGTCGGCACCGCGCAACAGATCGAAGATGAAATCGCGGTTCCGCGTCCCGTGCCAGACGATGCGGCCGGAGAGCCCGAGCCGCTCTGCCTCGGCCTTGAGCTTCTTCGACAGCTCGCCGCCGCCGACATGGTGGAAGGTCCAGCGCGGATCGTCGCGAAGGCTCGCCAGCGCCACGAGAAGGTCGGCATAGCCCTTCTTTTCCACCGCGCGGCCGACCGAGACGAGCTTCAGCGCGGCCGGATCGCCGGGCCGCGCCGGCACGGGTGGCACGGCCGACAGGTCGAGCCCGTGATAGACGAGGTGCAGCCGCTCCGGCGCCGGCGCGAGCGAAGCGAGATAGTCGAGATTGATGCGCGTGCAGGTCACGCCCCAGCGCGCCTCGGCGAGCTTTTCGCGCAATTCCCACTCGGGCGTCGTCCAGACATCCTTGGCATGCGCCGAGAACGACCAGGGCAGGCCGAGGATCATGGCCGCGTAGCGGGTGACGGAGGCCGGCGTGTGCAGATAGTGCGCATGCAGCCAGTCGACGTCGGCGGGCAGCTCGCGCGCCAGCACGCAGGCCTGGCCGAAGCGGCGGCGCCGGTTGACCGACCGGTCGCGCACCAGATCGCGCTGAAAGGTGTCGAAGGCGAGCGCATAGCCCGGCTGTGCCTCGGCGAAGGCGCGGCCGAGCCGCACGCGCTTCGGCTCGTCTTGGAGATATTCCGGCAGGTACAGGACCTCGGCCCGGATCGCGGCGTGCAGATCGTGGATCGAGGTGTCGGTCGGGTGCCGGAGCGAGACGATCAGCTGCGGCACGTCGCGCCGCTCGAGACCCAGAATCTCCTGGGCGATGAAAGTCTCCGACAGGCGCGGATAGCCCTTCACGACGGTGGCGATACGGTTCATGATCCTCGTCTCGCCGTCCGCGCTTGCGGCCTGCGCCGGTGTCCTCACGGTCCTCGACATCAGTCCATTGCTTTCCGCACGCCCGTCAAGCCCGAGCCGCTTCGAGAGCGCGCATTTCGACTTCGAGTGCGGCACGCTGGCCGGCTGGAGCACCATCGGCCTTCCCGGCCCCCACGCGGCCGTCGTGCAGTCGGAGGTGGCGCGGGTCGGCACGCGGAGCTGCCGGTTCGAGCTGCGTCCGGGCGACTACGTCTCGCAAGGGCACCGTGCGGAGCTGCGCGACCCGTTCAACGCGATCCTCGAGGAGCCGGTCTGGTACGGCTTCAGCACGCGCCTCGCCGCCGACTTCCCGACGGCCGACGGCGTGCCGTGCGTGCTGGCGCAATGGCACGACCAGGCCGTGAAGGGCGACCCCTCCGGCAAGCCGCCGATCGCCCTGCGCTACCGCGACGGCACCCTGCGGGTCACGGGTGCGCATGCTCCCTACGCGACGCCGGAGCCCGAGACGCGCTACGAGCTCGCGCGGGTCACGAACTTTCCGCGCGGCGTGTGGCACGATTTCGTCTTCCGGGTTTTCTGGTCACGGTTCGGGCAATCCGAGGTCCAGGCCTGGCTCGACGGCGAGGAATTCATCGATTGGCGCGGCCCGCTCGGCTATCGGAACCAGGCCGTGGGACCGTATTTCAAGCTCGGCGTCTATTGCTCCGGGCCGATCGAGCAGCCGCATGTCGCCTATCACGACAATTACAGCCGGGGGCACTCCTATGCCGAGGTCGACCCGGCCGTCCTGCACCGTCGGTCCGCCGCCGGTTGAGCAGCGCTGCGCGCTCGTGGTGCTGCCGGCGGCGGCGGGTGAGCCGGACCGCGCCGCCGCCTCGGTGATGCGCGCGCACTCTGCCGGGGCCGGCGATCTCGCGGAGGTCTTGCGGCTCGACCCGCCGGGCGATTCCCGCGAAAGGCTCGCCGCGGCGGCCCGGCAGGCGCGGTCCGAGGGGATGGGCTGGCTGCTCGCCCTCAGCGGCTCCGAGACGCTCGTTCCGGATGCGTTCCAAAAGCTGGCGCCGGCGCTGCGGCTTCACGACGCCGTCTGGGGTGCCGCGGCCGTCTCCCGCTCCGACGGCACGGCGCCGATCGAGCCGATCACGCGGCTCGCCGCGCAGGACGAGGCGGCCTTCCACCACTGCGCGCTGCGCTGGTGGATCGGCGAGAGCCATTTCGTCCGCCCGGCGGCGGCTCTCGCGGCCCTCGAGGGGGCGCAAGGCCCGGGCTGGTATGCCGACTACATGCGCGCGCTCTGGCGGCAGGGGCGCGCCTACAAGACGGCGCAGACCGTCACCATATTTCCGGCCGGGGTGCCGCCGGTGCCGGATGCGGTGCGGGCGCGCCTTCTGGAGCGGCTGGAGAAGGATCCGGTCTTCACCAAGGTCTCGCACGGCGCCGCGAGCTTCCGGCTTCCCTATACCGGCCGCAACGCCGGCATCGAGCGGGCGCACACGCGCGGCCAGTTCTACGAGCACGAGGAGCTGGCATACTTGGCGGCGCGCTTCCCACGCGGTATGCGCATCGTCGACGCGGGCGCCAATACCGGCAACCACACGGTGTTCTTCGCGGGCGTCATGCAGGCGCAGATTGTCCGACCGATCGAGCCCGATCCGCGGTCGGCGGCGGCGCTGCGGTGCGCGGTGGCGGCGAACGGGCTCGCCAATGTCGCGCTCGACGGCCTCGGCACGGCGGTCGGCGCCGCGCCCGGCCGGATGCGCAGCGTCGTGTCGGAAGCCGGCGGCCTCGGCGCGACGCGGCTCGTCCCGGATGCCGCCGGCGAGGTGCCGGTGGCGCCCCTCGACGCGGTCGTCGGAGGTCCGGTCGATCTCCTGAAGATCGACGTCGAGGGCATGGAGATGGATGTGCTCGCCGGCGCCGAGGGACTCATCGCCCGCGAGCGGCCGGCGATGTTCGTCGAGGTCGCCGATGGAACCACGGCGGCGTTCCTTGCTTGGACGGATTGTCACGGCTACTGCCTAGAAAAGCTTTTCCCGGATAAGGAACATTGTAATTTCGTGGTAGTGCCGAACGCCCGCTGACCGGAGGAGGCTCGCATGAGCCAGGGATTCCGCGCTTTCGCCTTGTTGCTCGGCCTTGCGGCCCTCGTGCCGGCCCATGCGGCCGCGGAGGAGCAGGCCCCGCCGCCGATGCCGGCGACGCTGATCGAGCCGCCGCTGCTGGAGGCCGGGGTGGCCGCCGGCAGCGTACCGCCGATGGCCGAGCGCATCCCGGCGACGCCGCTCGTCTACCGGGCCGATGGCCCCGGCCTGTCCCTCGGGCAATATGGCGGCACCTGGCGGATGATGGGCGGCAGCGGCAAGGACACGCGCCTCCTCTACATCTACGGCTATGCGCGCCTCGTCGGCTATGACACCAAGTTCCGCATCGTCCCCGACATCGCCCTGAAGGTCGAGGTCGAGGAGGGCCGCCGCTTCACCTTCCACCTGCGGCCCGGGCATCGCTGGTCGGACGGCGCCCCCTTCACCTCCGAGGACTTCCGCTACTACTGGGAGGACATCGCCACCCTCAAGGAGATGTCGAAATACGGCCCGCCGAAGGACCTGCTGGTCGACGGCAAGCGGCCCCTGGTCGAGTTCCCCGACCCGCACACCGTCCGCTACACCTGGCCGACGCCGAACCCGAACTTCCTGCCGGCGCTGGCGGGCGCGCAGCCGCTCGAGATCTTTCGCCCGGCCCACTACCTGAAGCGATTCCACCCCAAGTACAATGATCCCGAGGTGCTCGCCAAAGCCGCGAAGGCGGCCGGCCAGCGCAATGCGGTGGCAATGCACTTCTTCATGGACCGCGCCTATCGCAACGATAATCCGGACCTGCCGACGCTGCAGCCCTGGGTGCTGCGGACGCCGCCGCCGGCGCAGCGCTTCATGTTCGAGCGCAACCCCTACTTCCACCGCATCGACGCCGCCGGGCGGCAGCTGCCCTATATCGACCGCGTCGCGCTGATGGTCTCCAACTCGGCGCTGATCGCCGCCAAGGCGGCGAGCGGCGAGGCCGATCTGCAGTCGGCCTATCTCGCCTTCTCGAACTATCCGTTCCTGAAGCAGGCCGAGAAGCGCAGCAAGTACCACCTGCGCCGCTGGGTGCTCGGCAAGGGATCGCGCATGGCGCTGTTCCCGAACCTCAACGTCGCCGATCCGGAATGGCGCAAGCTGTTCCGCGAGGCCGATTTCCGGCGTGCGCTGTCGCTGGCGATCAACCGCCAGGACATCAACAACGCGATCTTCTACGGCCTCGCCTCGGTCAGCAACAACACGGTGCTGCCGGACTCGCCGCTGTTCCGCGAGGACTATCGCAGCCTGTGGACGCGCTACGATCCCGCCGAGGCCGACCGGCTGCTGGACGGGCTCGGCCTCACCAAGCGCGATGCGCAGGGCCTGCGCCTCCTACCGGACGGCCGGCCGATGCAGATCGTCGTCGAGACGGCCGGCGACGAGGCCGAGCAGACCGACGTGCTCGGTCTCGTCCGCGAGGACTGGCGCCGCATCGGCATCGAGCTGTTCGTCAAGGCGACGCAGCGCGAGATGTTCCGCAACCGCGTGAAGTCCGGGATGACGCACATATCCGTCTGGACCGGCCTCGAGAATGCGGTGCCGAATGCCGGCTTCAGCCCCAAGGAGCTCGCCCCGCTGACCTCCGACGACCTGCAATGGCCGCAATGGGGATCCTGGGAGGAGAGCGCCGGCAAGCTCGGCGAGAAGCCGTCGCTGCCCGCCGTGCAGGCGCTGATCGACCTCCGCGACCAGTGGGCCCACACCGCCGATCCGGCCCGCCAGGAGGCGATCTGGCACGAGATGCTCGGCATCTCGGCGGACCAGGTGTTCTCGATCGGCCTCGTCACCGGGGTCGACCAGCTCATCGTCGTCTCCGACCTTTTGCGCAACGTTCCCGAGCGCGGCATCTACAACTTCGATCCGGGCGCCTTCTTCGGCATCTACCGGCCGGATACGTTCTGGTTCGACGAGAAGGACGCCAACATCGTCAAGGCCGAGAAGACGCAGTGATCAGCTACCTCGCCCGGCGGCTCGCAACCATGGTGGTGACGCTCGTCGTCATCAGCATGCTCATCTTCGTCATCATCCAGCTGCCGCCCGGCGACTATCTGACGACCTACATCGCCGAGCTGCAGGCGCAGGGCGAAGGCGTCGACAACGAGAAGGTCGCCTTCCTGCGCGAGCAATACGGCCTCGATCAGCCGATGTGGAAGCAGTACCTCGTCTGGGCGACCGGCATGCTGCACGGCGATCTCGGCTTCTCGTTCGAGTACGACCGCCCGGTCAAGGACGTGATCGGCGAGCGGATGTTCATGACCGTCCTGCTGAACTTTCTCACGGTGGTGTTCATCTACGTGGTCGCGTTCCCGATCGGCATCTATTCGGCCACCCACCTCTACAGCTGGGGCGATCACGCGCTCTCCTTCCTCGGCTTCCTCGGCCTCGCGACGCCGAACTTCCTGCTCGCGCTGATCCTGCTCTATCTCGGCAATGTCTGGTTCGGCACCTCGATCGGCGGCCTCATGGATCCGGTCTATATCGACCAGCCCTGGAGCTGGGGCCGGGCGATGTCGGTGCTCGAGCACCTCTGGGTGCCGGTCCTCGTCATCGGCACGGCCGGGACGGCCGGCATGATCCGCCGGCTGCGCGCCAACCTGCTCGACGAGCTGCAGCAGCAATACGTGATCACGGCCCGTGCGAAAGGCCTGCCCGAGGGGCGACTGCTGCGCCGCTATCCGCTGCGCATGGCGCTTAACCCCTTCGTCGCCGATCTCGGCAGCCTCCTGCCGCAGATCGTCTCGAGCTCGGTGATCGTCTCGGCGGTGATGTCGCTGCCGACCACCGGGCCGATGCTGCTGTCGGCGCTGCGCAGCCAGGACATGTATCTCGCCGGCTCGTTCCTGATGTTCCTGGCCGTGCTGACCGTGGTCGGCATGCTGGTCTCCGACATCCTGCTCGCCATGCTCGACCCGCGCATCCGCTTGACCGGCGGGGCGGCCCGGTGAGCACCACCCTGCCGCACTTCGTCTCGACCGCGCCGTTCGATCCGGACGCGACCGTCGCCGCCGGCTCGCAAATCTCCGAGCGCTATGCGCGCGCCTCGCAGGGGCAGATCGTCTGGTGGCGATTCAAGCGACACACGGTCGCCGTCGTCGCGCTGGGCTTCCTGGTTCTCGCCTACGCCTCGATCCTGATCACCGAGTTCCTCGCGCCCTACGGGCTGCATACCCGCAACACCGAGTTCATCTTCGCGCCGCCGATGGCCGTGCACCTGTTCCACGAGGGAAGCTTCGTCGGCCCGTTCGTCTATCCGCTGAAATACACGCTCAACCTCGAGACGCTGAAGCGCGAATACGAGCCGGACACGACCAGGCCACAGGCGATCCGCTTCTTCTGCCGCGGCGAGCCGTACAAGTTCTGGGGCCTCGTGCCCGGCGACATCCACCTGATCTGCCCGCCGACCGGGGGCCAGATGTTCCTGCTCGGCACCGACAGGCTCGGCCGCGACATGCTCTCGCGGCTGATCTACGGCGCCCGCGTCTCGCTCACCATCGGTCTCATCGGCGTCACGCTGAGCTTCGTGCTCGGCATCGTGCTCGGCGGCATGGCGGGCTATTTCGGCGGCCTGTTCGATTCCATCATCCAGCGCATCACCGAGATTCTGCGCTCGCTGCCGGAGCTGCCGCTGTGGCTCGCGCTCGCGGCCGCGCTGCCGGCGACCTGGAGCCCGCTGCTGATCTATTTCGGCATCACGGTCATCCTGGCCCTGCTCGACTGGCCGGGCCTCGCCCGCGCCGTCCGCTCCAAGCTCTTGGCCCTGCGGCAGGAGGAGTATGTCGTCGCCGCCGAGATGATGGGCGCCTCGCCCGCGCGGGTGATCGGCAAGCACCTGTTGCCGAACTTCACGAGCCATCTCATCGCCTCGGCCTCGCTGTCGATCCCGACCATGATTCTGGCCGAGACGGCGCTCTCCTTCCTCGGCCTCGGCCTGAAAGCGCCGATCACGAGCTGGGGCGTGCTCCTGTCGGAGGCGCAGAACATCGAGGCGGTGGCGCTCTATCCATGGCTGCTCCTGCCCATGGTGCCGGTGATGCTCACCGTGCTCGCCTTCAGCTTCGTCGGCGACGGTCTCCGCGACGCCATCGACCCGCACGAGTAGGCGGGCTGCACGTCGTCATTGCGAGCGCAGCGAAGCAATCCAGCTTCTCCTGCGGCGCCCAAAGCTGGATTGCTTCGTCTCTGCGCTCCTCGCAATGACGGATCAGGCCGCGGCCGCCGCCCGCCGCTCCGCCATGCGCTTCTTCAGGGCCGCCGCCGAGAGTGCGTAGCCGCCGCCCGCGCCGTCGAGGAAATGCAGATGGTCGTCCTTGGTCGTGGACGGCACGATGCAGGTCATCAGCGCCGCATCCTGCCGGTGCAGGCCGTAATCGACCGTCCCCGCCGCCTCCGCGGCGGCGAGCACCGCCTCGATGCGGTCGGCGGTCTCGGCCCGGCAGTCGAGCGTCATGCGCAGGCCGTCGTCGAACTTGCGGAAGTCGCTGTTCCTCGCCACCCATTGCCGGTATCGGCGCGGGTCGAAGCGGCCGAGCGGCTGGCCGAGAAGGTCGAGCCCCTTGGCCAGCACCATGGCGCCGGCGAGCTTGGCGAAGATGAGCGCGCGCCCGACCGGGTCCTCTCGCGCCGCGCCCGCCTCGGTGTAGAGCGCGCCCGGCTGCAGCGCGAAGCTCGGGCCGGCCTCGTCGACCGGGTGGCCGGCGCGATCCTCCGCCGCGGCGATGGTGATGATCTCCTGCGTGGTGCGCCCGAAGGCGTCCGGGTCGGCGCCTTCGGCCGGCAGCACCAGGATCGACAGGATCAGCCCGTTGCGCGTGCCGAGCGGCGCCCAGCGGCAGGAGAGGCCGGTCAGATTCGGCCGCGTCCCGGCCGGCACCTGCGGCGCGGCGAGCTTTCTGGCCTTCAGCTGCTCTTCCGCGAAACTCGCGCCGCCGCCGGAGAACATGGCGTAGACCGCGTTCGGCGAGGCGGCGTAGCGGGCGACGCGGACGTCGTGGCCGGCGGCACGGATCTCGGCCACCGGGATGGAGCCGGCGCGCAGCTCGAGCCCGAGATCGGCGGCGACGAAGCCCACCGTCGCCGCCATCGCCGTGCGCGTCCGCTCGGCCGCTTCGGGCCAGACCGCGAGCGTCGCCCCGTCGCCGCCGAAGACGAACGGGAACGGCGCCTGATCGAGCGCGTTCATGACCGCGCTGACGACGGCGGCGCCGGCCATGTTGACCGCCTTGTAGCGGCCCTCGCGCAACGCCCGGCTCGAATCGACAACGTCGGTCACGCCGACCACCCAGTCGTCGGGCAGCGGCACGTAGACCGTGGGGTCGTTCACCCGCTCGAAAGCGTCGAAGGGCGGCAGCGCGTCATAGCGGAACGCCGGCGCCATCGCCTCAGACCGCGATCGGTCGCGCCGCCCGCGCCGCTATCGGCGTCGCCAGTTCAGCGATCGGCTCGCCGGGGATCAGCTCGAGGCCGGTGCGGGCGGCGATGGCACCTGGAAAGCGCGCCTGCGCCTCGGCCTCCATCGCCCGCAGCCCCGCATCGTCGCGCGTGATCTGATGGTGGAACAGGACCAGCCGCTTCGCCCCCGCCGCCTCGCACAGCCGCACGCCCTCCTGCCAGGTGGAGTGGCCGAAGCCGCGGAAGCGGTCGAACTCGGCCTCGGTGTACATGCAGTCGTAGATGACGATGTCGGCGCCGGCGATGAGGTCGAGCACCGTCTCGTCCGGGGAGCCAGGGATGTGCTCGGTGTCGGTGAGGTAGCACACCGCCCGCCCGCCATACTCGATCCGATAGCCGACGACCCCGCCGGGATGGCGCAGCCGGGCGGTGCGGATGCGGATGCCGGGCCGCGGCGTCAGGATCTCGGGCGGCGTGAAGTTGCAGAAGTCGATCGCCGCCCGGAAATATTCCGGCGTCACCGGGAAATAGGGCGGGCTCATGAAGCCGCCGACCATCTGCTTGCAGTTGCGCGGATCGCGCAGGTGCCCGGCGAACAGGCGGGCGTGCACGCCCTCGGTATAGAGCGGCGCGAGGAACGGCAGGCCGATGATGTGGTCGACGTGGAAATGGCTGAAGAAGAGGTCGAATTCCTTCACCCCGTCGGCGAGGAGGCGGGCGCCGAGGCTCGCGGCGCCGGAGCCGGCGTCGAAGACGAGGACGTGCTCGCCGCAGCGCATCTCGACGCAGCAGGTGTCGCTGCCGTACTCGTAGCTCAGCGCCGCCGGCGCCGGCAGGCTGCCGCGGGCGCCCCAGAAGCGGACCAGGAAGTCGGGCTCAGCCATGATGCTCCTGTGCCGCCAGCTGGCGCTGCGCCTCGACGAGCTCGCCGGTCGTGTGGCTGAGGCGGTCGGCCAGCGTCCGCACCATGCCGATGGCGATCTCGGGGAACTGTGCGATCAGCTGCAGCAGCGGCTCCTTGCGGATGCGCAGCGTCTCGAGCTCGGTCCGCGCCCGCACGGTGGCGGTGCGCGGCACGTCGCAGAGGACGGCGATCTCGCCGACGAAGTCGCCGTCCTTCAGCACCGCGACGTCGATCTCGCCGGCGTCGGTCGGCACCGAGACGACCGCTTCGCCGCGGACGATGACGTAGGCGGCGTCGCCGCGGTCGCCCTTGTTAAAGAGCACCTGGCCGCCGTGATAGACGACCGGCTCGGACGTATAGGCGAGAAGCTTCAGCCGGCTCGGCTCGACACCGGAGAACAGCGGGATCCGCCGCAGAAGCTCCATTTCGGCCTTGAGAAGACTCACCACACCCTCGTCCGTTTCGCCTGCTCCGGGTCGCCCGGCCGATCTATGCCTTCACTGCGCCGCCACCAGCGACTCCGCGGCGCTCTCGTGCTCGTGGCCGACGAGCCGGCCGTTCTCGAAGGTCGCCACCTTGTCGAATGACGCGGCATGCGCCGGATTGCTCAGCACCCAGAAGGTCGCGTGCCTGTGGTCCTCCGACGAGCGGCTGCGCTCGAGCACCCTGTCGATGATGGCCTGCTGCGTCTCACCGTCAAGCGCGGAAAGCGCGCGGTTGACCACGAGCAGGTCCGGACGCTTCAGCAGCGCCCGCGCGAGCGCCAGCTTCTGGCGCTGTGCCGGCGACAGCCGCTTGGCGCCGCTGCCGATGTCCATCTCGAGGCCGAGGGCGACGATCGTCGGCGACAGGTCGAGCGCGTCGAGCGTCTCGTGCAGCAGCGTATTCGTCCGCTGCGTTGCGTCGGCGTAGACGTCGACGACGCGGCCGAAGAGCACGTTGTCCTGCAGGCTCGCCGCCGGGTTGAGCGCGTCCGGCTCGTAGAAGTAGACGGCGCCGGCGAGCTCCTCCGGCAGCCTCTCGCGGAAGGCGCGGCGGGCGGCCAGCACCGCCTCGCGCAGGGGCTCGTCGAGCAGACCGAGGCGATGGCGCGGCTCGACATAGCCGAAGGCGAGGCGGAGCAGCGCGTAGCGGTCGTCGGCATCGGGCACCGCGCCGGGCACGGCGACGCGGCGCAGGATGGCGCGATAGCGGTCGATATCCTCGGCCGACAAGAGATCCATCCGCTCGAGCAGCGGATTGTCCGGCGCCATGTCGCCGAAGAGGTCGATCAGCGCCTCGGCGATCTGCCGGCCCATCTCGATCAGCCGCGGCTCGAGCCCGGTCTCGGCGAGCACGGCGACCATGTAGGGATGGCGCTCGATCAGCTGGCCGCCGAGCGCGCCGGGGACGAGCACGCCGAAAATCAGGTTCTCGAGCACCGAGGCGTTGGCGATGTAGCGGCCGGGATCGAAGGTCTCGACATAGAGCTCGGCGCCGGCCTGCTCGAGCCGGCGGCGGAAGTCCCTGCGCGCCTCCAGCACCCCGGCCACCACGGGCTCGGGGGCATCGGCCGGCAGCGGGCTCCGCAGTCCCTGCCGGTAGACGTCGTCCTCGAGGCCGACGAGCTCCAGCACCTCGCACATCCGCTCGAGCAGGTCCTCGGGGCCGCTCGCGCCGGCCGCCTCGTAGTCGATCCAGTCGTCGGCGATGTCGAGGTCGATATTACCGGCCTTGCGGGCCTCGGCGCGGCGCCGAGCCTCGGCGCGCTCGTCCTTGGTCGCCGGCCGGACGGGCACGTGCCGAAGGCTGTAGAGCAGCGCGTCGCGCAGGCTCGACTGCGGGAAATAGGTGCCGGACTCGACGTAAGCGGTCCGCCGTCCGGTGAACGCCTCTGGCAGCGTGTCGATCGGCGTGCCGTCGAACTGGACGCGGCCGGAGGATGGCTCGGCGAGCCGCGCGAACGCCTCGGCGAGGTATTCGCCGCCGGCCCCGACCGCCCCGACCGCGGCGACCGCCTCGCCGGGCGTGAGACGCAGCGTCGTCGGCTCGAGCAGGCTGCCGCCGGACTCGTCCCGGATCGCCAGATTGACGGCGGCGATCTCTCTGCTGATGCGCGGCGGCGCTTCCGCATCGACCTTCTGCACGACCTGGTCGAGTACCTTGCCTTGGGCGAACTGCTCGACCACCGTGGTGTACTTCACCTGCACATCGAGCCGGATCTGGTCCCAGTCGATCAGCTCCTTGAGCGGCGCCGGCAGGTCCTTGTAGGCGGCGATGACGGCGACGAGCTGGCCGATCTCGAGCTGGCCCTGGATGACCAGATAGCCGCCGGCGAGGTAGAATATGAACGGTGTCACCTGAGCCAGCAGGTTGTTCAGGAATTTCACCATGAACTTCCACTGGTAGATGTCGAAGCGGATGAAGAAGATCTTGGCGAGGCGGCTCGAGATGTCCGCCCGCTCCCAGTTGGACGTGTCGTTGGTGCGGATCGCGGAGATGCTCTCGACGACCTCGCCGACCCGGCCGGCGAGCTGGCGGGCGGTCAGCTGCCGCTGCCGGCCGAGGATCAGCAGGCGCCGCCGCAGGCGCGGGATGATGATCACCTGGACCGCCACCACCGCGCCGGCGACGAGGCCGAGCGGCAGGCTTTGCAGCATGATGAACAGCATCGCTACCGCCGCCTGGCTGACGAGCAGCGCCGGGGTCACGAAGGCCTCGCCGATGAAGCCGCCGAGCGGCTCCACCTCGTCCTTCACCATGGTGGCGACTTCGGAAGGGCGGATGCGCCGGAACGCCGTCATCGGGAAGCGCAGCAGGCGGTCGACGAGCTCGTAGCGGATGCGCCGCAGCATGCGCTCGCCGAGCCGGCCCTTGTAGGTGGAGATGTAGTACTTGATGAGGCCGTTGACGAGGACGAAGAACAGGAACAGCCCGCACAGGTAGACCAGCATCGGCACGCGATCGAGCTGGACGCCGTCGAGCAGCATGACCGACTCGCCGCTGCCGCCGAGCCAGGTAGGCCACGTGAAGGACAGCTGCATCGCCGTCCAGGTGCCGGCTTCGGTGTGGCCGGCGCCGCGGATCGGCCCGTCGATGATCCGCTTCGGCAGGTCGAGCGACATGAAATAGAACGGCAGCGACACGAGCACGACGAACAGCAGCCAGAGCTGGTCCCGCTTGGTGTGCTCCCATGCGTAGCGGAAAATGCTCGGATTCATCCGGCTGCCGACCGTGCCGTTGCGTTTCGACCGTTACCGCGCGGCAGCTTACCGTCCGGTTTCAGGCTTCGCAGTTTAACAGCAGCGCATGGCCGCCGTCTAACGGTGCTGGTCGGCGGTCAGCCGCCGGCGCCGACGAGGTCGGCCGGCAGCCGCTCCCGCACCGGCATCGCGAAGGCGCGCACGAAGTGGCCCGGCCCGACCTCGAGCATCGGCGGGTCGACGCCGTCGCGCGGCGCGAACGGCGCCGGCCACTCTTCCGGGACCGACTGCCGGCCGGCGCCGATCGCGGCGAAATCGAGCGGCCGGTCGGGGTCCGGATAGGGCACCGCCGACATCAGCGCGCGCGTATAGGGGTGCGTCGGAGCGTCGAACAGCGCCTGCCGCGGCGCGATCTCGACGAGGCGCCCGGCGCACATCACGGCGATCCGGTCCGCCATGTAGTGTACGACGGCGAGGTTGTGCGAGATGAAGAGATAGGTGAGGCCGATCTTCTTCTGCAAGTCCTTGAGCAAGTTGAGGATCTGCGCCTGGACCGAGACGTCGAGGGCCGACACCGGCTCGTCGCAGATGATGAGGTCCGGCTGCAGGGCGAGCGCCCGGGCGATGCCGATGCGCTGCCGCTGGCCGCCGGAGAAGCTGTGCGGGTAGCGGCTCGCATGGTCGGGCTGGAGGCCGACCATCTCGAGGAGTCGCAGGACGGCGGCACGGCGGCTCTCGGCATCGCCGATGCCATGGATGGCGAACGGCTCGGCGAGGATGGTGCCGACGGTCATGCGCGGGTTCAGCGATGAATAGGGATCCTGGAACACGTACTGCATGCGGCGCCGGATAGGCTCCATCGCCTTGCGGTCGAGCGTCAAGAGATCGACGCTGCGGTGGCCGTCGTGAAAGATCACCTGCCCCGAATCCGGACGCACGGCGCGCATGATGGCGCGGCTGACGGTCGTCTTGCCGGAGCCGGACTCGCCGACGAGGCCGAGGCATTCTCCGCGATGGATGGTCAGGCTGACGTCGGCGAGCGCCTTGACGCCGGCCGTCGGCGCGCCGCCGAGCCAGCGGATCTGCTTGCGCAGCACGAACGACTTGTCGAGATGCTTCACCTCGATCAGCGGCTCGCCGGCGCCGCCTTTCTTCTCGATCGCGGCGAAGATCTCCGGCCGCGTGCGGATCTCGCGGATCGGCTTCAGCCGCTCGCCCGGCGCCATCTCGAAATGCGGCACCGCGCGCAGCAGCGCCTTCAGATAGGGATGCTCGGGGTGCTCGAAGATGTCGCGCAGCGTGCCGGCCTCGACCACCCGCCCGTGATGCACGACGACCACCTCGTCGGCCATGTTGGCGACGATGCCGAGGTCGTGCGTGATCAGCAGCACCGCCATGCCGAGCTCGGCCTGCAGGTCGCGGATCAGCTTCAGGATCTGCGCCTGCACGGTGACGTCGAGCGCCGTCGTCGGCTCGTCGGCGATCAAGAGCGCCGGCCTGCAGATCAGCGCCATGGCGATCATCGCCCGCTGCCTGAGCCCGCCCGACAGCTCGAACGGGTAGGCGTCGATCGCCTGCTCGGGCTTCGGGAACTCCACGAGCCGCAGCATCTCGAGGACTTTTTCCCGCACCTCGCGCTTCGACATGTCGCGGTGCGTCGACAGCGCCTCGCCGATCTGGTCGCCGATCGTGTGCAGAGGCGAGAACGAGGTCATCGGCTCCTGGAAGATCATGCCGATGCGGTTGCCGCGGATGGCGGCGAACTTGGGCGAGCGCGCCGGCAGCTTGGCGAGGTCGATCACGCCGGTCTCGGCATCGTCGAACAGGATCTCGCCGCCGGTGATCGAGCCGATGCGCGGCAGCAGACCGAGGATGGCGCGTGCGGTGACGGACTTGCCGGAGCCGGACTCGCCGACCACGGCGACCGTGGTGCCCGGCCGGATGCGCAGCGACAGGTCGTCGACGGCCTGGACGCGCCCGGCGAGGCTGCCGAACTCGATCGACAGCCCGTGTATGCTCAGAAGGTTCTCAGCCATGTCGGCCTTCATTGGTTCTTGGCGCGCATGGGGCCATCACTGCCGGCTTTGAGCAAGATGCGGCGAGAGATTTTGCCGCTCCGAGGCGCGGCGGCATCCCTTTTCCGCCGCGAGCCCGGCGACGAACCGTGCCGTCGTCGCCGCGCCCGAGAGGTCGATGCCGGCCGACGGCGGCCGCGGCCGCGCCAGCGCCGCGGCGATCCCCTCGGCGAGCGACTGCGGGGTGAGCGCGGCCTCGGGCACGACGGTCAGCATGCCGCGCGCGGCCAAAATCTCGGCGCGGCGGCGCTGCTCGGTCTCGCTCGCCGTCTCGAAGGGGACGACGACGGCGCGCGCCCCGGCGGCGAGCAGGTCCATGGTTGTGTTGTAGCCGGCCTGCGAGATCGACAGCACGCAGCCGCGCAGCCGCGCTGAGAAATCCGGCCGGAAGCGCTCGACGATGGTCCGCGCGTCGGCGAGCCGCGACAGGCGCGCGAAATCGTCGGCGGGCAGGTTCGGGCCGGCGAGGAAGCGCCAGACGTTGCTCGCCAGCGCCGTTCGCGGGCGCGCGGCGGCGGCGGCGAACAGGAGATCGGCGCCGACCGCGCCGCCGCCGGCCGAGACGATCACCTCGCCGGCCCCCTCGGCGGTCTCCGCATCGGGAGAGGTCGCGGCGACATAGCCGGTGTAGCGCAACAGATCGGCGATCTCCCCTGCCGCCTCGAAGGTGGCTCCGAACGGGATGACGGCCGGATCCCCATGCACCAGCACGGCGTCGAAATGCGCGCGGACGGTCGCCGCCACCTCGCGAGCCCGGGCCGGGCCCTTGCCGCCGACCAGGATGTCGCGGACCGAGCAGGCGATCTTCGGCCGCGGCGTGGCGCTCTCCGCGGCTTCCAGAAGAGGCACCAGCTCGAACCGGAACTGGCGGCGGCCGAAGGGGAACAGCTCGACGAGCACAATCTCGGGCGCCGTCTCCCGGAAGGTGCGCAGCAGGGCATCGCGGCGCGCCGCGCACCAGGCGTCGTCGACCGGGCGCCCTGCGGCGTCGAGGATCGCCGAGAAGCTGCCGTCGGCGATGGTTGCGGGCGGCAGCTGGGCTACCCGCACGCCCTGGAAGGGGATCTCGGCCACCGGTGGGCCGCCGAGCGCGACCGTGACCTCGAGGCCCGCATCGCGCATGGCGGCGGCGAGAATCTCGGCGCGCCTGAGATGGCCGACGCCGAGCAGGTGCTGAACGTAGAAGAGGACGCGGCCGCTCATGTGCCGCTCCCGAGCGGGATGTTGAGGCGCTCGATGGCGACCATGCCGCCAGGATCGATGCGGAAGCAATGCGCCGCCGCGTCGCGGAGCCGGTCGGCCGGCTTCTCCTGCATGGTCCAGCCGGTCGCGAGCGCATAGAGGGCGCGCAGAACGCCCTTGTGGGCGACGAGGACGGTCGGCTCGGCGAGGGTCGGCAGCAGCCGCCCGAGGCGCTGCTGCACCTCGCGCGGGCTCTCGCCGCCGGCGGGGCGGAAATCGAGCCCGCGCGCCTCGTTCGCGGCCATCGCGGGCCCAAGCTCGGCGCGCAGCTCGGCGAGCCGACGGCCCTCCCAGGCTCCCCAGTCCATCTCGATCAGCAGCGGCTCGGCCTCCGGCGCGCGGCCGCGCAGGTCTGCCGTCTCGCGGGCACGCAGCAGCGGGCGGGGCCG
>JAEZCD010000280.1 GCA_023430145.1 Pseudomonadota bacterium
GCTCGACCTGCCGCGTCCGCGTCGAGGCGGCGGCTGGCGATCTGCCGCCGCCGACCGGCGCCGAGGCGGCGACGCTCGAGCGCATCCGCGCCGATCCGACGGTGCGGCTCGCCTGCCAGCTCCGCCCGCACGCCGACATGACGGTGACGCGCCTCGTCCGGCTGCCGGAGGCCACCCGTGCGCTCGTCCCGACGACCGCCGAGGATGTCGGCGTCGAGCGCACCCTCGCCATCCTGTTCCTCGACATCCGCGGCTTCACCGCGCTCAGCGATGCGCGGCTCCCCTACGACACCGTGTTCCTCCTGAACCGCTTCTTTGCCGAGGTCGGCGAGGCGGTGACCGGCGCCGGCGGCTGGATCGACAAATATCTCGGCGACGGGCTGATGGCGCTGTTCGGTCTGAACGGCCGCGTCGAGGATGCCTGCCGCAGCGCGCTCGTCGCCGCCCTGCGCGTCGACGCGGCGCTCGAGAAGCTGAACGCCGAGCTGCGCGGCGAGCTTTCGAGCCCGCTCAGGATCGGCATCGGCCTGCATGTCGGGCCGCTCGTGCTCGGTCGCATCGGCCATCGCGGCTCGGCTTCGACGACGGTGATCGGCCCTGCCGTCAACGTCGCGAGCCGGCTCGAAAGCCTCACCAAGGAGCACGGCGTGCAGATCGTCGCCTCCTCCGCCCTCGCCGAGGCGGCGGGCCTGCGGTCGGACGACTTCGCCCAATCGGTCGTGTCGGTGCGCGGCGCCTCGGAGGCGATGTCGATCGTGCTGGTCCCGCGCGGCCGCGACCTTCGCGGCTCGCTCGGAGACGAGGGCCTCGTCGCAGCGGCCGGGCGTGCCGCGCCGCCGTGCGCGGCCGTGTCGTCTTAGCGCGGGCGGGCCTCACGCCCGCTTGCGGCCGGTCACCATCGCGAGCACCAGATTCTCCCGGTGCCGCCAGCTCTCGAACAGTGCCGCCGCCGCATGGATCAGAGCCAGCACCAGGATCGCGTTGGCGATCGCCTCGTGCAGCTCCTCGACCCAGTCGACGCCCCAGAAGGCATCGAGGCTCATCATCCATCCGGTCAGCGAAACGCCGGCCAGCAGCGCCATCAGAATCAGCATCATGACGGCGCCGGCGGGATTGTGCCCGATCGTCCGCGGCTCTCTTCCGCGGACGAGGGCGCCGACATAGTCGCCGAGCACGCCGGCGCGCGGGACGAACTGCGAGAAGCGGGCGTAGCGGCTGCCGACGAACCCCCACGCGATCCGCACGGCCAGAGCGGCGGCGACGATGTAGCCGACGACCTCGTGCGCGGTGCCGCCCTCCTCGAGAACGAACAGGTCGAGCACGCAGCCGGCGACCACCGTCCAGTGGAAGATCCGGACCACCGGATCCCATACAAGGATCGTCCGCGGCTCGAGGTTGGTTCCAGCGTCGCTCACCAGGTCGGCCCCGCCTCAGTTGATCTCGGACTTGACCACCGAGCCCGTGACCGGGTTGAAGTAGACCTCGGCTCGCTTACCGTCCTTCGTGAAGCCATAGATCTCGTAGCAATTGCCGGAAATCTTGAACGTGCGAATGTTCTTGTAGCCCATCTCGGCCACCTTGCTCTTCATGGCATCCTCGGACATCCACTTGTCCTTGGCTTCCGTCGTGCACGCCGGGGCGGCGAGCGTCGCGACGGGAGCGAGCATCGCCACTGCGGCTGCGGCCGCGATCAGCTTGTACATCGTCGTATCTCCTGCGTTCCCTTGGCCTCGCCGCTGCGGCGAGGGGTGGCCCCGGTCCATCCGGGCGCAACGCAGATAGGGGCGCCGGCGCACGCGCCGCTGACGGGGCGCGTCAGCGTCCCGTCAGGTTCGCGCGAGGCTCGAGGTCAGCCGAGCGCCCACGCCCGCGCCGGCCTCATCCCTGCTCCGCCGGTGCGAGCCTCGCGACGAGCAGGAAGGCGACGACCGCGCCGGCGCCCATGCACGCGGTGACCGCGAGGGCCGGGTGCACGTCCCAGCTCTGCATCAGGAAGGCGAAGACGAAGGGTGCCGTCGCCGACAGGATCAGCCGGATCGAGGCGAGGCGGCCGGCGAGGCCGCCATAGCCGACCGGGCCGAACAGATAGAGCGGCAAGGTCCCCTGGACGATGCTGGCGAGCCCGGAGCCGAAGCCGAAGACGATGGCGAAGGCGATCGCCCCCGGCAGTGCGGGCGCGGTGAGGAGCAGGATGACGAGCGCCGAGGACTGCAGCGCCGCCGAGACGACCGCGAGCAGCGGCGCCGGCAGCTCGCCGCCGAAGATCATGTTGAGGAGCCGGCTCACGACCTGGGCCGGGCCGAACAGGGTGCCGATCGCCACCGCCATGGCGCCGAGGCCGAGCGCGCCGAGCGCCGGCAGCATGTGCACGAGCGTCGCCGAATTGACGAAGCTGAGCAGCGCGAAGCCGACCGCCATGAGAAGGAACGCGCGTGGCCGGCGTGCCGCGGCGGGCGGGCTGCCGGCTCCGGGGGCGAGCGCCGCCCTGGCGTGCGCGTGCACCGGACCTGCGATCGACCATAGCCAGGCGTGGATCGGCATGCAGACGAAGAGCTGCAGAACGGCGAAGACGAGAAAAACCTCGCGCCAGGACAGATGCTCGTGCAGCACGGCCGTGACCGGCCAGAAGATGGTCGATGCGAAGCCGGCGATCAACGTGAGATAGGTGATGTTGCGCGGTGCCCGTATACTGTCGAGCTGCACCAGCAGCACGAAGGCGGCGCTGTACTGGACGAGCGTCGATGCCATCTCGACGGCGACGAGGCCGAGCACGAAGGCCGTCTTGCCGGGCGCGAGCGCACAGGCGACGAGGGCGAGCGACGCCGCCAGCGAGCCGACCGTCATGACGAGCCCGGCGCCCGCCCGGTCGGCCCAGCGGCCGACCGCCGGCGCCGCCACTCCGCCGGCGAGAAGCGCCGCCGACAGGGCGCCGAACACCCATTGCATCGACCAGCCGAGATCGGCCGCGATCCCCGGCGCCAGCACGCTGTACGAATAGTAGAGCGTGCCGTAGCCGACGATCTGGCTCGTCCCGAGCGCGGCGATGACAAGGCGCCGGTCGGCGGCCGCGAACGCGCGGACGCCGGTGGTCGCATTCCGACATTCGCATCCCATCGCGGCTGGTTCTTTCGCGAATGTCAGAGCAGAACAACCACCGAAGATTATGAGCAGCTGGCGGAGTTTTGGACTCGACGTTCGCTTCGCACGCGTGCGGCCGGGTGAGCGAACGTCGAACCAACTCCACTAGCGCCGGAGGCGGCCTGCGTCACGCCGCTTGCCGGCAGCCGCAGCCGGATTTCCCCGCATCCTTGGCGACGGCATCGGCGACGCAGCAGGCATCGACGGCGGCCGGCGCCGGGCCGCCGCAGCAGGAGGCGGCGCTTTCGGACGGGCCGGAGCAGACGCCCGTCTCCGGCAGCACGAGGTGCACGCGGTCGGCCGCTGCCATGTCGCCGGCGATGGCGGCGACCACCGAGCGCACCTGCTCGTAGCCGGTGAGCAGAAGGAAGGTCGGGGCGCGACCATAGCTCTTGATGCCGACGGTGTAGAAGCCGGGCTCGGGATGGCCGAGCTCGCGGTGGCCGTGCGGCGGCACCGAGCCGCAGGAATGAAGGTTCGGATCGATCAGCGGCCCGAGCGCGCGGGCGCTTTCGAGCCACGGATCGAGCTCGAGCCGCAACTCGCGCGTCATCGAGAGGTCCGGCCGCTGGCCGGTCGCGACGACGATCCTGTCGAACGGACCGGCGGCCTCATCGCCGTCCGCGGCCCGCCCCTCGAGGCGCAGGCGCCCGCCATCGACGCGAACCGCACGGACCGAGAGGCCGGCGACGTGCTGGATGCGGCCCGCCTCCACGAGTCCACGCAGGCGCGATCCGAGCTCGCCCCGCGCCGCGAGCTGGTCGGCGCCCCCGCCCCCATAGACGCGGGCGAGATCGGCGCTCCGGGTAACCCAGACCGGCTCGGTGCCGGGCTCTTTTTCGGCGAGCGCGACGAGGTCGATCAGAATGTTCGCCGCCGAATGGCCGGCGCCGACGACGGCGACGCGACGACCAGCATAGGCGGCGCGGTCGCGGCCGAGCACGTCCGGAATGCCGTAGGCGATGCGCTGGCCAAGCTCGGCCTCGCCCTCGGCCGGCAGGCCGTCGCCGCCGAGCGGGTTGGGCGTCCGCCAGGTGCCGGAGGCGTCGATCACCGCGCTCGCGAGCTCGCGCCGGATGCGACCCGTGCTGTCGGCCACGGTCAGCACGAAGGGCTTTTCGGCCCGGCCGCGCGAAGTCACCTTGTCGGTCCCGACCCGGCTGACGGCGACGATACGGGCATCGGTCTCGATCGACCCGGACATCGGCGGCAGGGCGGCGAGCGGCACGAGGTAGTCGTCCACGAGATCCCGCCCGGTCGGATAGGCACCATCCGGCGGGCTGCGCCAACCGCTGCGCTCGAGGAGCCACAGCGCCGTCGGATCGATGCAGTAGCGCCAGGGCGAGAAGAGCCGGACATGGCCCCATTCGCGAACGCCGGCGGCGACGACCGAGCCGGCCTCGTACAGGCGAAAAGGGATGCCGCGCTCGACGAGATGCGCGGCGGCGGCGAGGCCGACGGGGCCGGAGCCGATCACCGCAACGGGCAGGGTGTTCATTCGGTTCTCCCGGGAGGTTCGAAATTAGGACCAGCGAAACGTCAGGCGGCCTTTTCCTCGGAGGTCGCGCAACGCTGCTCGACGCAGCATTCGTCGACCAGATAGCCGATCAGCCCGCGCATGGCGGGATAGTCAGCGCGGCAGATCAGCGTCGTCGCCTGCCGCTCCTGCGAGACGAGGCCGGTGGCGACGAGGCGCTGCAAGTGGTGCGAGAGCGTCGAGGCGGCGATGCCGAGCCGCTCCTGCACGCGGCCGACGGGCAGGCCGGCGTCGCCGGCCCGCACGAGCGTGCGATAGATGGAAAGGCGCGTCGGATTGCCGAGCGCTTCCAGTTGGCGGGCTGCTTGTTCGACTTTCATGGAAAGAACGAATAGTCGCCGCCAAGCCGGTCGTCAAGCATTATTTCGGGATTTCTCGAATTAGCCGCGCGAGCCCGATTTTCCCCTCACGCCACGTCGGGGCGCTTCCAGCTCGCGCCCTCGAGACGGCCGATCTCGCCGACCTGCCGGGTGAGGGTGAGCTCATCGAGGCCGGCGATCGGCAGGTTGCGGAAGGCCGTGATGCGGTTTTTCAGGAAGCGGGCGGCCTGGAAGAAGGCGGCCTCTCGCTGGATCGGCGAGCCGACCACGGCGGCCGGATCCTCGATGCCCCAATGCGCCGAGATCGGCTGCCCCGGCCAGACCGGGCACGTCTCGCCGGCGGCGTTGTCGCAGACGGTGAAGACGAAATCCATCACCGGCGCATCCGCGGCGGCGAACTCCTCCCAGCCCTTCGAGCGCAGGCCGGCGACCGGATAGTCGAGCTCGACCAGGGTCTTGAAGGCGAGCGGGTTGACCGCGCCGGCCGGCCGGCTGCCGGCCGAGAAGGCCCGGAACCGCCCTGCCCCCTCCTTGGCGAGGATCGCCTCGGCCATGATCGAGCGGGCCGAGTTGGCGGTGCACAGGAACAGCACGTTGTAGAGGCGATCGGTCATGGTCGCATGCCTCGGAAAATGAGCCTCGGAGCGCGATGACTCCATATATCGACACTAGTCGAACTATCGAAATCAAACAAGGCACGCTGCCCCGTGGAGCGGCACGAGCGCTCGGCTCGAGCGACTCCTGCGACCCGGAGAGCGTCTCTCGGCGCCCGACAGACGGCACCCGGCCGGCCATGCATGCGTGACGGTCGCGCGGCTTCGAAGAAAGCCGGACGACGTGAGAGCGGAAGAGTCATGCTGGGGCACCGCGGATCTTCTTTGTTCTAAGTCTAATTCCTTCACGCATTCAATCGAATTCTTGCTTTCATCATGGAGCCTGCCTAGACACGACGAAGAACCCGAACGTGCGGATGGCGCGATTGCTTCGTTCCTCTTTGTGCCGGGCGGCGCTCGCCGCCGTCCTCGCCCTCCTGCCGCAGGCCGCGCCTGCGGCGCAGATCACCGACGCCGCCGGGCGCACGGTCGAGCTGCGAGACACCGACCGCATCGTCTCGCTCGGCGGCGACGTCACTGAGATTCTCTATGCGCTCGGCGCCGGCGACCGCATCGTCGCCCTCGACACGACGAGCATCTTCCCGCCCGCGGCGCGGCAGAAGCCCAATGTCGGCTACCTGCGCGCGCTCTCGGCCGAAGGGGTTCTCGCCCTGAAGCCGAGCCTGGTGCTTGCCGCCGCCGACGCCGGGCCGCCGACCGCCGTGCAGGTGCTGGAATCGGCCTCGGTGCCCTTCGTGCTGGTGCCCAAGGGGGAGAGCGCACAGGGCGTCGCCGAGAAGATCCGCTTCGTCGCGAGGGTTATCGGCGCCGAGACACGCGGCGAGGTTTTGGCGGCCGAGGCGGAGCGGTCCTTCGCCGCGCTGCGGGCGGTCCTCGCCAAGCGCGCCGACAAGCCGCGCGCGATGTTCGTGCTGAGCCTGAACGGCGGCCGGCCGATCGTCGCCGGCAGCGAGACCGGCGCGCAGGCGGCGATCGAGCTCGCCGGCGCGGAAAATCCGTTCGGCGGCATGAAGGGCTACAAGCCCGTCAGCGACGAGGCGATCGTCGCCGCAGCCCCCGAAGCCATCGTCGTCATGACGCGCAGCAGCCACATGCCGAGCCCCGAGGAGGTTTTTGCGCTGCCCGCCTTCGCCGGCACCCCTGCCGGCCGGGCAAAGCGGCTCATCGTCGTCGACGCCCTGTCGACGCTCGCCTTCGGCCCGCGCGCGCCGGCGGCGATCGCCGAGCTCGCCCGGAAGCTGCATCCGGACCTGACGATCCCGCCGATCGGCAGCGCCGCGGCGCAGTGAGCATTCCCCTCGCCGTGTCCGACCGCCCCGCGGCGGCGGGCGATCGCAGGCGCCGCGGCGGCATCGCGCTCGCGCTCCTCGCCGCCGAGGGCTGGGTGGCGCCCGAGTCGGTCACGGGCGTCGTGCACCTCGGCGAGCTGGGGCTCGACGGGCGCGTGCGGCCGTGCCGTGGCATCCTTCCGATGGTGCTCGCCGCCGAGCGCGCCGGGTTCGACACGGTGCTCGTGCCCGCGGGAAACGCCGACGAGGCCTCGTTCGTGCCGGGCGTGCGCGTCGTCCCGGTTGCGAGCCTGCGCGACGCGGCCATCTGGCACGGGGCCGAGCTCGATCCCGTCGAGGTCGAGCCGCTGCTCCCCCCGCCCGCCCCCGGGCAGCCCGACGACGCGGGCGATCTCGCGGAGGTCGTCGGAAATCGCGACGCGGTGGAGGCGGTGCAGGTGGCCGCAGCCGGCGGTCACCACATGTTCCTGCTCGGCCCGCCGGGCGCGGGCAAGACGATGATCGCGTCGCGGCTGCCGGGCATCCTCCCCGACCTCGACGAGCGGGCCGCGATCGAGGTGAGCTCGATCCGCTCGCTCGCGGGGCTCCCCGTGGGGCGCTCGCTCGCGACGCGTCCGCCGCTCGAGGCGCCCCACCAC
>JAEZCD010000316.1 GCA_023430145.1 Pseudomonadota bacterium
GCGTCGAGCAGACGCCGCTCGGCTCCACCAGCGCCACCGCGGTCAAGGCGGCGCTGATCCTGCCGATGACGGCGACCGGCAATGCCGGCGCCGCCGCGCAATCGATGAAGAACGCCGCCGAGATGGCGCTGGCCGAGTTCCAGGCGACCGACGTGCAGCTGATCGTCAAGAACGACGGCGGCACCGCGCAGGGCGCCGAGGCCGCGGCCCGGGAGGCGCTGGCGGAGGGCGCGGAGATCATCCTCGGGCCGATCTTCGCCCATTCCGTCGCCGGCGCGGCACAGGTGGCGAAGCCGGCCGGCGTGCCGGTGATCGCCTTCTCGACCGACGCCAACGTCGCCTCGCGAGGCGTCTACCTGATGAGCTTCCTGCCCGAGTCGGACGTGCAGCGGATCGTCGACTATGCCGTCGGCCAGGGGAAGCGCTCCTTCGCGGTGCTGATCCCCGAGACCGGCTACGGTACTGTGGTGGAGGCCGAGCTGCAGCAGGCGGTGGCCAGGAAAGGCGCCCGCATCGTCGCCATCGAGCGCTATCCGCTCGACAAGATGAAGATGGCCGAGCCGATCGGCCGCATCGCCGGGGCCGTCGGCCAGGCCGACGCGCTGATCATCCCCGATGCCGCCGATGCCGTGCCGACCGTGGTGGCGACGCTCGCAGCCAAGGGCGTGGACACGCGGCGCATCCAGCTGCTCGGCACCGGCCTCTGGGACGATCCGGTGCTGTTCGGCGATTCGAGTCTCGCCGGCAGCTGGTTCGCCTCGCCGGACTCGGCCGGCTTCCGCGCCTTCAGCGACCGCTACAAGGCGAGGTTCGGTGCCGATCCGGTGCGTACGGCCTCGCTCGCCTATGACGCGGTGGCGCTCGTTGCCGCGCTGTCCAAGACGCAGGGCTCGCAGCGCTTCTCCGAGGAGGTGCTGACCAACACCTCGGGCTTTGCCGGCGTCGACGGTGTGTTCCGGCTGAAGCCCGACGGCACCAACGAGCGCGGCCTCGCCGTGATGGTGATCCGCGACGGCCGGGCGCAGACGCTCGCCGCCGCCCCGCGCAGCTTCTCGGGCACCGTCGCGGCGGCGAATCCCGGGCAGTAGGGCTCGCGCCCGCGGCCGACGGGGCGCCGGCCGCACGGCTAAGCCGGTGACGACGGCGACTGCCGGGCGGCGACGCTACTCCGCTGCGCGCTACCCGGCACGATTGCCTGTCGGCTTGTCCTATTTGAGGACGCAGCCACTGGTCTGCACGGCTGCCTTCTTCGAGTTACCCTTCTTGGGTTCGACGGGGCAGGTCTTTCGACCGGGTAGCTCGATGATCCCGGTGTTGGAGCACTTGGCTTTCTTTTCGCCTTCCGCGATCACCGCGGTACATTCCGTCACTTCGAACTTTCCACACTTGCCGACGATGCGGAAGGCGTCACCCGGCTTGCCGACGATCGTCAGCGTCACCTTGAGCGCCATGAAGCCTTGGCAGTCCTCCGCCGAGGCGGGCGCGGAGGCGAGGCAGAGGCCGACAATCGCAAGAGCGGCCGCAGAGATGGTTTTAGGAATACTTCTGGTCATGGAAGTCCTCCCTCGGATCGAAGCAGACGCTTGATCCTGGGAGGAATGCTATACCTCGGGCGAGCCGGGTACAATCGAAGCAATCGCGCCTCCCGGGGGCTCGCGCGAGCTTCCAAAATCCGCGTTCCGCCAGGTCGAGGATCGAGTCTTTCCCTGCCGGTCCCAACAAGAGAATGGCTTCCCGCCTGCGCGCGGGACGAAGGCCCGTGGAGCCGTCCCCTGCTCGCCACTCGCCTCAGATCGCCTTGTCGCGACGGAGCGCCTCGATCTCCGCCTCGTCATAGCCGAGCAGTCCGCCATAGACGTCGGCGTTGCCCTCGCCGAGCAGCGGCGCCGCGCTGGGGCTGTGCGGAGAGTCGGACATCCGCACCGGGCAGCCGGGCATGGTGAACTCACCCTTCTGCGGGTGCGGCAGGGTCACGAAGGCCTGCTGCCGGCGCAGATCCGGATCCTCGTAGAGCTCCATCGTGTCGAACACCGCGCTCGCCGGGACGCCGGCCTCGCCGAGGATGCGCATGCATTCGTACTTGTCGCGCTCGAGCGACCAGGCGGTGATGATCGGATCGAACGCGGCCTGGTTGTCGTAGCGGAGCTGCGGGCTCGCAAAGCGCGGATCGCCCAAAAGATCCTCGCGGCCGACGACCTTCAGGAGCGCCTCCCATTGATGGTTGCCGGCCCGCGTCGAGTAGATCAGGCAGTAGTCGTTCGGGCCGCCGCCCTTGCAGGGGTAGACCTCGCATGGGGCGGCGGCGCCCATGATGTGGCTGTTGCCGCGGCGCGGCACGGCGGTGCCGAAGATGTCCTGCGCGGCGTAGAGGATGCGGCCGAAATTGATCACCACCTCCTGCATGTTGATGTCGATCTTCTGGCCGCGGCCGGTGCGCTGGCGCTGATGCAGGGCGGCCAGAATGCCGACCGAGCAGTGCAGGCCGGCGCCGGTGTCGCCGACATTGACGCCCGGCGTCAGCGGCCGCCCGTCGCGGTCGCCGGTGACCGAGAGGCTGCCGCCGGCGGCCTGGGCGATGTTGTCGAAGGAAAGCAGGTTGGCGTAGGGGCCGGCGGCGTCAAAACCCTTGATCTGGGCATAGACGATGCGCGGATTGATGCGGCTCACCTCCTCGAAGGAGAAGCCGAGCCGCTCGATGACGCCGGGGCCGAAATTCTCGATGAACACGTCGGCCTGCTCGATCAGCCCGCGCAGGATCGCCTTGCCCTTCTCGTGCTTGAGGTTGCAGGTGACGCTGCGCTTGTTGGCGTTCAGCAGCATGAAATAGACCGAGTCGAGTTCCGGATCGGCGGTCGAGGCGCGCCGCCCCTGCTCGCCCTTGCCGGGCGGTTCGACCTTGATCACCTCGGCGCCGAGCCATCCCAGCATCTGCGTACAGGAAGGGCCGGCCTCGAACTGGGTGAGATCGATGATCCGGATGTCCGACAGCGCCTGACTCATCTTGGGCGCCGGCCTTGCGTCGGCGCCTGCGCGGGACATCGTTTCCTCGATGGCGGACATTTCTACCTCGTGACGCGGCTCTGATGATGGTGGCCGTGCCGCGGCGGCCGCGGCAACTGCCGCCGACTCGACCAGCGACGCGCCTCGGAGTCAATGTGACGCAATCATCCATGTCGACATTCGGGACCGATGTTACCGGGGATTCGGCATCGGACGGCACGGATGGATTTCACCTGTCGACAGATTGAGCCGCAATCGACATAGTGCGGCAAAATCCAATCGGGCCCGTGCCCGGTCACCGAAGGGAGGACGGTCGATGCACATGCGCTTCATCGCGGCGAGCCTGCTTATCGCCTGCGCGATCCCCGGCGTCGCTGCGGCGCAGGACTGGCCGACGAAGCCGATCACCATGATCGTGCCCTTCGCGCCCGGCGGCGCCACCGACATCTCCGCCCGCATCCTCGCCGAGCAGCTCAGCAAGGAGCTCGGCAAGTCGGTGGTGGTCGAGAACCGCACCGGGGCTGCCGGCAATATCGGCGTCGCCGCCGCCGTGAAGGCACCAGCGGACGGCCACACGCTGCTGTTCGCGACGATGGGCACGCTGACCACCAACCCGCACCTCTACAAGGACGCCGGCTTCGACGTCGGCAAAGACCTCGTGCCGATCAGCAAGACCTTCGAGGTCGACCATGTGCTCGTCGCCCGCCCCTCGCTCGGGGTGAAGACGGTCAAGGATCTCCTGGCGATGGCGAAGGAGAAGCCGGGCCAGCTCACCTACGGCACGGCCGGCATCGGCTCCTCGGTGCAGATGTTCGCGGTGCTGCTCGAGGACATGGGCGGGGTGAAGATGCAGCAGGTGCCCTACAAGGGCTCGGCCGAAGCCCGCGTCGACGTGATGGCCGGCAACATCGACATGGTCATGGACTCGGTGCCGTCGGCGCAGCCCTTCGTCAAGAACGGACAGCTCGTGGCGCTCGCGGTGACGAGCGGCAAGCGCAATCCGAACCTGCCCGACGTTCCCACGATGATCGAGGCCGGCATCCCGGGCTACGACGTGGCCGCCTGGGGCGCGTTGATGGCGCCCGCCAAGACCCCGCCGGCGGTGATCGAGAAGCTCAGCAAAGCGGTGACGGCCGCGCTCGCCAACCCGGACGTCGTCAAGAAGTACAAGGACAACGGCATCGATCCGGTCGGCTCGACGCCGCAGGCGCTGTCGAAGCTGATCGTCGATGACACCGAGCGCTGGGGGAAGATCGTCAAGGCGGCCGGCATCAAGATCCAGTAGCCTGACGCCGGGCGCGACCGAACTCGGCCGCGCCCAGGAAGCGGGACGCCGAGGACGATCTCCGGATGAGGCCACAGCTTCTTCTCCTCCCCCTGAAAGGGGTAGGTCGAGACGGCGCAGCCGTCCGGGTGGGGGTCATCCTGCTCGGCCGCGCAGAGTGGACCCCCTCCCGGCTCGCTCCGCGAGTCCGGCCTCCCCCTTTCAGGGGGAGGAGAAGCAGGCGGCGGGATCCTCGATGAACCGCAAGGAAGTCGCCGGCGGCCTCGTGCTGCTCGCCTTCGCGACCGCCTACGGGATCGCGTCCGCCGGGCTGCCGCTGCGCAGCGCGCTCGGCATCGGCCCGGGCTTCTTCCCGCTCGTCCTGTCGGTGCTGCTCGGCGCCATCGCGCTCGGCCTCACCGCGCATGGCTGCCTGACCGGTCCCGGCCACGCGGCCGCGGCGCCGTTGCCGCTGCGCGGCATTGCGCTCGTCACCGCGGCCCCGATCCTGTTCGCGCTGACGGTGACGAGCATCGGCCTCGTGCCGGCGCTGGTGCTGGCGGTGTTCGTCAGCGCGCTCGCGAGCCGCCACATCTCGGTCCTCGCCGCCGCTGTGCTCGCCCTCGCAGTGACGCTGTTCTGCACGCTCGTCTTCGTCCGAGCGCTCGGCCTGCCGCTGCCGCTTCTCGGCCCCTGGCTCTCGGCCGGCTGAGACGGCGCATGGATCTCCTCGCCAATCTCGGGCTCGGCTTCTCCGCCGCGCTGTCGCTGGAGAACCTCCTCTACTGCTTCATCGGCGCACTGCTCGGCACGCTGGTCGGCGTGCTGCCGGGCATCGGCGCCACGGCGACCATCGCCCTCCTGTTGCCCATCACCTTCAATCTCGGGCCGCTGCCGGCGATCATCATGCTGTCCGGCATCTATTACGGCTCGCAGTACGGCGGCTCGACGACGGCGATCCTCGTCCGCATCCCGGGCGAAGGCTCCTCGGTCGTCACCGCCATCGACGGCTACAAGATGGCCCAGCACGGCGCCGGCGGCATCGCGCTCGCTATCGCCGCCATCGGCTCGGTCTTCGCCGGTACGGTCGCGACCTTCCTCATCGCGCTGTTCGCGCTGCCGCTGTCGACGCTGGCGCTGAAGTTCGGCTCGCCGGAATATTTCTCGCTGATCGTGCTCGGCCTCGTGGCGTCGACGGCGCTCGCACACGGCTCGGTCGCCAAGGCGCTGGCCATGGTGATCCTCGGCATCATGCTGAGCATGGCGGGCACCGACCTCTACACCGGCACGCGACGGCTCACCTTCGGGGTGCCGGAGCTCGCCGACGGCATCAGCTTCGTCGTCGTCTCGATCGGCTTCTTCGGGCTGGCGGAAATCATCCGCAATCTCGAGAACGAGCCGACGCGACGCATGAACACGGCCGAGATCGGCCGCCTGATGCCCTCGCTCGCCGACCTCAAGCGCGCCGCGCTGCCGATCCTGCGCGGCACCGGCATCGGCTCCTTCCTCGGCATCCTGCCGGGCGCCGGCGCGACCCTCTCCTCCTTCGCCGCCTACTCGGCCGAGAAGCATTTCTCTCGGAACGAGCCGCGCGTCGGCGACGGTGCCATCGAAGGCGTCGCCGGGCCGGAGGCGGCCAACAACGCCGCCGCGCAGACCTCGTTCATCCCGATGCTGACGCTCGGCCTGCCCGGCAATCCGGTGATGGCGCTGATGATCGGCGCGCTCGTCATCCAGGGCATCCGGCCCGGCCCGAACGTCATCGCCGCCAATCCGGAGCTGTTCTGGGGCCTCGTCGCCTCGATGTGGATCGGCAACGTCATCCTCGTCATGCTGAACCTGCCGCTGGTCGGCATGTGGGTGAAGCTCTTGCTGATCCCCTATCGCTATCTCTTCCCGGCGATCGTGGGGCTCAGCATCGTCGGCGTCTACGGCATCGGCCTCAACGTCGCCGAGGTCGGGCTGATCGCCGCCTTCGGCCTGTTCGGCTACATCCTGATCCGGCTCGATTTCGAGCCGGCGCCGCTGCTCATGGGGTTCGTGCTCGGGCCGCTGCTCGAGGAGCATCTGCGGCGCGCGCTCATCATCTCGCGCGGCGACTTCGCTGTGTTCGTCGAGCGGCCGATCAGCGCCGGGCTCTTGGCGCTCGCGGCGCTCGTGCTCCTGATCCTCGTGCTGCCGGGCCTGAACCGCATGCGCAACCGCGTGTTCACCGAGGCATGAGCGTCATCGTCCTCTCGAGGCGTGCCGCCGGCGGCGGGCGCGCTATAAGCATGTCGGCGGCGATCGGCAATTTGGGTCGGGACCCGGGCCGCCCGGGCGACCTGCAAACGGGGAACGCGCGTGCGCTCGGCAGACAAAAGCAGGGACGAGGTCATGGCGGAGCTGCGCGAGTTTCGCGACAGCATCGACAACATCGATTCGGCGCTGGTGCATCTGCTCGCCGAGCGCTTCAAGTGCACGCAGAAGGTCGGCCGCCTGAAGTCGGAATACGGGCTGCCGCCGGCCGATCCGAGCCGCGAGGCCGAGCAGGTGGCGCGCCTGCGCGAGCTCGCCAAGGAGAGCAAGCTCGATCCGGACTTCGCCGAGAAGTTTTTGGCCTTCGTCATCCGCGAGGTGATCAAGCACCACGAGATCGCCCGGGAGGCGAAGGGGGCGCGGTAGAGGCTCTCCGTCATTGCGAGGAGCGAAGCGACGAAGCAATCCAGCTTTCGGGCGGTCAAAGAAAAAACTGGGCTGCCTCACTTTTTTGGACGTGTCCGAGTGCGCGACAAGCCTCGCAAAGGCCTGGATCCCCTTTCCCGAGCTTCGCTCGGCCGGGGATGATACCGAGCGGGCTTCGGTGTCGTCCCCGGCGAGCCACGCAGCGGCTCGGGAAGGGGATCCAGGCTTTTCGGACTCCGATCGCTCACGCGGATTCCTCCCGGGGGCGAGGGTCTCGCCGCCATTCCGGGGAGCGGAGCGACGAAGCAATCCGGCTTTTCGGCGCCGCAAGAGACGCTGGATTGCTTCGCTTCGCTCGCAATGACGAGGAGCGTCCTCGTGACCTGGCCGCAAGAACAATGAGGCACCGCACGTGAAAATCGCCTTCGTCGGCGTCGGCCACTGGCACACGCCGCTGTACCTCGAGCCGCTGCTGCAGCTTCCCGATGCGACCGTCGTCGGCGTCAGCGACGAGGATTTTCCGAAAGCGCAGGCCTATGCCGATCGGCTCGGCTGTCTCGCCGCGCGCGGCGTCGAGGAGCTCGTCGAGAAGGCGCGGCCGGACTTCGTCTTCGTGCTCGGACAGCATGCGGACATGGCCGCGGCCTCGGCCTTTCTCATCGAGGCCGGCATCCCGTTCATGGTCGAGAAGCCCGCCGGCCTCGACGAGGCCGAAGTCGCCCGCATCGCCGCCGCGGCTGAGGCGATGAAGATCTTCGCGGCCGTGCCGCTCGTCTTCCGGCAGTCCGGCTTCATGCAGGCGATCGCCGAGCACGCGCCGGGCGAAAAAGTGCTCTATGCCGGCTTCAAGTTCATCGCCGGGCCGTCGGCGCGCTACCGCGAGGCGGACTGCCTGTGGATGTTCGACCGGGCGCGCGCCGGCGGCGGCGTGATGACCAATCTCGGCGTCCACTTCCTCGATCTGGCGAAGCTCCTGCTCGGCGATGACGTCGCGGTGGCGCGCACGACGCTCGGCAACATCGCCGGCGAGGGCGATGTGGAAGACTACGCCGCCGTGACGCTGCGCGCGGGCGAGAAGGCGTGCTTCATCGAGACGGCGTACCTCTATCCGGCGCCGGGCGGCATCTTCGACATGCACTATTCGGTGCGCACCGAGGGCGCCTACTTCGCCGCCGTCGGCCCCGGCCTGATCGAGATCTCCGACATGGCCGGCCGCCGCAGGACCGTGCCGGGCTCGACGACCAACATGCCGATCTATCCGGAGTTCGTCGCCGACGTTCTTTCCCGCGTCCGCGACGGGCGGGCGCCGGTGGCGGACCTCGGCGACATGGCGCAGGTGATGCGGCTGCTCGATGCGGTGTACGCGGCCGATCCCGAAGAGATGCAGGCGCTGCGCAAAGGTTAGCCGATCGCTTCGCCGGCATCCTGCGCCAAGGCCAGCGCATCCGCAGGCTCTTCGGCGTCCTCCGCGGAGGCAAAGCGCATCTGCCCACTCCGTGGTCATCCTGCGCGAAAGCGCAGGATCCATCTTTTCAGCTC
>JAEZCD010000397.1 GCA_023430145.1 Pseudomonadota bacterium
CCCGCGGCGAGCAGCGCGCCCTCCCCGCCGAGCGTCACGACGGCGAGCTCGGCGCCGTCGGCGAGGCGCGCGGCGGCGAAGTCCTCCGCTGCCGCGCCGGGCGCGAGCCAAAAAATATCCTCCTCGCTCGCCTTGACGATGTTGGCGAGGCGGAACAGGCGCTGCAGGCGTGCGCGATAGGCCTCCGGGTCGGCGACGAGGCTTTTGCGCACGTTGACGTCGAGGCTGACCGAGATCCCCCTGCCCCGCGCCGCCCGCAGGCAGCGCTCGATCGAGGCGCCGACCGGCTCGCAGGCGAGGACGTAGGAGCCGGCATGGACGAGGGCCGTCTCCTCCGGGAGCGCCACGGCGGCCGGATCGAACATGCGTCCGGCCGAGCCCTCGTCGAAGAAGGCG
Organism: Pseudomonadota bacterium; assembly: GCA_023430145.1. Classification (GTDB taxonomy): domain Bacteria; phylum Pseudomonadota; class Alphaproteobacteria; order Rhizobiales; family Methylopilaceae; genus JAEZCD01. Next base: position 397 of record JAEZCD010000397.1, read on the forward strand.
TAGACCGGCTGCCCCTGCCGCATGGCGACGAAGGCGAGCGTCGACGGCCGGTCGACGGTGGCGGTGAGCGACAGGTCGACGCCGGCCTCGGCGAGGTGGCGCCGGAAGAGGTCGCCGAACAGGTCGCTCGACAGGGCCCAGAGATAGGCGGATGGCGCGCCGAGCCGGGCGAGCCCCGTGGCGACGTTCAGCGGCGAGCCGCCCGGCAGCGGCCGGAAGGAGCCGTCCGGCGCAGGCAGGAAGTCGACGACCGCCTCGCCGACGACGACGATGGCCACGGCGCCCTCAGCCGCGAAAGACGCGCGCCGGGCCGAAGGTCTGCGAGATCGGCATCATCTGGATGCGGTTGATGTTGAGATGGCGCGGCAGCGTACAGGCCCAGAAGATCGATTCGGCGATGTCCTCGCCGGTCATGTAGAGCGTGTCCGCATAGATCTGGCCGGCACGCTCGGTATCCCCCTTGAAGCGGACGATGGAGAACTCGGTCTCGGCGAGACCCGGCTCGATATTGGTGACGCGCAGATTCTTGCCGTGCAGATCGGCGTAGAGGGCGAGCGAGAACTGTTTCACGAAGGCCTTCGTCCCGGCATAGACCGCGGCGCCCGGATAGGGATAGTCGCCGGCGATCGAGCCGAGGGTGACGACGTGGCCCTCGTTGCGCTCGACCATCCCCGGCAGCAGCGCGCGTACCGTGTAGACGAGGCCGGAGACGTTGGTGTCGATCATCGTCTCCCAGTCGTCGAGGTTCGTTTCCCAGCCGGGCTCGAGGCCGAGCGCGAGGCCGGCATTGGCGACGACGACGTTGACGGCGGCGAACTCGGGCGGCAGCGAGGCCACCGCCGCCTCTACGGCGGTGCGATCGCGGACATCGAAGGCGAGCGGCAACAGCCGCTCGGCACCGCCGCCGGAAGCGAGCGCCCCGAGCCGGTCGGCCCGGCGGCCGGTGGCGATCACCCGGGATCCCTCGGCGAGGAAGCGGCGCGCGGTCGCCTCGCCGAAGCCCGACGTCGCGCCGGTGACGAAGACGGTGAGATCGCGCGCGTCGAGCATCTTGTACATGGCCGGGCCTGTCGCTTGAGGTCTGGAGGGCTGGCAATAGCGCGCCGGCGGCCGTCCGTCGACCGTCCGCCCGAGTGTCGCGCGACGGCATGTAGTTTTAGACAAACTGCCCGAATAAATTCGATTTCCGGAAGGAACGAGTCCCCAGTGTACTTTACAGACTCGCGAACATGCGATTGCCTGCGATAGGAAGTGATTCTGTTCCGCACGACGCTGGTGGCGGCCGGCCGCTGCGGGACGGACCGCCTGAGGCCCTCGCGGAGCGGAAAAGATGCGGGATTCTCTGCCAGCGATCGTCGACATCGCCTATCACGCGGTGCTCTGCACCCTCTATGTCACGTTCGAGGAGCAAGGCACCTACACCTATTACGCGGTGACGCCGGAGGTCTATAGCGCCTTCGTGCAAAGCCGCGACCGCGACGAATTCTTTCTCGACCACATCGCGGACCACTATTTCCACTGGAAGACCGAGCCGTTGCAGCGCGCCGGCTGAGGCTCACGCCGCAGGCACGGCGACGGCGTCCGTGGGAGCGGCGGCAGCCTGCTTGGCGGTGTGCACGGCGGCCTCGACCGCCTGCTTGAGCGTTCCGACGACGAGGTCGGCACCGGCGGCGAGCGTACCCTCGGTGACGTTCTGGTCCTCCCCGACGCTCCAGAAGCAGGCGACGATGAGCGCGCCCGGGAACCGCCGCTTCAGCCGGCGGACGAGGTAGCGGGCGCGGGCGAGACCGGTCGCGGCGCCGAAATAGGACACGCAGACGAGCTTCAGCCCGCCGCCCTCGAGCCGCGCGAGGCCGGGCCCGGTCACATCCTCGAGCCCTGCGGCCCGCGCACCGAGGCCGTGCTTCTCGAGCATCTGCGCCAGCATCAGCGCCGCCGCCTCGTCGAGCGGGGTATGCGCCGGCACCACCAGCACGGGCTCGCCCTCCCAGCCCGGCGGCAAGGCCTCCGGCGCGAGGCTCTCCGGAACGCTCGGCTCCTGCGGCTCCTCCGGCTCGAGCTCGGCCGGCGCCTCCTCCGGCTCGACATCCTCGGTGTCGGCGAGATCCTCGACGACGGCGGCGACGCTGTCGCGGATGGTCGGCAGACGGGCCGCATCGAGCCTGCCCTCGGCGACGTCGGCCTGGGCCAGCGCCAGTCCCTGCAGCGCGACCTCGTCGTAATAGGTCGAGAGGGCGTGCTCCTTGAGATAGCGATGCGCCTGCTCCGCCACCTCGTAGGGATCACCGGCGAGCATGCGCTGGTAGAAGCTCTTGTCCGGAGCGAGCGCCGGCTGGTCGCCGAGGATGATGTCTAGGAACTCCAGCCGCTCGACATGGCGGCCGAGCACGACCACGCAGACCGTCAGCGGCACCGCGAGGATGAGGCCGATCGGTCCCCACAGCCACAGCCAGAAGGTGGCGGCGACGATGACGGCGATCGGCGAGACGCCGGTGCTGTGGCCGTAGACCATCGGCTCGACCACCTGCCCAGCAAGCGGCTCCATGACCAGGAACAGGGCCAGCGTCCAGCCCAGCATGGCCCAACCGGGATCGACGGCGATGGCGAGCAGCGCCGGGAAGCCCGCGGCGATGAACGAGCCGACATAGGGCACGAAGCGCATCAGCATGGCGAGGATGCCCCACAGGATCGGGTTCGGCACGCCGATGAACCAGAGGCCGACGCCGATCAGCAGGCCGAAGCCGGCATTGAGGCCGAGCTGGACGAGGAAGAAGCGGCTCAGCCTGTAGGCCGCCTCGTCCATCGCCGCCGTCGTGCGGTGCAGGTCGGTGGTGCCGACGAGCCGGATGAAGCGGTCGCGCAGATCCTCGCGGTAGAGCAGGATGAAGATGACGAAGACGAGCACGATGCCGGCCGTCGTCAGCGGCTCGATCAGCGGCTCGACGATCTGCCGCACGAGCTCGAGCGGCCCAGGCTCGGGCTGCCGCACCTCGACCGGGATCGGCTGCGGCTCGGGCGGCGTGGTGGTGGTCGCCGGCGTCGCCGCGCCGGGAGCCGGCTCGCGGCGGATCTCCTGCTGGAGGTTCTCGAGCACCTCGCTGACCCGCTCGACGGCGCTGGTCCCCTTCGCGGCGCCGCGGATCGACTGGACCTTGTCGCGGATGTTGAGCTGGTAGCGCGGCAGGTTGTCGGCGAGCTCGCTGACCTGGCGGGCGAGCACCCCGCCGATGCCGACGATGACGACGAAGGCGAGGAGGACCGAGATCAGCACCGCGCCGATGCGATTGAGGCCGATCCGACGCAGCAGCCGGACGAGCGGCGCGAGCACGAAGGCGAGCAGGATGGCGAGCGCGATCGGCACGAAGATGTCGCGCGCGACGTAGAGGGCGGCGATGACGCCGACGAGCACTAGGAGGCTCTGGTTCCAGGACACCGGCGAAAGGCTCGGGGCCAACCTGGCAACGCGTGTCGAGGGCGGGGCGTCTGCCAATTCTGTTCTCCTCGCCGCGACGGCCCGCGGCGGCACTACAACGCGCATCCCGCCCCGCCGGACCAGCGGCTGACCGAATTTTGTCGCGAAGGCCGACGCCGTGCGACAAGGAAACCGATCTGGCCGGGCGAGGTTCTATCCGGCGCACCGGCGGCACCCGCCCGCAATCCAAGGAGAGCTTTCATGCGATCGATCATCCTCGCGGCCGCGCTCGGCGCGATCGTCTCCCCGGCCCTCGCTCAGGCGCCGGCTCCGGCCACCGCGAGCGCCCGCTTCATCGATCAGAGCGGCAAGGAGATCGGCACCGCGACGCTGACGCAGACGCCGAGCGGCGTGCTGATCAAGGCGGAGCTCTCGGGCGTCCCGGCCGGCGAGCACGCCTTCCACATCCACGAGGTCGGCATCTGCGACCCGGCGACCAAGTTCAACTCCGCAAAGGGCCACTTCTCGGGCGGCCACCAGCACGGCTATCTCGTCGCCGGCGGGCCGCACCTCGGCGACATGCCGAACCAGTTCGCGCCGGCCGACGGCGTGCTGCGCATCGAGGTCTTCAATCCGATGGTGACGCTCGATTCGAGCGGCCGCGGCGTGTTCGACCAGGACGGCTCGGCGCTCGTCCTGCATGTCGGCAAGGACGACTATACAACCCAGCCGACCGGCGCCGCCGGCGACCGCCTCGCCTGCGCGGTGATCGAGAGGAAGTGAGACGGCGCCCGGCGCGGCTGCGTCAGCAGGGGATGCGGCCGCGCACCCCGTAGGGGTCGATCGCGTAGCAGCGGTCGGGCGTCTGCCGCTCGATCGTCGTCGGGACCATGGCGAGATCGGGCGCCGGACGCTCGTAGCAGCCGCCGAGGGCGAGGCCTGCCGCGGTGATGGCCAAGGCGATCAAGCTACGCATGTCCGTCCCTCGTTCGCACGCACGCACTGCCGTCGGCAGCATCGCTCCGACCCGTTCTCATAGCATGAACGGAGGCCGCGCGCGCGAGCGCCGGCGCTACAGTCCTCAGTCCTGCTCGGGGATGAACGGATAGGGCCCCTCGAAATCCTCGACATAGGCGAGATGGCTGACGAGGGTGCCGCCGTCCCAGCGGTGGACGAGAAAGGCGGCCGGCTCCATGACGAAGCCGCCGGGAGTGCCGGGCACGAGGGCGAGCTCGAGCTGATGCGCGGCCGAAGGTGCGATCTGCACGATCGCCGTGCCGATCCGCGAGATGATCATGCGGTGATGGTGGCCGCAGAGGACCGCCTGGACCTGCGGATTGGCGGCGACGATGCCGGCGAAGACATCCGGCTCGCGCAGGATGATGCCGTCCACGTGCTCGATGCCGCACAGGAACGGCGGATGGTGCATGACGATCACCGTCGGCCTGTCCGGCGCGGCGGCGAGCGCGCGGCGCAGGAAGTCGAGCCGGCGCGGGCAGAGCTCGCCGTGCGGGCGGTCAGGCACCAGCGTATCGAGCATCACGAGCCGCAGCGGCCCCTGCTCGACGACGTAGTGGACGAACTCCTCGTCCTCCGCGACGCCGGGAAGATGGCCGAGCACGGTCTTCATCAGCGCGCGGCGATCGTGATTGCCGGGAATGACATAGACCGGGATGTGAATGTAGCGCGCGAGCATCGCGGCGAGTGCCTGGTACTCCGCGGAAGCGCCGTCGAAGGCGAGATCGCCGGAGATGACGAGCGCGTCGAGCCGCGGCCGGAAGCGGGCGATGGCGCGCAGCGCCCGCTCGGCCAGCATGTTGGTCTCCACGACCCGATAGGCGCCTTTGCCGGCCGGGCGCAGGTGCAGGTCGCTCAGCTGTGCGAGGAGCATGGGGGAGGACGATTCCGAGAAGCGGGGACGACGTTCGTTTCGATCGGCACGGGCTGCGTGCATATCGTGCGTGGCGCCCGGGCCGGGCTCCCTCCCACCCTCGGATGGTGAAGGTGAACCGGCGACGAAGGCGACGGGCGGGGCCGGGTCACTCCCTCCCGCTGCAGGCCAGTCGCTTCACCCGGCTCGCTCTGCACTGGCCGCTCGGAGCGATCCACCCTCCCGATCGAAGGGAGGGAGAGAAGTAGCCCGCGATCAGGCCGCGCCGAGTGGGAGCGAGGAGCCCGTCCCCGCGCCGCCACGAGACGGGCCGCCAATCGAACGGAGCCGACGGCATTCGGAGGCCGGCGGGCGTCGTCGACGCGAAGGTGCTGGTTGGCTGCCTGCATGCGGTGGGAACGAACTCTCGCCCGCTCAGAACCAGGCCATCATGACGCCGGTGCGACAGCCCTCAGAACGGGATCTCGTCGTCCATCGCCTCGTTGAAGCGGCCACCACCGCCGCCGCCACCGCTCGCCATGGCCGGCCGCCGCTCCATCGGCGAGGCGCGGCCGAAATCGCTCCCCTCGTCCGGGAAGTCGCCGCCGGCGGAGCCGCCGGCGCGCGAGTCGAGCAGCGTCAGCTCGCCGCGGAAGCCCTGCAGCACGACCTCGGTCGAATAGCGGTCCTGGCCCGACTGGTCCTGCCATTTGCGGGTCTGCAGCGCGCCCTCGATGTAGACCTTGGAGCCCTTCTTCAGGTACTGCTCGGCGACCTTGGCGAGGTTCTCGTTGAAGATCACCACGCGGTGCCACTCGGTCTTCTCGCGCCGTTCGCCGCTCGCCTTGTCGCGCCAGCTCTCCGAAGTGGCGATGCGCAGATTGACGACCGGGCGGCCGTCCTGCATCCGCCGGACCTCCGGGTCGGCGCCGAGATTGCCGACGAGGATCACCTTGTTCACGCTGCCGGCCATGTCGTTTCTCCGATCGCTGCTCGCCGCCTCAGACTAGACGCTCCGGACCGCCCTGCCCCGCACCGCCGCCCCGTTGTCCACAAGCCGTTGGACGCCGCCGGGGTTCCGGCATCGAGTTCGCTTTTTGTTCTTTAGCATCGCCGAGAGGCCCCCGCAAGCCGCATCCGGCTCCGCGCATTCGATCCACGGTCGCGTGAAAGGCCGGTACCCAGCTCGCCGACGGATCACTCCGCCGGCGCCGGCGCGCCGCTGAGATCTTCGGCGAGCCTTTCGGCGAGCGCCGCCATGCCGGGCCGCGCCCGCTTCAGCCGCTCGGCGACGAGGATCGCCCGCAGCTCGCCGAAGGCGCGGTCGAGATCGTCGTTGACCACCACGTAGTCGTACTCGTTCCAGTGGCCGATCTCGGCGGCGGCGTTCTTCAGCCGCGCGGCGATCACCGCCCGATCGTCCTCGGCGCGGCGCAGCAGGCGCGCGCGCAGCTCCTCTGCGCTCGGCGGCAGAAGGAAGACGGAGACGACATCCGGCCGCGCCGCCTCGTAGAGCTGCAGCGTGCCCTGCCAGTCGATGTCGAACAGCACGTCGCGGCCGGCGGCCAGCGCCTGCTCCACGGGCTCGCGCGGCGTGCCGTAATGGTGATCGTGCACGCGCGCCGATTCGAGCAGCTCGCCGCCGGCACGCATGCGCTCGAAGGTGCGCGTATCGATGAAGTGGTAGTGCACGCCCGCCACCTCGCTGGCCCGCTTGGCGCGCGTCGTCACCGAGACCGACAGATCGAGGCCGAGCTCCTGCTGCAGGAGCAGCCTCGTCAGCGTCGACTTGCCGGCCCCCGACGGCGAGGACAGGACGAACATCAGGCCGCGGCGGGGGGCGTTGGTCATTCGAGGTTCTGCACCTGCTCACGGAACTGCTCGACCGCCGCCTTCATGTCGAGGCCGATCGCGGTCAGCGCCAAGTCGTTCGATTTCGCGCACAGCGTATTGGTCTCGCGGCCGAGCTCCTGGGCGAGGAAGTCGAGCCGCCGGCCGACCGGCCCACCCGCCGCCAGAAGGTCGCGCGCCTGGGAGACGTGCGCCTTCAGCCGGTCGATCTCCTCGCGGATGTCGGCCCGCATGGCGAGCAGCGCCGCCTCCTGGTGCAGCCGGTCCGGATCGAGCCGCGGCTCGGCCGCGAACAGCGCCTGCACCTGCTCGCCGAGCCTTTGGCGGATCGCCTCGGGGCGCCGTGCCGGGTTCTGCTCGGCGGCCTCCGCGAGCGCGGCGATGGCGGCGAGCCGCTCCTCGAGGATTCGTCCGAGACTCTCGCCCTCGGCGAGCCGCGATAGGGCGAGCGCATCGGCAGCGCGCGCAAATGTCTCCACCAGTGCCGCCTCGACGGCGAGGCGCTCCTCCGGCCCCTCCTCCGGCTCAGCGACTTCCAGCACGCCGCGCACCGCGAGCAGCCCGTCGAGCCGCGGCCGCTCGACGGCGAACCTCCCGGAGATGCGCTCGGCGGCGACGAGCACCGCGACGAGCGCCTCCTCGTTGACGCGGACGACGGCGGCGGCGCTCTCACGCTGCACGGTCACCGTAGCCGACACCGAGCCGCGCGAAAACCGCTTGCCGAGCTCGGCCCGCATCGCCGGCTCGACGCCGTCGAAGGTGGGCGGCAGCCTGAGGCGCATGTCGAGGCCCTTGGCGTTGACGCTGCGCAGCTCGACCGTCAGGCGCGCCCGCCCGGCGACGCCGTCGGCACGGGCGAAGCCCGTCATGCTGGCGAGCGGCATTTTCCTTCGACCTCGTGGCTGCCGGCGGGAGCGGCACTCTTAGCGGGGCGGCCGCGACGGCTCAACCGCGGTGTCGCGCCGGCGGCCGGCCCGGCCTGGCGAACGAGCCGCTCGAAGCGGCTCACCTCGACCGGCCTCCCGCCCGGTCGCCGTTCTACCCGGCTCTGCCGAACAGGTCGGAGAGGGATGGGCGCTCTCTTTCGCGACGCCCCCTAAGGTCCGAAGCGCTCCATCCACTGCTGCTCGCCGATGGTGCAGGAGACGGTCGGCCTCGCGGCCGCCTTCATCACGCGGGCGGGCGGCTCGCGGCCGGCGATCTCGAGGATCAGCTTGGTGCGGATGGCGTCGGCGAATTGCGAGCGCTCGCGCACCGGCACCATGAACGAGCCGGGGCCGCCGATCACGCAGTCGCGGTAATAGGCGTCGAGGTCGACGATGTCGGCGAGGCCCCAGGTTTGCCGCTTCAGGAGCAGCGGCAGGCCGTTGATGACGATGCCCTGCGCGAGGACCGCATCGCGCGCCGTCGTCACCACCGGGCCCTGATTGTTGGCGCCGTCGCCGGAGACGTCGATCGCCCGACGCAGGCCCTCGAAACCGTTGCCCTCGAACAGCGGCGCCGCATAGTTGAGGGCCGCCGAGATCGAGGTGCGGTAGGCGCGCCGCACCGGTGCCGCGGCGAGCTTGGCGGTGAACGCCTCGGCCGCATCGGCGCCGTCGATCACCTGCCAATCGACGATGATCTGCTGGTCCATGCTGCCGGCCCATTCGACATAGGTCACGGCGATGCGGCCGACGATGCCCTCGGCGATCGCATCCAGCACCTGTTTCGAGGTGAGCGCGGCGATGTAGCCCTCGCGCTGCAGCTGCAGCTCGTCGAAATCCATCGAGTAAGAGATGTCGACGGCGAGCACGAGCTCGAGGTCGACCTCGGTGTCTGCGGCGCGGGCGCTCGCGGCGCAGCCGAGCGCCATGACGAGCGAGAGGAGCAGTGTCGGAATGCGCATGACGGGCCGCCTCGACTAGAAGACCACCTCCGGAACCCCCCTTCCCCGGGCATGAAGCTTGCCACCACAAGCCGAGTCGTACCAGTACATGCTCGCGCGAAGGTACGGCTTGGCGCGCACGACTGCGTAATGCAATGGTCCGGCCGGCCGGGGCTCGAGCGAGCCCGCAGCATGGAGGTTTTCGATGTCGGGGGCGATCTATCCGAGCTTGAAGGACCGTGGCGTCCTCATAACCGGCGGCGGCAGTGGCATCGGCGCGGCGCTCGTCCGCCATTTCGCCGGCCAGGGCAGCCGCGTCGGCTTCATCGACATCAAGGAGCAGGAGTCGCGGGCGCTCGAGAGCGAGCTTCGGACGGCGGGCGGCGAGGTGCATTTCGCCCAGGCCGACCTCACTGACATCGCGGCCACGCGGGCCGCGATCGGCGCCCTGCGGGAGCGGATCGGGCCGATCACCATCCTGCTCAACAATGCCGCGCACGACGAGCGGCATGCCATCGAGACGGTGACGCCAGAATACTGGGACAACCGGCTGGCGGTGAATCTGAAGCACCAGTTCTTCTGCGCCCAGGCGGTGATCCCGGACATGAAGGCGGCCGGCGGCGGCTCGATCGTCAATTTCGGCTCGGTCTCCTGGATGGTCGGCCAGGGCGGCATGCCGGCCTACACGGCGTCGAAATCGGCCGTGCTCGGGCTAACGCGCGGCCTCGCCCGCGACCTCGGGCCGTTCAACATCCGCGTCAACTCGATCGCTCCGGGCTGGATCATGACCGAGCGGCAGCTGTCGCTCTGGCTGACGCCGGAGGGCGAGGCCGAGCTGATGCAGCGGCAGTGCCTGAAGCGGAAGCTCTATCCCGACGACATCGCCAAGGTGGCGCTGTTCATGTCCTCGGACGAGGCGGGGGCGATCACCAACCAGTCCTACGTGGTCGACGGCGGCTGGGTGTGACGCCGAGCCCGACGCGGCCCGATCGGATCGCCGTCGACTGGGGCACGAGCCGCTTCCGCGCCTATCTGATGGCCGGCGGCACGGTGCTCGACCGGACGCAGTCCGACAGGGGTATCGCGCTGCTGAAGGTCGGCGAGCACGCTGGTGTGCTGGCCGAGGCGTGTCTCGGCTGGCAGGCGCGATACGGCCCCCTGCCAACGCTGCTCGTCGGCATGATCGGCAGCCGCAACGGCTGGGTGGAGGCCCCTTACGTCGACGCGCCCTGCGGCGCCGCCGAGATCGCCGCGGCGCGCATAGCCGTGCCGGGCGCCGACGCGGTCGACGTGCTGCCCGGCGTCCGCTGCCGCGACCGGCACGGCGCGCTCGACGTCATGCGCGGCGAGGAGGTGCTTGTGCTCGGCGCCGGCATCGCGGACGGCCTCGTCTGCCTGCCGGGCACGCATTCCAAGTGGGTGCGGGTCGAGGGCGGCCGCATCGCCGGCTTCGCCACCTTCGTCACCGGCGAGCTGTTCGGCGTGCTGCGCGAGCACGCCTTCATCGCCCGGCTCGCCGAGGAACCGGAGGATCCGGCCGGCTTCGCCGAGGGGCTGGCGGCCGCGGCGCGCGAGGGTGGGCTGACCCGCCGGCTGTTCGAGACGCGCAGCCGCGTCCTCGACGGCGCGATGGCCGGCGCGGGGGTGCGGCCGTTCCTCTCGGGCCTCTTGATCGGCGCCGAGGTGCTCGGCGCTGCGGAGCTGTATGACCTGGCGCAGCCGGTTCGCATCGTCGCCGACGGGGTGCTCGGCGAGGCCTATTCGGCAGCGCTCGCCGCACGCGGCATCGCGGCGAGCCGCATCGAGCCCGAGCGGGCCTTCGTCGCCGGGCTCGCCGCCGTCGACGCCGCATTGAAGGAGCCGGCATGACCGGGCACGCAGAACGCTTCTCGGCGGCGCTGGCGGCGATGCCGCTCGTCGCCATCCTGCGCGGTATCCGGCCCGAGGAGGCTGTCGCGGTGGCGACGGCGATCGTCGATGCCGGCATCGGAATTCTCGAAGTGCCGCTGAACTCGCCAAATCCGCTCGACAGCGTCCGCCGCATGCTGGGCGCCGTCGGCGAGCGCGCGATGGTCGGCGTCGGCACCGTCTACCGCCCCGAGGAGGTGGATGCGTCCGCCGATGCGGGCGCGATGCTGATCGTGTCGCCGAACGCGGACCCGGCCGTCATCGGCCGGGCGAAGCGGCACGGGCTCGTCTCGCTGCCCGGCGTGTTCACGCCGACCGAGGCGATGACGGCGCTCGGCGCCGGCGCCGACGGGCTGAAGATCTTCCCGGCCGAGCTGATGCCGCCGGCAGGCGTCAAGGCGCTGCGGGCCGTGCTTCCGCCCGGCACACGCGTGCTGATGGTCGGCGGCATCGGGCCGGACAGCATGGCGGCCTACCGCGCCGCCGGCGCCGACGGTTTCGGGATCGGCTCGGCGCTCTACGCACCCGGCCGCTCGGCGGCGGAGGTCGGCGAGAAGGCGCGCGCCTTCGTGGCGGCGGCATTCTCCTCTTCCCCTCTCCCATGGGGAGAGGGTGCCCCCGAAGGGGGCGGGTGTGGGGCACGGAGT
>JAEZCD010000230.1 GCA_023430145.1 Pseudomonadota bacterium
GGGAGGCCGGGCGCTGTCACCCCACCCGGCACGCCGCCTGCGGCGGCGGGCCACCCTCCCCATCGAGGGGAGGGAAAGGAGTGGGCGCGGAGCCTCGGCAGGTGAAAGGGGATGCTCCACTTTCCCCTCCGCGATGGGCCCATCGAGGAGAGGGAAGGGGTGCCTTCCGCTACGTCCGAACGCCACGCCCGAGATTTGTGCAAGCCCTCTCCCGCGAGGCGAGGAAGCCGCGCGTGGTCGCAGAGGGCGTGGCCTCAGGGGAATCTCCATCCCCTTGGGGCGACCCGCCGCAGACCGTCGCTCGCCCGAGACGAGACCTCGGACAGCACATAGACTGGGCAGCGCCGCTTCGGCATGGTCCGAGGCCCCGTCGCATTCATCGAGGCAGCCCCATGCACGCCGTTCGAATCGCAGCCCTCTCGTCCGCGCTGATCGCCCTCTCGCCGCTGCCTGCGGCTGCCGCCGACAACTACGAGCCGATCGCCTATGCGCTCGTCGACGCCGGCGGCAAGGTGCTCCGATCCGGCGGACAGTCGAAGGTGCTGGTAGAGAGGCCCTCGAAGGGTAATTATTGCGTGCTTCTCAGGAAGGACCTGCCTGGCGACGATACCCGCAAGTGGTGGAACAATCTGCCCGTGCTGGCGACGCCCGCGCAACCCGGAGCCGAGGTCCTCATCGCCGCATCGACAGGGTTTCGCGGCATCTGCGACCAGTACGAGAAGCAGGACTACAAGGACGGCGACTGGTTCGCGGTGCACGTCACCATCAAGAGCCTGCAGGGCGGGTTCGTGAACGAGGAGTTCAACGTCCTCGTTCCCTGACCCTTTGCACGCACGCTCGACCGCGAGGCCGCGGCCCGATGTCGAAAGCTCGCGGCACGCCGACAGCGCTGCCGCTCGCCCTCGCCGCAGCGCTCGTCCCGGCGGGCACGCTGCCGGCCGCGGCGAACGTCATGTGGCCGGCCCTCCTCATGGAGCAGCGGCTGTCCTCGCCCTTCGTGATCCTTCTCGGCCTCGCCGTCGAATGGGCGCTGATCCGCTGGATCTTCGGCTTCCCGCCGAAGCGGGCCCTATGGGCGGCGCTCGCCGCCAACGCCGCCTCGGCCGCGGTCGGCTTCGTCGGCCGGCCGTTTCTCGGTGCCGTCTGGAGCGTGCTGCCGAACGTCATCGGCCTGCCGACTTTCGGGCGCCTCGACTGGGCCGGCACCTTCGTCGTCGCCGTCCTCGCCAATGTGCTGATCGAGGGCCTCGTGCTGCGCTTCGGCTTCAAGCTGCCGATGTCCCGGCGCAATCTCGGCTGGCTGGCGCTGGCCAATGCCGCGACGATCGCCGCAGCCTATGCCAGCACCGCGGTCTTCCCGCTCGACTGGCCCTGAGCGCCCGGTTCGCAGGCAGCGGCCGGATCCGCCCATTGTGCGGGCAGTCTGCCTCCCGCGGCCGTCGGGGCCCGAATTTCCGGGAACACGACCCCGTCCGGACTGTTCTTTCGGCAACCGGCCTTGCCGGGTGACGAGAAGGAGGCAGAGATGTCCGACTACCGCTGGAGGAACGAGAGAGACCGCTACCGGGCGGATGAGGATCAGGACCGGGGCCGCTCCCGCGAGGGCCGCTTCGGCTCGCAGGATTTCCGGCGCCACGCCGGCGACCGGAACTATCCGGACTACGGCCAGGGCCGCGATTTCGGCCGCGACGAGCGCAATCGCGGCAGCGGGCGCGACTTCGGCGGCGGCCGCAGCGGCTGGTCGGGATCGCGGGACTACGACTACGAGCGCTCCATCGACCGCTCGGGCCCCGGCGACTACAGCGAGAGCCTGCGCTACGGCCGCCAGACCGGCTTCGACGAGTATCCCTCGCGCGGCGACTATCCACGCAGCGAGCGCGACGAGTGGCAGGACTATGCCCGCCGCAGCGGCGGCTGGGGCCGTCATGACTGGACCGGCGGCGCCGGCACCTATGGCGAGCGCTGGGCGCGCAACGACGACCGTCGCAACCGCGGCGAGGATCGCGGCCTGTTCGAGCGCGCCGCCGACGAGGTCTCGTCCTGGTTCGGGGACGAGGATGCGGAGCGGCGGCGCGAGCGCGATGCGCGCGCCGACGGGCGGCGCGGGCGCGGCCCGCGCGGCTACAAGCGCTCCGACGAGCGCATCCGTGAGGACGTCTGCGACCGGCTGACCGACGATCCGATGGTCGACGCCTCGGACATCGAGGTGACCGTCTCGGGCGCCGAGGTGACGCTCGCCGGCACCGTCGACAGCCGCGAGGAGCGGCGGCGCGCGGAAGATGTCGTGGAGCGCATCCTCGGCGTCGGCCACGTGCAGAACAATCTGCGCGTCAAGGACCACGGCATATCCGGCTCTGGCACAGGACAGGTGTCCGGCAGCCGCGTCGCGCAGGCCGGCGGCGCGGTCGGCGACGAGGCCGCCCGGGCCCAGGCGCGCAAGAGCGTTTGACCGGCAACAGATCGCGGAAAAGCGAAGGCGAGGGCGCCCCGCACGGGCGCCCTTCGCCATGCCGTACGCCCGGTCGTGGTATGCGCGTTGCATGGAAGCATCCAGAACCACCGGGGGATGATTCGGATGTCCGGCAACGTCGTCAGCCTGCACGGGACCTGGGAGCCGCAGCCCGCCGAGGCCAACGCCACCGTCGTCGAGGAGCTCGAGCGGCTGCTCGAGGCGGCGCGCTCGGGCGAGATCGTCGGCATCGCCGGCGCCTATGTGCATCGCGACAAGCTCGTGTCCTATTCCTTCGCCGGCGCCGTGGCCGGCTACGCCACGATCGGCGGCCTCGAATGCGTCAAGGAGCGCCTGCTGCGGCTGATTCTGTCGCAGCGGTGAGGAGCTCTCCGTCGTCCTGCGGCTCGACCGCAGGACCGATGCTTCCGGCATAAAAGCTAGATCCTGCGCTTTCGCGCAGGATGACGAGCCGAGGTGATCTCCGGAGAGGCGCCTTTGGCGCACCACCCGGCATGCATCCAATCTCGGCCCCGTGCGTTTGCCCTCGCCAACCGAGAGGAGACTGCAGTGGCCGATACGAAAGCGATCCGCGAGCACATGGAGGTCATCGGCGCCGACGGCGTCCACGTCGGGACCGTCGACCGCGTCGAGGGCGACCGCATCAAGCTGACCAAGGCGGACAGCGGCGAGGGCTCGCACCGGGGACATCACCATTACGTGCCGCTGCTGCTCGTCGCCGAAGTCGAGGGCGACAAGGTGCGCCTGTCGGCGAAGGCCGACGTCGCCGTCGCTTTCGAGGAGGAGGCGGACAAGCGGCCGGTCTGATCCGACCGGCACGGGGATGCCGGGGATGACGTTGGTCCTCCCCGGCGAGCAGGCGAAGCGCCTCAGAACAGGCGCCGCGCCTCGTCGGACGTCGGCACGTGCCCCTCCGGGGTGAGCTTGTCGACCGCCTCCGGCAGATCGTGCGCGAGCGTGTCGAGTACCGCATCGCGGCTCATGCCGTACTGCTGGGCGAGCACCTCGATCACCTCGGGATCGATGGCGCCCTCGATGTCCTGCCGCGATACGAGCCGGTTCGGCCCCGTATGAACCCAGGAGTCGGCGACCTCGCCGCGGCCGGATTCCTGGAAGCGCTTCAAAAGCTCGCCGAGGCCGCCGGCGACGGCTCCGCCCGCCGCGCCGCCGCCGAGAACGCTGCCGAGGATGTCCCCGAGGCCACCACCGCCGCGGCCACCGGTCGACGCGCCGCCGCCCAGCATGCCGCCGAGGATATCCCCGAGGCCGCCGCCGCGCCCGCCGGCCGCGCCGCCGCCCAGCATGCCGCCGA
>JAEZCD010000248.1 GCA_023430145.1 Pseudomonadota bacterium
GAGCGCGCCCGCTCGCCGCCGAATGAGCGAGGCCCTGCGCATCGCGCCGATGGACGCGGCCGAGATCGCGCTCGCGCTCGACTGGGCGGCGGCGGAGGGCTGGAACCCGGGCCTCGCCGACGCCCGCCCCTTCCGCGCCGCCGATCCGGACGGCTTCCTGATGGGCAGGCTCGGCGCCGAGCCCGTCGCCTGCATCTCGGCGGTGAACTACGGCGAAGGGCTCGGCTTCCTCGGCCTCTACATCTGCCGGCCCGAGTTCCGCGGCCGCGGCCATGGCCTCGCGCTCTGGCAAGCCGCGATGGCGCATTTCGGCGCCCGGACGGTCGGGCTCGACGGCGTCGTCGCCCAGCAGCCGAACTATCGCAAGTCCGGCTTCGTCCTCGCCCACCGCAACATCCGCTATGGCGGCGTCCCTGCCCTGCCGAGCGCTTCCACGGCCGGCATCGTGCCGATCGAAGGGCTGCCGGCGGGCGCCGTCATGTCCCATGACCGGGCTTGCTTCGGCGCCCCGCGAAAAGAATTCCTGCGCGGCTGGCTCGACCCGGCCGAGCGGACAGCTCTCGCCTTCGTCCAGGACGGCGCACTGTGCGGCTACGGCGTTGTTCGGCAGTGCCGGCAGGGTTGGAAGATCGGGCCGCTGTTCGCCGACGACGAGGCTGCGGCCTCGGCCCTGTTCGCGGCCCTCGTGCGGGGCCGCGAGGGACCGGTCTTCCTCGACGTGCCCGAGCCCAACGCGGCTGCCCGTCGGCTCGCCGAAGGTGTACGGCTCGAGCCCATGTTCGAGACCGCCCGCATGTACCGCGGACGCGCGCCGGAGCTGCCGCTGCCCCGCATCTTCGGCATCACGAGCTTCGAGCTCGGCTGAGGCGGAGCGGCCGGAGCCGCTCCGCCTCCGGCGACAGGCTCAGGCCACGAGGAAATCGTCGTGGCTGAGCTTCAGGCCGTCGCCGACGGTGGCGAACTGGGTGGTGTCGCCATCGTCGTCGACGTAGAACAGCTTGCCGTTCTTGTAGAGAATCTGGGCGTCGTCGCCGGAAATTTTGTTCTTGGAGAATTGATCCTCGTCGAGCGTACCTTTGCCGATGTCGGAGAAGATCTTTCGGCTCAACTCGATCGTATCCTGCTTGACGTTGTAGTCGCCGATCTTGTCGACGTTGTCCGGGCCGAGCTCGGTGTTGAAGACGAAGGTGTCCTTACCGTCGCCGCCCTTCAGCTTGTCGTCCCCGAGCCGGCCCTCGATCCGGTCGCCGAACTTCGTGCCGGTATAGGTGTCGGCTCCCGAGCCGCCGATGTAGTGCTGGGCGTCGGCGCCGAGGTCACCGAGCAGCACCTTGTAGGCCGCGTCGGAGCCGGTGCCGGGAGCGCCGCCGCCCATCAGCGCGGCGATCAGCTGGTGGAACTCGCCGGCCTCGCCCGCCTTGTTGGAGATGTTCAGCCCGGAGATCTCGAGGATCGATTCGCCGCCGAGCGTGAAGACCATCTCCTTGAGGGTTCCAGAGACGATGTGGTTCTGGAAATCGTAAAAGAACTTTTTACCGTACAGATCTATTACTTTTTCCAGATCATAAGTCATCCGAATGAACTTCGACTCGAACGGATCCGGATTGCCGGGACCGGAATCGGTAAAGTATTCCTTGAAGTACTTGTTGTAGTTGAAGCTCTCGGTCTGCGAGCTGACGTCGATCTTGATCATCGTATTCATTCCTTTGCCAGTGGTACCGCCCGACGGAATCCCGCGGCAGAGCGCGGAAGGGAGGATCGCCAGTGCGTTGCGCGCAACTCGACGAGCGCAGCCAGACGCCTACATTTGAATAATTCAAAATGCTGCCGAGCCCGCGTCGCCCGTAATATTGGTGGATGCGGGCAAGTCAAGCGAGTCTACAATAGATTAGACGCATTCTTGCCTCGTCCGCGTAGTCTCGATTTACAATAGGTCTAATTTCGATCGCCTCGAAACTGCGTGTGACGGCATTGACCTCTTCGCGCATGTCTTTATAGCCACCGGAGATAGATTGCACCGGCGTAGGGCCGCCGGGGCTGCTGCCGATGCGTGGATGGTGCGAGATGTCGGGACGGGGACGGCGGCGGACGATCGGTGTCGCGCTCGCCATCGGAACGCTCGTCGCCGGCACCGCCGCCGCGCAGGACGCGCAGGTCTCGCCGGAAGGCGAGATCCAGCTCGACCCGATCACGGTCACCGCGCCGTCGGCGACCGACGCCGTCTACGAATCGACCAATCCGGAATCGATCGTCGACCGCACCGAGATCGAGACCGAGATCCAGCCGAGCCGGCCCGCCGAGGTGCTCGACATCCTGCCCGGCGTCGCCACCGTCAGCCAGGGCGGCGATCCCGGCACGGCGATCAACATCCGCGGCCTGCAGGATTTCGGCCGCGTCAACGTCACCATCGACGGCGCGCGGCAGAACTTCCAGACGAGCGGCCACTCGGCCAACGGCGTCTTCTACATCGATCCCGAGATGGTGAAGTCGGTCGAGGTGGTGCGCGGCGCCGGCTCGGCGACGGAAGGCAACGGCTCGATCGGCGGCGGCGTCGACTTCCGCACGCTCGACGCCGGCGACGTGCTCGATCCCGGCGACGTCGTCGGCGCCCGCCTCAAGACGCGCTACACCAGCAACGGCGACGGGATGATGTATCACGGCGAGGCGGCGGGGCGGATCGGCGACGCCTTCGACGTCATCGCCGCCGGCACCTGGAGCAAGATCGGCGATTATTACGACGGCTACGGCAACACGGTCCTCAACACCGGCGACGAGTTGCACAGCGGCCTCGCCAAGGCGCGCGCGCGGCCGGCCGACGGCCACGAGCTGACGCTCACCGCGCTCCGCTATCACGACACCTTCGACGCCGGCATCGGCACCGTGCGGGCGACGACGGCGGATGCCGGCACCTACTCGGCCGGCTACAAATGGGCCGAGCCGGGCGACCCGATGATCGACCTCTCGGCCAAGGCCTACTACACGACGACGCGCACCGAGCAGAAGGAGATCGAGGGCCTGCATGTCGGCGCGCGGCGCTGGTTCGACATCGGCACGGCCGGCATCGACCTGCAGAACACGAGCCGCTTCGAGACCGGGGCGGTCAAGCACGCGGTGAGCGTCGGCATCGACGGCTATCGCGACGCGGTCGAGACCTATGACAGCCGCGACCTCAGCAACGGCCTCACCCCGACCGGAACCCGCATGGCCTGGGGCGGCTTCGTCCAGGACAAGCTGCGCTGGGGCGCGTGGGAGCTGACCGGCGCTCTGCGCTACGACGGCTGGGACATCCAAGGCGGCTCGAGCGGCGGAAAGATCTCGCCCAAGGTGACGCTCGCCGTGACACCCGTCTCGCCGCTGACGCTGTTCGCCACCTATGCGCAGGCGGTCCGCGTCCCGGCCGTCACCGAGTCGCTCGTCGCCGGCATCCACCCCGCCGGCCCCGCCTTCGAGTTCCTGCCGAACGCGGGCCTCGTGCCGGAGACCGCGCACGAGGTCGACGTCGGCGTCAATCTGCGTCTCGACGGGATCCTGCAGTCGGACGACAAGCTGCGCGCCAAGCTCGTCGGCTACCACAACACGGTCGACGACTATATCGACGGCGTCTCCAAGGCCGCGACCAGGCAGCATCCGGACGGCACCTACCAGTACCGCAACATAGCCCGCGCGGAGCTGTGGGGCGCCGAGCTCGAGGGCATGTACGACACCGGCGAGGTGTTTTTCGGCGTCGCCGGCACGCTGAACCGCGGCATCAACGCCAAGACCGGCAAGGCGCTGACCTCGCTGCCGTCCGACCGCGTCGTGACGACGCTCGGCATGCGGCCCTTCTCCGACCAGCGGCTCGTCATCGGCTCGCGCGTCTCGGTATTCGCCGAGCAGAAGCACCGGCCGGAGGGTTTTCTGCCCTCGCCCGGCTACGAGGTGGTCGACGTCTTCGTCTCCTCGAACCTCGGCGGGGACGTGCTGGCGGTGATCAACATCGACAACATCTTCAACCGTTACTACACGCAATACCAGAATACGATGGCGAGCCGCGGCCGTACGCTGAAGGTCTCGCTGGCGGCCAAGTTCTAGTCGGAGCGTCGGTATGTTCACCCAGGATCAATCAGCTCCGGAAGCCGATCCGGCCGCCGCGCCTGCGCCGAAGGCAGGCCGCGCGGCGCTGCTGAAGGCGCATACCAGCGCCCTGCACGAGCGGCTCGATGCGCGCATCATGAGCCTCGAGCCCTTCGCCGACCGCGATCGCTACGGCCGCTTCCTGCGCGTGCAGTACCGCTTCCAGGACGCCGTCGAGGCCGGGATCGACGCGGCGACGCTGGCGCCGTTCGTGCCCGACCTCGCCGAGCGCCGGCGCCTCCATCTCATCGCCCGCGACATCGCCGATCTCGGCCTCGAGGCGCCGGCCGCAGAACCCGTCGCGCGGCTCGCGACTCCGGCCGAGATGCTCGGCTGGCTCTACGTCGCCGAGGGCTCGACGCTCGGGGCCGCCTTCCTCGCCAAGGAAGCGCAAAAGCTCGGCCTCGACGGGAGCTTCGGCGCCCGCCACCTCGCTCCGCATCCGGGGGGGCGCGGCCGGCACTGGCGCAGGTTCACGCAGGCGCTCGACGCCGCCCCGCTCGGCGCCGACGGCGACGCGCTGGCTGCGGCCGCCGCGGCCGCGGCCTTCGTGCATGTCCGCGATCTCGTGGAGGCCGAGCTCGCATGAGCGCGGCGGCCCAGGGCGCCGCCGGCCGCTGGGCGCCGGATCTGTCGGCGGCGCTCTCCGCCTACCGGACGGCGCTGATCGGCATCGGCCTCGTCAGCGGCATGATCAACGTGCTGTACCTCACCGGCTCGCTGTTCATGCTCGAGGTCTACGACCGCGTGATCCCGAGCCGCAGCGTGCCGACACTGGTCGGCCTCGCCCTCATCACCGCGGCCCTGTACCTGTTCCAAGGCGTGCTCGACCTCTTGCGCGGGCGCATCTTCGCCCGCCTCGGCGCGGCGCTCGACGAGCAGCTCGCACAGCGCGTCTTTCGGGCGATCCTCGGCCAGCGGCTCGAGGGCCGCGGCGGCGCCGACGCGACGCAGCCGCTGCGCGATCTCGACCAGGTCCGCGGCTTCCTGTCGAGCAGCGGTCCCGGGGCGCTGTTCGACCTGCCCTGGATCCCGCTCTACCTCGCGATCTGCTTCGCCTTCCATTTCCTGATCGGCGCCGCCGCGCTCGCCGGCGCGCTGATCCTCGTTGCCCTCACCTTCGCCACCGAGGTCTTGACCAAGCGGCCGAGCCGGGCGGCGGCCGCCGCGCTGTCGGAGCGCAACGCGCTCGCCGAGACGAGCCGGCGCAACGCCGAGAGCCTCGTCGCGCTCGGCATGGCGCCGGCGATCGGCACCCGCTGGCACGCCGCCAACCAGGCCTTCGGCGCCGCGCAGCAGCGCAGCTCGGACATCGCCGGTGATCTCGGCGCCGTCGCCAAGACGCTCCGGCTGATGCTGCAGTCGACCGTGCTCGGCGTCGGCGCCTATCTCGTCATCCACGGCGAGGCCTCGGCCGGCATCATCATCGCGAGCTCGATCCTCACCGCCCGTGCACTGGCGCCGGTCGACCAGGCGATCGCGCACTGGAAGCACTTCGTCGCCGCCCGGCAGGCCTGGGGGCGGCTGCGCGCGGCGCTCGCCGCCCTGCCGGACGAGACGGCACCGCTGCCGCTGCCGGCGCCGGCCGCGAGCCTGTCGCTCGAAGGCGTCGGCATCGCCGCGCCGGGCGGCGAGCGGCTCGTGGTGCGCGACGTCTCCTTCGCGCTGAAGGCGGGCGACGCGCTCGCCGTCGTCGGCCCGAGCGGATCGGGAAAATCCTCGCTCGCCCGCGCGCTCGTCGGCCTCTGGCAGCCGGCGCGCGGCAAGGTGCGGCTCGACGGGGCGGCGCTCGACCAGTGGTCGCCGGACGGGCTCGGCCGCCATGTCGGCTACCTGCCGCAGGACATCGAGCTGTTCGACGGCACCGTCGCCGAGAACATCGCCCGCTTCGAGACCGCGCCCGATCCCGCCGCCGTCATTGCCGCCGCGCAGGCGGCGGGCGTGCACGACCTCGTCCTCCGCCTGCCGGAGGGATACGGCACGCGGATCGGCGAGCGCGGCGTGGCGCTGTCGGGCGGCCAGCGGCAGCGCGTGGCGCTCGCCCGGGCGCTCTACCGCGAACCGTTCCTCGTCGTCCTCGACGAGCCGAACTCCAATCTCGACCTCGAGGGCGAGCACGCGCTGTCGGAGGCGATCCGCAGCGTCCGCGGCCGCGGCGGCATCGTCGTCGTCGTCTCGCATAGAGCCAACGCGCTCGCCAACGTCGACCTCGTGATGCTGCTGATCGACGGCCGGGTGCAGGGCTTCGGCCCGAAATCGGGCGTCATGCGGCCGGCGGCGATCGCCAGCCCGCCGGCGGAGCCGGAGGCGGCCGGCGCCGAC
>JAEZCD010000331.1 GCA_023430145.1 Pseudomonadota bacterium
ACCGCGGCCCCCTCGTCGCCCTCCTCAAGCAGACGCTCGCCGACGGGCGGGCGAAGGCGCGTGCGCTGCTCGAGGCGGACGGCGCCGGCACGCGCTGCGCCGAGCGCCTCTCGCACCTGATGGACGAGGTCGTCCGCGCCGCCTTCGGCTATGCCGCGCGCCACCTCTATCCGAGCGACAATCCCTCCAAGGCGGAGCGCCTCGCCATCGTCGCCGTCGGCGGCTATGGGCGCGGCACGCTGGCGCCGGGCTCCGACGTCGATCTGTTGTTCCTGCGTCCCTACAAGCAGACCGCGTGGGGCGAGAGCATCGTCGAGACGGTCCTCTACACCCTCTGGGATCTCGGCCTGAAGGTCGGCCATGCGACCCGCTCGCTCGACGAGTGCATCCGCCTCGCCCGCTCGGACATGACGATCCGTACCGCGGTGCTGGAGGCGCGCTACGTCGCCGGCGACGAGGCGCTGTGCGAGGAGCTGCTGCATCGCTTCGACCGCGAGATCGTCGAAGGCAGCACGGCCGAGTTCGTGGCCGCCAAGCTCGCCGAACGCGACGAGCGGGTGCGGAAAGCCGGCAGCTCGCGCTACCTCGTCGAGCCGAACGTCAAGGACGGCAAGGGCGGCCTGCGCGACCTCAACACGCTCTACTGGATCGCCAAGTACGCCTTCCGCGTCCGCGACGTCGCCGACCTCGTCGGCGCCGGCCTGTTCAGCGCCGAGGAGCTGCGCCTGTTCCAGAAGTGCGAGGATTTTCTCTGGGCGGTGCGCTGCCACCTGCACTTCCTCTCAGGGCGGGCGGAGGAGCGGCTCGCCTTCGAGGTGCAGCGCGATATCGCCGTCAAGCTCGGCTACACCAACCATCCGGGCCAGCGCGACGTCGAGCGCTTCATGAAGCACTACTTCCTCGTCGCCAAGGACGTGGGCGACCTCACCGCCATCCTCTGCACCGTGCTCGAGGAGCGGCAGGCCAAGCCCCGGCCGACGCTCGACCGCTTCCTGAAGCCGTTCCGCCGCAGCCGCCGCCGGGAGCTCCCGGGCACCTCGGACTTCATCGTCGAGAACGACCGCCTGACGGTGCGCGACACGGACGTCTTCAAGCGCGATCCGGTCAACCTGATCCGCTTCTTCCACATCGCCGCCCGCAACCGGCTCGCGCTGCACCCGGACGGCAAGCGCCTCGTCACCCAGTCGCTGAAGCTGATCGACCGCCGGCTGCGCGACAATCCAGAGGCGAACCGGCTGTTCCTCGAGATCCTGACCTCGCAGCAGGCCGCCGAGACGGTCCTGCGGCACATGAACGAGGCCGGCGTGCTCGGCAGATTCGTGCCCGCCTTCGGCCGCGTCGTGGCGATGATGCAGTTCAACATGTACCACCACTACACGGTGGACGAGCACCTGTTGCGCTCGATCGGCGTGCTCGCCGAGATCGACCGCGGCCAGCTCGGCGATCAGCATCCGCTCGCCAACGAGATCATGCCGACGATCGCCAACAAGGCGGTGCTCTACGTCGCCCTGTTCCTGCACGACATCGCCAAGGGCCGGCCGGAGGATCATTCGATCGCCGGCCGCGACATTGCCCGCGAGCTCGGCCCGCGGCTCGGCTTCTCGGAGGCCGAAACCGAGCAGATCGCCTGGCTCGTCGAGCATCACCTCCTGATGTCGATCACCGCTCAGTCGCGCGACCTGTCGGACACCCGCACCATCGCCGACTTCGCCAACACGGTGCAGAGTCTGGAGCGGCTGAAGATGCTGCTCGTCCTCACCATCGCCGACATCAAGGCCGTCGGCCCCGGCGTCTGGAACGGCTGGAAGGGGCAGCTGCTGCGCACGCTCTACTGGGAGACCGAGCTCGTGCTCGCCGGCGGCCATTCGACCGCCAATCGCACGACGCGCGTCAAGGCGGCCCAGGACGAGCTGCGCCAGCGGCTCGCCGGATGGCCGGACGCGGAGGTCGAGGCCTATCTCGCCCGCCACTATCCCTCGTACTGGCTGCGGGCCGAGCTCGACCGCCGCGTCTCGCACGCCTACTTCCTCCGCCAGGCGGCGGCCGACGGCAAGCCGATGGCGACCCGCGTCGCCACCGACGCCTTTCGCGGCGTCACGGAGCTGACGATTCTGGCGCCCGACCATCCGCGCCTGTTGTCGATGATCGCCGGCACCTGCGCCGCCGCCGGCGCCAGCATCGTCGACGCCAACATCAACACGACCACGGACGGGCTGGCGCTTGACACGATCTTCATCCGCCGCGGCTTCGAGGCCGACGAGGACGAGATCCGCCGCGGGCAGAGAATCGCCGACGGCATCGAGAAGGCGCTGCGCGGCGAGGTGCGGCTGCCGGAGATCGTCGAGCGGCGCGCCGCCGCGACGCCGCGCGGCCGCTCGCGCGCCTTCGAGGTGGCCCCGCACGTGCTCGTCACCAACAGCTGGTCGGACCGGCACACGGTGATCGAGGTAACCGGCCTCGACCGGCCGGGCCTGCTCTACGAACTGACGAGCGCGATCTCCAAGCTCAGCCTGAACATTCAGAGCGCCCACATCGCCACCTTCGGCGAGCGGGCGGTCGACGTGTTCTACGTGACCGATCTCTGCGGCGACAAGATCGCCAATTCGGGCCGCGCGGCGACCATCCGGCGTACCCTGCTCGGCGTGCTCGGCTTCGTCGAGGAGGAGACGCCGCGAGTGGCCAAGCGCACAGAGGCGGCGGGGTAGCGCTCACGCTCCTGCGCCGGCCCTGATGGTCCGGCATGCACGAGGCCGGTGCATGCCGCGCCGAAGCGGGGCGAAGCCTCGCGCCTATTTCAGCGAGATCGTCAGGCCGCCGAGATCGACCGAGATCTCGAAGCCGCCCTCGAAGCCGGTCAGGTTCAGGACGACGCCCTTGGCGTTCTGCATCTGGATGACCTTGCCGCCGGGCCCGAACGCCGCCGAGGCGGAGACCTGCGTGTAGGTGCCCTGAATGTCGGCCGGGCTGTTGATGTTCAGCACCTCGCCCTTGAGGTCCTGCGCGGAGGCGCCGATCGTCAGGCCGATGCTGACGCCGCCGACGCTGAGCGGATAGACCCGGCCGCCGAATTCCAGCTGCCCCTGCCCGCCCGACACGCCGATGATGAAGCCGGCCGAGCCGACATGCAGGGTGATGCGGCCGGTCGCGGCGAGCGCCGGCGCGAGCACGAGCATCAGGCAGGCGACGAGAGCCAATGCGGCCGCCGAATACGTCTTCAGCGCGTGTGATCTGGTGGACATCCGAGCACCCCCCTGTGCGTGCTGGTCGACTGTTGGATTCTAATCAAATCTGCTGCGAGCGCAGCGGCATTTCTGCGAACCCGAAGTAATTCCCACCGATTCGCGGCGACGCCGAGCGGTGACCCGCCCGGCGCCATCAATAGCCTCCGCCGCTCCGCCCGTCGAGTGCCGCGGAACCGCAGACCGCCTCCTCGCTGGTGGCCTGAAAGGGATCCCGGCGCCGCGCCGCAGCCTCAGCGATTGCGGCGGCCCCGCACCGCCCAGGCGCGGGCGGAGAGAGGGATCGATCCGTCCTCGCGGCGGGGGAGCGTGTCCTCGAGCAGCTGCCGCAGGCTCTCCCGTGCCGCCGGCGAAAGAGACGCGCAGTAGCCGGGCGCGGGCCCCGTTCCCAGCGTGAAGGGCCGCCAGAAATCGTCGAAGTCGTGGAAGATCGCCGGCGCCGCCAGCGGCCGGCAGGCGACGCCCTCCAGTCCCGCCTCCTCGGCCAGCGCGACGAGCGCGTCCGGCGTGCAGAAGGGGAAGCGCCGATCCTCCGTCAGCTCGCGTGCCTCGGGATCGAGCGTCACCGCCGCCGCCCAGAAGGCGCGCAGGAATTCGAGGCCGCCGCCGGGATAGTCCCAGACGTAGAAGGCGACCGTGCCGCCGCCACGGCAGACGCGGCACATCTCGGCCAGCGCCCGCCGCCGGTCGGCGACGAAGTTCAGAACCAGCGCCGAGACGACGACGTCGCGGCTGTCGTCGTCGAGCGCCAGGAACTCGGCGTCGCCGAGCCGGAAGTCGGCACGGATATCGGGAACGGCTTCGCGTGCCTTGGCTAGGAAGCCGTCGGAGGGATCGATGCCGATCAGATCCCGCGGGGCGCATTCGGCGACGATCTCGGCCGAGAGCGCCCCCGTTCCGCAGCCGACCTCCAGCCAGTCGAGCCCGTTCGGCAGGTCGAGCCAGTCGAGGAAGCGCGGCGCGATCCGCCGGCTCCAGCGGCCCATATAGGCGTCGTAGCTGTCGCCGGCCTGCCAGCGATCATGGCGCGTGGCTTCCCGCATGGATCATCCGCCTCTGCGCTCTGCCCCACCGCTCCGCCGGCCACGCAAGACCCATTATGTCAGCTTTTGCCCTGTGCGCGCGGCGATCCCGGGAAGACTTTGCACAGGGCAGGAACCCCTGCGCGGCTGCGGCGTTCGCCCGCCGCAAGCGGAGAAACGGCATGACGTCGATCGAACGGAGCAGGACCGGCGAGCGGAGCGAGCAGAACCTGACTTTCGGCGAGCGCACGATCTACGTCGCCGCCGGCCTCGGGCTGGCGGCGCTCGGCGCCAAGCCGCGACCGAACCCTCTCCTGAACGTCCTCGCGCTCGCCGGCGGGGCCTATCTCGCCTGGAGCGGCTACGAAGGCCGCTGCGCCGTCAAGAAGGCGTTTCGCGAACTGACCTGACCGCCGGCCAACCCGCCCCGCCGCAAGGGGTGCACCAAGGAGCATCGCGCATGGGAATCATCTGGACGATCATCATCGGCTTCGTCGCCGGCGTCATCGCCAAGTTCATCATGCCGGGTCCGAACGAGCCTTCGGGCTTCATCCTGACGACCATCCTCGGAATCATCGGGGCCTTCGTCGCCACCTTCCTCGGTCAGGCGATCGGCTGGTATCGGGCGGACGAGGGGGCCGGGTTCATCGGCGCGATCGTCGGCGCGATCATCGTTCTGGCGATCTGGGGCATGGTGCAGAGCCGCCGCAACGCGTGAGGCCCGAAGAGCGGGCGACGCGCCTTTGCGGGCGCGCCGCTCCGCCGCGCCCGCGCGGCTACCGCGCCGGCAGACGCCCCTCGGGCGTGTACTGGTCGACCGCCGCCGGCAGCACGCCGGCCAGCCGCTTCAACAGCTCCTCGCGGGAAAGGCCCGTCTTGGCCGACAGCGTGGCGAGCGTCTCGGGGTCGATCGCCCTGCTCAGCTGATCGGGCGTCAGCTGGGCGTTGGGCCCGGTCCGGACCCAGGAATCGGCGACATCGCCCTGCCCGCTCTGCCGGAAGCGGTCGACGAGCTCGCCGACACCGCTGCCGACGACCTCGTCCGGCTTGTCGTCGCCGCCGAACAGATCGCCGATCCGGCCGAGCAGGCCGTCATCGCCTGGAGCCGAGCCCTGCCCGAGCCTGCCCAGCATCTCGCCGATCTTGTCGCGGTTCTGGTAGCCGGCGATCGCCAGCAGGCCGAGAAGCGCCGTCATCGATGGCAATCCGCGTTTCATGTCCATCTCCTTTCCTGCGCGAACGCGGGCGCCCGGGTGGCCGTTCCGGATGCCGGCCGGAGGATTCGCGAGCCCCGTGCGAGACCGCAGGCTGAGCCGTCGCGGCGGCGCTGGACTCATGTCCCGGAAGACCATATTACGGTAGTACGAGAGGGCGGGCAGCCGCCGACGCCTGGAGGGAGCTCATGACTGGCGCTGTGAAGGTTGGGATCGTCGGACTCGGCCGCTGGGCGCGCGTGCTGACTCGGGCGGCCGAGAAATCCGACAGGATCGAGATCGTCGCTGGCTACAGCCGCTCGGAGGAGAAGCGCGCCGGCTTCGAGCGCGACACCGGCGTCCCGTCCGTACCGTCGATGAAGGCGCTGCTGTCCGACCCGGACATCGAGGGCGTCATCCTCACGGTGCCGAACGAGCAGCATCTGCCGGTGGCCGAGGAGGTCGCCCGCGCCGGCAAGCACGTCTATACCGAGAAGCCGATCGCCAGCACGCTCGTCGACGGCCTCAAGATCGACGCGCTGCAGCAGCAGTATGGCGTCACCGTCACGGTCGGTCACTCGGCGCGGCTGATGGCCGGCGTGCGGCGCATGCGCGATGCGATCGAGGCCGGCGAGCTCGGCCGCCTCGCGCTGATCGAGGCGAACTTCTCGAACGAACGCGCGCTCGAGCTGACCCCGCAGACATGGCGCTGGTACAAGGACCGCGCGCCCGGCGGCCCGCTCTCGCAGCTCGCCATCCACATGTTCGACCTCGTCCACTGCCTCGGCGGCGAGATCGTCGAGGCGAGCTCGATCGCCTCCAAGCTGTCGCCGGTCGGCGCCGAGGTCGACGACCAGTCGCTGACGCTCCTGAAGTTCGCGAGCGGCGCCGTCGGCTATGTCGGCTCGAGCTGGACGTCCCCGGGCGTCTTCTCGGTGCGCGCGTTCGGCTCGAAGGGCCTCATGCACTACGAGATCGACTTCGGCGTCTGGGACACGCCGGACGAGATCCACAAATCCTCCTCGCTGTACATCCAGCGCGGCAAGGATGGCTTCGGCAAGCGGGTGGTGCTGAAGGACTCCGAGAGCGACATGTTCCGCACCGAGCTCGAATACTTCGCCGACAGCTGCCGCAGCGGCGAGCCGAACGAGCTCAGCGCCTTCAACGGCAATGTCGCCGTCGCCTGCGTCAACGCCGCGCTACGCTCGATCGACAGCAACGGCCAGCTCGTGAAGATCGCCGACGTCATGGACGCGGCACGCAGCGAAATGGCGCAGGGCGCACGCAATGTCGCCTAGCCGATACTTCTGGGACGTCACGCAGCCCGAGATCGCCGCGCAGTTCAGGCGGCATCCGCTCGTCATCCTGCCGACCGGCAGCGTCGAGCAGCACGGCCCGCATCTGCCGACCGGCACCGACACCTTCGCGGCCAACGTCATCTCGCATGCGCTCGCCGAGCGGATGGACGGGCTCGTGCTGCCGAGCCCCGGCCTCGGCGTAACGCCCATGCACATGCCTTTCGAAGGCACGATCACTCTGACGCCGGACACCTATATCCGGCTCGTGACCGAGATCTGCGCCTCGACCGCCAGGCACGGCGCGAAATATCTGCTGATCGTCAACTGGCACGAGGGCAATATCCCCTCGCTCGCCATCGCGGCGGAGGATCTGCATCGCACGCATGGCATGACGGTCCTCACGGTGCAGGCCTGCTACGTCGCCGCCGACATGTACGGCCACGTCTGCAACGGGCTGACGCACGGCGGCGAGATCGAGGCGCTGGCGGTGATGGCCTACCGGCCCGACCTCGTTCACCTCGACCGCATCGACCAGGGCTCGGACTGCAACCACGGCGCCTGGATGGACCGGCTGCGGCGCACCCGCAACTACCAGCCGGTGCTGACCGACATCCGCTCGATCGCCGCCTCCGGCTGGTACGGCACCCCACAGTCGGCGACGCCCGAGCGCGGCATCGCCATGCTGAACGACCTCGCCGACGCCATCGCGACCGAATCCAAGGCGATCTTCGCCAGCCTCGACCAGGTCCAGGGCGGGCCGGCCGAGGTGAAGCACCTCCGGCAGGCCGTCTGATGGCGACCCTGCGCACCGCCGAGGAGGGACGCTGGCTGCGATTGCCGGGCCGGGCGGCGCGCGAGATTCTGGCCGGCTCCAGCGGCGCCCTTGCGGTGACCTTCCGGCACGTCGAGATCGCTCCCGACGACGGCGCGCCGCCGCGCGGCCCGCACGTCCACCGCGACTTCGAGGAATGCATCTATGTGCTCGAAGGCACCGGCGTCACCGAGACCGCAACGGGCAGCTTCCCGGTCGGCCCCGGCGACACCCTGCTCGTGCCCCCGGGCGAGCTGCACGTGACGCGCAACACCGGGAGCGGACCGCTGAAGCTGCTGTGCTTCTTCCCCGTCGCCGACATCGGCCCCGGAACGCGCGAGTTCCCATCCTGGGACGTGGCGAGGCTCGCCTCATGACCGACGCCGTCTGCCTGCGGCCCGAGGCCGATTTCTTCCGCGTCGGCGTCACGCCGCCGAGGACGCTCGACATCGCCTATCGCGCGCCGGACGACCCCGGGCTCGGCGCGCTCTTGCGCGAGGCGCGCGCGCTCGTCATCCCGGCGGTCGGCCCGCGGCTCGAGGCGGGGCTGTTCGAGGGGACCAGGATCGCCCTCGTGCAGGTCACCGGCGCCGGCGTCGACCGGCTCGACCGCGAGGCGCTCGTCACGCGCGGCATTCCGGTCGCCAACGTGCCGGGCGGCAGCAACGCTGCCGTCGCCGAATACGCCGTCACCTGCGCGGCGGCGCTGCTGCGCAGATTCGCCTGGTCGAGCCGCGAGATCCTGCAAGGCAATTACGCGCCGTTCCGGGCGAGGCTGATCGCCGACAATCTCGGCGGCCTCGAAGACCTGCTCGTCGGCATCGTCGGCTTCGGCACCATCGGCCGCGCGGTCGCCGAGGCGTTCTCGCGCGCCGGCGCCCGCATTGCCTTCTACGACCCGGCCTGGCGCGAGGGCGGCTCGACCGGCGGCCTCGACGCCGCGCCGATGCCGCTCGCGGACCTGCTCGCCGAGGCGGACGTCCTCAGCCTGCACGTGCCGCTGCTGCCGGAGACGCGCAACCTGATCGGCGCCGAAGAGCTCGCCCGCATGAGGCCGGCCGCCATCCTCGTCAACGCCGCCCGTGGCGGCATCGTCGACGAGGCGGCGCTCGT
>JAEZCD010000370.1 GCA_023430145.1 Pseudomonadota bacterium
ATCTGTCGCTGTTCACCTTCGCCATGCTGATGCTGGTGACGGCCGACAACCTCGTGCAGATGTTCTTCGGCTGGGAGGGCGTCGGCCTCGCCTCCTACCTGCTGATCGGCTTCTGGTACGAGAAGCCCTCGGCCAACGCCGCGGCGATGAAAGCCTTCATCGTCAACCGCGTCGGCGATTTCGGTTTCTCGCTCGGCATCTTCCTGGTGTTCGTGCTGACCGGCTCGGTCGGGTTCGACGCGATCTTCGCAAAAGCCCCGGAGTTGAAGGACGCGACCTTCCACTTCCTCGGCCACGACTGGCACGCCCTGACGCTCGCCTGCCTGCTGCTGTTCATGGGCGCCATGGGCAAGTCGGCGCAGTTCCTGCTGCACACCTGGCTCCCCGACGCGATGGAGGGCCCGACCCCGGTCTCGGCGCTGATCCACGCCGCCACCATGGTCACCGCCGGCGTGTTCATGGTCGCGCGCCTGTCGCCCCTGTTCGAGCTGGCCCCGACCGCGCTCACCGTCGTCACGGTCATCGGCGGCATCACCGCCTTCTTCGCGGCCACCGTCGGCCTCGTGCAGAACGACATCAAGCGGGTCATCGCCTACTCGACCTGCTCGCAGCTCGGCTACATGTTCGTCGGCCTCGGCGTCGGTGCCTACGCGACGGGCGTGTTCCACCTCTTCACCCACGCCTTCTTCAAGGCGCTGCTGTTCCTCGGCGCCGGCTCGGTCATCCACGCGATGCACCACGAGCAGGATATGCGGAACATGGGGGGCCTGCGCCGCTACATCCCCTTCACCACGGCGATGATGACGATCGGCACGATCGCGCTGATCGGTTTCCCCTTCACCTCCGGCTACTACTCCAAGGACGCGATCATCGAAGCGGCCTACATGTCGGACCGCCCCGGCCACGTGCTGGCGTTCCTCGCCACCGTGATCGCCGCGCTGATGACCTCGTTCTATTCCTGGCGCCTGTTCTTCCTCACCTTCGAGGGACCGCAGCGCTGGGTCACGCACGGTGCCCATGGTCACGACGATCACGCCGCGCATGATCATGCCCACGCCGCCTCCGCCCATCAGGCCGACGGCGCGCCGGGACATCACGAGGGCGTCGCCCACGACGATCACGGCCACGATATCGAGCCCGCCTCGCACAGCGCGATCGAGCACCACGACGATCACGCCCCTACGCCGCACGAGAGCCCGCTCGTGATGACGATCCCGCTCGCGATCCTGGCCTTCGGCGCCCTGTTCGCCGGCCTGATCTTCAAGGATCGGTTCATCGGGCACGACATGGACAAGTTCTGGGGCAATGCGCTCCCGCACGGGTCCGGCAATGACATCATGCACAAGATCCACGACGCGCCAGGCTGGGTCGCCGCCTCGCCCTTCGTGATGCTGGTGCTCGGCTTCCTCCTGGCCTTCTGGATGTATATCCGCCGGCCCGACGTGCCCCACCGCCTCGCGGAATCTCAGCCGATCCTGTACCGCTTCCTGCTCAACAAGTGGTACTTCGACGAGATCTATGACCGGATCTTCGTGCGGCCTGCCAAGAACTTCGGCCTGTTCCTCTGGAAGGAGGGCGATGGCCGTATCATCGACGGGTTAGGCCCGAACGGCATCTCGGCCCGGGTCGTGGACATCACCCGTGGCGTGGTCCGCCTCCAGACCGGCTACGTCTACCACTACGCCTTCGTGATGCTCGTCGGGGTCGCCGGCTTGATCACGTGGTACCTCGTCTCCGGCGTGCCTGGGGGGACCCACTGATGCTCGGCCTCGGTATTCTCTCCGGGCTCTTGATCGTCCCGCTCGCGGGCGCCGCCTTCATCCTGACCCTGGGGGAGGAGACGGCGGCGGTGAAGCGCAATGCCCGCTGGGCCGCGCTGATCACCACGATCGTCACCTTCCTGCTCTCGCTGGCCGCCTGGGCCCGCTACGACATCGCGTCCCCGAGCTTCCAGCTCGTCGAAAGCCATGCGTGGCTCGCCGAGACAATCCGGTTCAAGCTCGGCGTCGACGGCTTCTCGATGCCGCTGATCCTGCTGACCACCTTCCTGATGCCGTTCTGCATCGGGGCCTCGTGGCTGTCGGTCGAGAACCGGGTCAAGGAGTACTTCGTCGCCTTCCTGGTTCTGGAAACGACGATGATCGGCGTGTTCTGCGCTCTCGATCTGGTGCTGTTCTACCTGTTCTTCGAGGCAGGCCTGATCCCGATGTTCCTCATCATCGGCATCTGGGGCGGCAAGCGGCGCATCTACGCGAGCTTCAAGTTCTTCCTCTACACGCTGCTCGGCTCGGTGCTGATGCTGCTCGCCATGCTGGCCATGTATTGGCAGGCCGGCACGAGCGACATCCCCGTGCTGCTCGCGCACAGCTTCCCGGCCGCCATGCAGCCCTGGCTGTGGCTGGCCTTCTTCGCCTCGTTCGCGGTGAAGATGCCGATGTGGCCGGTCCACACCTGGCTGCCGGACGCGCATGTCGAGGCGCCGACCGCCGGCTCGGTGATCCTCGCCGCGATCCTCCTGAAGATGGGCGGCTACGGCTTCCTGCGCTTCTCGCTGCCCATGTTCCCGCTCGCCTCGGCCGACTTCGCGCCGCTCGTCTACACGCTGTCGGTGGTGGCGATCGTCTACACCTCGCTCGTCGCGCTGATGCAGGAGGACATCAAGAAGCTGATCGCCTACTCCTCCGTCGCCCATATGGGCTTCGTGACGATGGGCATCTTCACGCTGACGCCGCAGGGCATCCAGGGCGCGGTGTTCCAGATGATCAGCCACGGCATCGTCTCGGGCGCCCTCTTCCTCTGCGTCGGCGTCGTCTACGACCGGCTGCACACGCGCGAGATCGCCGCCTATGGCGGCCTCGTCAACCGCATGCCGCTCTATGCCTGCGTGTTCATGGTGTTCACCATGGCCAATGTCGGCCTGCCGGGCACCAGCGGCTTCGTCGGCGAGTTCCTGACCCTGCTCGGCGCGTTCCGCGAGAACACCTGGGTCGCCTTCTTCGCCACCTTCGGCGTCATTCTGTCGGCCGGCTATGCGCTCTGGCTCTACCGCAAAGTGATCTTCGGCCAGCTCGAGAAGCCGGCGCTGCGCGGCATGACCGATCTCAGCGGCCGCGAGATCGCCATCCTCGCTCCGCTCGTCGTTCTGACGATCCTGTTCGGCGTCTGGCCGGCGCCGGTGCTCGACCTGCCGGCGGCCTCGGTCGAGAATCTCATCGCCGCGGCCGAGCGGGCGATCGGCGGCACCTCGACCGCCGCCCTCCTGGCGCGCTGAGAGCACGGAACCGGCATGGAAAACTTCCCCGATCTCTGGCCCGCCCTCCCCGAGCTTCTGCTCGCCGGCGGCAGCCTCGTGCTCGTCCTGATCGGCGCCATCGTCGGCGAGCGCTCCTACAACCTCGTCACCGGCCTCGCGCTCGCCCTGCTCGCCGCCGCCTTCGTCTTTCTCCTCGCCGGGCCGAGCGACCTGCCGCCGACCTTCGGCGGCGGCTTCACGCTCGACGCCTTCGCGCGCTTCATGAAGCTGCTGACCGTGATCGGCGCCTTCGCGGCGCTGGTGATGAGCATCACCTATCTGCGCGAGGCGCGGCTGCAGCGTTTCGAGTTCCCGATCCTCGTCGTGCTCGCCACCGTCGGCATGCTGATGATGATCTCGGCGACCGACCTCATCGCGCTCTATCTCGGCCTCGAGCTGCACAGCCTGGCGCTCTACGTGATCGCCGCCTTCCAGCGCGACAGCGTCCGCTCGACCGAGGCCGGGCTGAAATATTTCGTCCTCGGCGCGCTCTCCTCGGGCATGCTGCTCTACGGCGCCTCGCTGGTCTACGGCTACACCGGCACCATCGCCTTCGGCGGCATCGCCGCCTCGGTGGCCGCCGGGCCGGTGACGATCGGCCTGTTGTTCGGCCTCGTCTTCGTCCTCGCGGGCCTCGCCTTCAAGATCGCCGCGGTGCCGTTCCACATGTGGACGCCGGACGTCTACGAGGGCTCGCCGACGCCGGTCACCGCCTTCTTCTCGGCGGCGCCGAAGCTCGCCGCCATGGCGCTGCTCGTCCGCGTCGTCAGCGAGGCTTTTCCCGGCATCGCCGGCGAGTGGCGGCAGATCGTCACCTTCATCGCCATCGCCTCGATGGTGCTCGGCGCCTTCGCCGCCATCGGCCAGCGCAACATCAAGCGGCTGATGGCCTATTCCTCGATCGGCCACATGGGCTACGCGCTCGTCGGCCTCGCCGCGGCGAGCCCGGCCGGCGTTCAGGGCGTCGTCATCTATCTGACGATCTACCTCGCCATGACGCTCGGCGCCTTCGCCTGCATCCTGTCGATGCGCACGGCCGACGGCATGGTGGAGAACGTCGACGACCTCGCCGGCCTCGCCCGGACGCGGCCCGGCATGGCCTTCCTGCTCGCCATGATCCTGTTCTCGCTCGCCGGCATCCCGCCGCTGGCCGGCTTCTTCGCCAAGCTCTACGTGTTCCTGGCGGCGATGGAGGCGCATCTCTACGGCCTCGCCGTGATCGGCGTCCTCGCCAGCGTCGTCGGCGCCTACTACTACCTGCGGATCGTCAAGCTGATGTATTTCGACGAGCCCCGCGTCACCTTCGAGCCGATGCCGCGCGAGCTCGGCGTCGTGCTGGCGCTGTCGGGGCTGTTCGTCCTCTTCTACGTCTTCTACCCGGCGCCGCTGACGGAGGCCGCCGCAGCCGCCGCGCAGTCGCTGTTCTGATGCGCTTCCGCCTCGGCCAGCGGGCGGCCGCCGCCGGCTACCGGCTCGCCACCTACGACGTCATCGGCTCGACCAGCGCCGAGGCGAAGGCGCGCGTCGCCGCCGGCGAGCGCGGGCCGCTGTGGATCGTCGCCCGCCGGCAGGAGGCCGCCTATGGCCGCCGCGGCAGGGCCTGGACCTCCCCCGAGGGCAACCTCGCCGCGAGCCTCGTCCTCACGGTCGACGCGCCACCGGCGCTCGCCTCCACGCTCGGCTTCGCCGCCGCGCTCGCCGCCGGAGAGGCCGTGCGCAGCGTGGCGCCGCGTCTCGTCGCCAAGGTCGGCCTCGACGACGCGGTCTCGCCCGCCGGTGGCAGCGGCCTCAGGCTGAAATGGCCCAACGACGTGCTGGTCGATGGCGCCAAGCTCGCCGGCATCCTGCTCGAGTCAGTCGAGACCGCGGAGGGCAGCCTTGCGATCGTGATCGGCATCGGCGTCAATGTCGCCGCGGCCCCGGAGGACGTCCCCTACCCGGCGACCTCGCTCTACGCGCTCGGCGCCGCGGTGTCCGCGGACGCCCTGTTCGAGGCGCTGTCGGACGCCTGGGTCGGCGCGGTCGAGCTCTGGGACGAAGGCCGCGGCCTGCCGGCGCTGCGCACCGAATGGCTGGCGCGGGCGGCCGGCATCGGCGCACCGGTCTCGGTCAGGCTCGGCGAGCGCATCCTGCGCGGTACTTTCGAGACAATCGACGAGTCCGGCTGCCTCGTCGTCAGGCGCGCCGACGGCACGACGGCTACGGTCGCCGCCGGCGAGGTGCATTTCGGCCTCGCCGCGACGGCGACGGCAGGATGAGAAGCTTGGCAGCGGATCTGGTTTACGTCCCCCTCGGCGGCGCCGGCGAGATCGGCATGAATGCCGGCCTCTACGGCTTCGGCGACGAGCGCTCGCGCAAATGGCTGATGGTCGACTGCGGCGTCACCTTCGCCGAGGGCGACGACACGCCCGGCATCGACCTCATCCTGCCCGACATCCGCTTCGCCGAGGAGGAGCGCCGCAACATCGTCGGCCTCGTCTTGACGCATGCGCACGAGGACCATTTCGGCGCCCTGCTCGATCTCTGGCCGCGCCTGCGCGTGCCGGTCTGGGCAACGCCCTTCGCCGCCGCGCTGCTCGAGGCGAAGCGCCGCTCGGAGCCGCGGGCGCCGGACATCGACGTTCGCGTCGTGCCGGTCGACGGCCGCATCACCCTCGCCCCGTTCGACATCGAGTTCGTGCCGGTGGCGCATTCGATCCCGGAGTCGACCGCGCTCGCGATCCGTACGCCGGCCGGCCTCGTCGTTCACACCGGCGACTGGAAGCTCGACGACTCGCCGGTCGTCGGCCGGCCGACCGACGAGGCGCGGATGCGCGCGCTCGGCGCCGAGGGAGTGACCGCCGTCGTCGGCGACTCGACCAATGCGGTCCGCGAGGGCCGATCGCCCTCGGAATCGGACGTCGCGCGGTCGCTCGCGGAGATCATCCGCAACGCGCCGGCGCGGGTCGCGGTGACCACCTTCGC
Source organism: Pseudomonadota bacterium (assembly GCA_023430145.1). Taxonomy (GTDB): domain Bacteria; phylum Pseudomonadota; class Alphaproteobacteria; order Rhizobiales; family Methylopilaceae; genus JAEZCD01. The sequence continues at coordinate 6,257 of JAEZCD010000370.1, forward strand.
CTCCAATGTCGGCCGCCTCCGCGCCGTGGCGGAAGCCGCCATGGCGGCCGACCGCAACGTCGTCATCGTCGGCCGCTCGATGCAGCGCATCGTCACGGTGGCGCGCGAGACCGGCTATCTCGAGGGGATTCCGCCCTTCCTCGGCCCGGATTCCTACGGCTACCTGCCGCGCGACAAGGTGGTCGCCCTGCTCACCGGCAGCCAGGGCGAGCCGCGCGCGGCGCTGGCCCGAGTCGCCAAGGACGACCACCCCGAGATCGCGCTCGCGCCCGGCGACATGGTGATCTTCTCCTCGCGCACCATCCCGGGGAACGAGAAGGCGATCGGCCGCATCGTCAACGGCCTCGTCAGCCAGGGCATCGACATCGTCACCGACGGCAAGCAGCTCGTGCACGTCTCCGGCCATCCGCGTCGCGGCGAGATCGCGAGCCTCTATTCCTGGCTCAAGCCGCAGCTCGTGGTGCCGGTGCACGGCGAGGCGCTGCACATGGCCGAGCACGCCGCCTTCGCCCGCTCGCTCGGCGTGCCGCGGACGATGATCATCCGCAACGGCCAGATGGCGCGCATCGCCGGCGGCCCGCCCGAAATCGTCGACGAGGTGCCGAGCGGCCGGCTCTACAAGGACGGCTCGCTGCTCGTCGGCGCCTCCGAGCCGGTGATCGGCGAGCGGCGCCGGCTCGGCTTCGTCGGGGTGGCCACAGTGGCCATGGCGCTGTCGCCGCGCGGCGACCTTTTGGATGGCCCGGACATCCGGCTGTTCGGCGTTCCGGAGCGGTCGGCGGACGGGACGCCGATGATCGAGATCGCCCGCGATGCGGTGCTGGCGACCTTCGAGGGCCTGCCGCGGGCACGCCGCCGCGACCGCGACACGATCGAGCCGGCGATCGAGCGCGCGCTCCGCAGCGCGATCGGCCAGGCCTGGGGAAAGAAGCCGCACACCCAGGTGATGGTGCTGGTGGCAGACTGAGCTTCGTCCTTCGTCGGAGAAGCGAACGCCGTCCTCACGCCTTCGTCGTGCCGGTGAAGAAGCCCTCGAGCTCCGCAAAGCCCATCGCCTTGTCGGAGAAGCGGAAGGTGCCGTGGCGCTGCATCTCGCGCGCCGCCTCGACGAAGGCGCCATAGGCGAGCCGCGCCAGCGCCGAGCCGACGCTGATCCGCTTGGCGCCGGCCTCCGCGAGCTCGGCGACGCCGAAGGTGGCGCCCGGCATGCCCATGATGATGTTGACCGGCTTCGTCACGGCCGAGCAGACGGTGCGGATCGTCTCGAGGTCGTGCAGGCCGGGGGCATAGAGCACGTCGGCGCCGGCCGCCTCGAAGGCTTGCAGCCGGCGGATGGTGTCGTCGAGATCGGGCCGGCCCCAGAGAAAGTTCTCGGCCCGCGCGGTCAGCACGAAGTCGTTCGGCAGCGCACCCCGCGCCTCCGCGGCGGCGGCGATCCGCTCTACGGCGAGGGAGAAATCGTAGATCGGATCGTCCGGACGCCCGGTATGATCCTCGAGCGAGCCGCCCGCGAGGCCGGTCGCGGCAGCGGCGCGAATCGTCTCCGCCGCGCTCTCCGGACTGTCGCCGAACCCCTTCTCGAGGTCGGCGGAGACCGGCAGCTCGGTGGCCGCGACCAGCATCCGGCAGTGATCGAGCACCGCCTGCCGCGGCGTCTGGCCCTCGGCGACGCCGAGCGAGAACGCCATGCCGGCGCTGGTGGTGGCGAGCGCCCGGAACCCGAGCGCCGAGAGAATTCGCGCGGTTCCGATGTCCCACGGATTGGGGATGACGAACGCCCCGGGCTCCTCGTGCAGCCGCCGGAATTTTTGGCCCTTGTCGTCGCCCATGTCATCTCCCGAATAACCTCGCAGGGCCGCGCCGCTCGCGGCGCCACCGCTTCCTCCACCCAAAGGGAGATGGTGGCCGCGACGCGGCCGGATGAGGGGGTACGGCGCTCGTTCTGATACTCGATACGGCGCTCGTTCTGATACTCGGTAGCCCCTCACC
>JAEZCD010000379.1 GCA_023430145.1 Pseudomonadota bacterium
CTCCCACGAGGGGAGAGGGAAGAAGAGCCCGCTACCCTTCCGGCTCGAACGCGATCACCATCCCGTGCGCGGCCTCGGCGGGGACGACGATCCAGTCGTGCCGTTCCGTAAAGGCGATGGCGCCGGCCTCCAGCATACCGCCGGCCCGGCCGGGATCGGCGACCGATAGACGCAGCGCCGACAGCCTCACGCCCGGCGGCGGGGCACCGCCGTAGCGGCTCTCGAAGGCGACCGGGGTGATCACCTCGACCTCGCCGCGCGGGGTCGCAAAGCGCAGGCCGGTGGAATTGGAGACGAAGTCGCGCAGCCCCGTGAAGGCCGAAAAGAAGATGTGATGGTCGGTCGGGTTCTCGGCCGTGAACACCGCGCCGGCGACGCCCGTCACCCCGTTCGGGTGGCGCTGAAGCGCCGCGTCCCAAAAATGCTCGGCCGGATGCCGCTGCTCGCAGGTGAAGAAGCCGATATCGGGCATCGCGGCGCTGCCGGCGAAGGCCAAGCGGAAGCTCAGCTCGACGTCCTCGTCGGCGGCGGTCTTGCCGCCGCGCGAGAAGTCGAGACGCTCGAAGCCGCCGATCAGTTCGCGCTCGAAGCTCAGCCGGTCGGCCTCGGCGTCATGGCTCTCCAGCACCAGCATCGAGGCGCCCTCCCCGTTCCGGGCGAGGAAGTCGCGATTGAAGGCGGCGAAGGAAAACCGCCCCGGCGTAGGCTCGGGGATCTTTTCGGGCTCCTCGATCGCCAGAATCTCGACGAAGAAGCGGGCAGCTGGACGAGCCGGTTGGCGGTGCCGAACGGGTGGCGATTCTCGGCGCCGATCTGGAAGCCCATCCGGGCATAGCCGGCCGCCGCCTGGCGAAGGTCCGCGACGATATGGACGAGATGGTCGAGGCCGTGCGGCATCAGCAAAACCCTCAAGCTGCGCTATAAGCGGCGCCTCCGGCGCTCCGCCACCCGGCGGGTCGCCCCCCACCCTGCCCCAACACCACGGATTGCGCGATGTCCGCGAAGCTGCTGCCGGCGCTCATGCTGGTCGCCTCGAACGTGTTCATGACCTTCGCCTGGTACGGGCATCTGAAGTTCACGAGCCGGCCGCTCCTCGTCGTGATCGTCGTGAGCTGGGGCATCGCCTTTTTCGAGTACTGCCTCGCGGTGCCGGCGAACCGTATCGGCCATGCGGTCTACTCGACCGCCGAGCTGAAGACGATGCAGGAGGTGATCACCCTTCTCGTCTTCGCCGGCTTCTCGGTGCTCTACCTGCGCGAGCCGATCACGATCAACCATCTGATCGGCTTCGCGTTCATCTGCCTCGGCGCGTTCTTCGTGTTCAAGGGACCGCTGTGAGGTGTTGCCGTCTTTGCGAGGCGCACGGCACCGAAGCGGTCCGGCTTTCGGACGGCGTACAAGGTTCTGTCGCTTCGCTCGGACCTCGTCATAGCGACGAGCGCCAGCGACGAAGCAATCCAGCTCTTTGGCGCCAGAAGAGAAGCTGGATTGCTTCGCTTCGCTCGCAATGACGAACGCTAGCGACCTTCACCGGCTGCGGCCCGCGCGAGGCCGTGCGCCACGAGCCGGTCGATCAGCTCGGGATAGCTCACCCCGCTCGCCGCCATGGCCTTCGGGTACATGCTGATGTCGGTGAAGCCGGGGATCGTGTTCAGCTCGTTGACGAGGTGATGCATGTCCTCGGTGACGAAGAAGTCGACGCGCGCCATGCCGTCGCAGCCGACCGCGCGAAAGGCTTTCGCCGCCGTCTCGCGGATCGCCGCCTCGACCTCGGGCGGCAGCTCGGCCGGCACGTTCACGGTCGCGCCCGCGGCGTCGACGTATTTCGCGTCATAGGTGTAGAAGCCATGGCTTGGGGCGGCGGCGATCTCGCCCGGGCGCGATACGAACAGCCCGCCTCCCGGCTCCTCGAGCACCGCGCATTCGATCTCGCGGCCGCGGATGAACTCTTCCGCCAGCAGCTTGTCGTCGTGCAGAAAGCCCTCGGCGAGCGCGGCCGCATACTCGGCCTCGGTCGCGACCTTGCTGACGCCGACCGACGAGCCTTGCCGGGCCGGCTTCACGAACACCGGCATCCCGAGCTGACGCTCGACCTCGGCGAAGGACGGCGCGGTGCTCTCGCGGATCGTGATCGCGCGGGCGGTCGGCAGGCCGGCCTCGCTCATGAGCCGCTTGGCGATGTCCTTGTCGAGCGCCGCCGCAGAGCCGAGGATGCCGCAGCCGACGAGCGGCACGCCCGCCACCGCGGCGAGGCCCTGCACGGAGCCGTCCTCGCCGAAGAGGCCGTGCAGCACCGGGAAGAGGATGTCGATCGCCGGCAGCTCGTGTGGCGCGCCATCCGGCGGGATGGCGAGCATGCGCCCCTGCCCGCCCGGTACGAGGCAGAGCTCGGTTCCCGACGCGGGCCGCGCCGGCCCGCCACCCTCGAAACTGCTCGCGAGCCACCGCCCCTCCCGAGTCACGAAGACCGGCAGCACGTCGTATTTCGCCGGATCGAGCGCGCGAAGAACGTTCGTCGCCGACATCACCGAGACGTCGTGCTCGGCGGAACGGCCGCCGAACAGCACGGCGATGCGGAGTTCTTTCGGGGTGTCGGGCATGGGCTTTTGCCGAATCGGGGCGCTTGGGAGGGATTGTAAGCTGCGGGCTGGCGCCTTGGTCGCCCTTCTCGTGCATCCCCGCCGCCCCCGTCGGCGCCCGCGGTCCGCATATCTTCGCGTCCTCCGCACCTCCGTCGTCGTCCTCCGCGAAGGCGGAGGACCCAGCTTTTTTTGCTTCCGCCCGAAAAGAAAGGACTGGATCCTCCGCCGTCGCGGAGGATGACGAGTAGAGGGGCTTTCGCAGGACACGACCGGTTGGTGTCGCCTACGCGGCGAACGACGAGGGGAATCGCCTTCGCGGAGGATGACGGACCGAGGGGCTTCGCGGAGATGACGAGCGGGGCGCGCCTCGCGGAGAATGACACCGCCGAGAAGGCCTCAGCGGCCTTCGTCGGCCACTCACACGAGCCGGCTCTGCTCTTTCGCCGCGCCGATGAAGCTCGCGAACAGGGGGTGCGGGTCGAAGGGGCGGGACTTCAGCTCGGGGTGGAACTGCACGCCGATGAACCAGGGGTGGTCGGAGCGCTCGACCATCTCCGGCAAAAGCCCGTCCGGCGACATGCCGCAGAACATCAAACCGTGCTGCTCGAGCCGGCCCTTGTAGTCGGTGTTGACCTCGTAGCGGTGGCGGTGGCGCTCGGAGATCGAGAGGTCGCCATAGATCTCGGCGACCTTGCTGCCGGGGCTGAGCCGGGCCGGATAGGCGCCGAGCCGCATCGTGCCGCCGAGATCGCCGCCGGCGGCGCGTTTTTCCAGCGTGTTGCCGCGCAGCCACTCTGTCAGCAGCCCGACCACCGGCTCTTTCGTCGGGCCGAACTCGGAGGAGTTGGCGCCCTCGATGCCGGCGAGGTTTCGCGCCGCCTCGATCACCGCCATCTGCATGCCGAAGCAGATGCCGAAATAGGGGACCGCACGCTCGCGCGCGAACTGCGCGGCGCGGATCTTCCCCTCGGCGCCGCGCTGGCCGAAGCCGCCCGGCACCAGAATGCCGTCGACGTGCTCGAGGAACGGCGCCGGGTCCTCGGCCTCGAAGATCTCGCTCTCGATCCAGTCGAGATTGACCTTCACCCGGTTGGCGATGCCGCCATGCACCAGCGCCTCGTTCAGCGACTTGTAGGCGTCCTTCAGCCCCGTGTACTTGCCGACGACGGCGATCGTCACCTCGCCCTCGGGATTGAGGATGCGATCCTGGATGTCGGTCCAGCGCTTGAGGTTGGCGGCCGGCACCGGGTCGATGCCGAAGGCGGCGAGAAGCTCGGTGTCGAGCCCCTCCTCGTGATAGGCGATCGGCACCTCGTAGATCGAGGCGACGTCGCGCGCCTCGATGACGGCGGATTCGCGGACGTTGCAGAACAGCGCCAGCTTGCGCCGCTCGTCGCGCGGGATCGGCCGGTCGGTGCGGCAGAGCAGGATGTTCGGCTGGATGCCGATCGAGCGCAGCTCCTTCACCGAGTGCTGGGTGGGCTTCGTCTTCAGCTCGCCCGAACTCGGGATGAAGGGCAAGAGCGTGAGGTGGACGTAGACCGCGTGGTTGCGCGGCAGGTCGTTGCCGAGCTGGCGGATCGCCTCGAAGAACGGCAGGCCCTCGATGTCGCCGACCGTGCCGCCGATCTCGACGAGGACGAAGTCGTAGCCCTCGTTGCCCGAGAGAACGAACTCCTTGATGGCGTCGGTGACGTGCGGGATCACCTGCACGGTGCCGCCAAGGAACTCGCCGCGTCGCTCTTTTGCGATGATCTCCTGATAGATGCGCCCGGTCGTTATGTTGTCCTGGCGGGTGGTCGGCCGGCCGATGAAGCGCTCGTAATGGCCGAGGTCGAGATCGGTCTCGGCACCGTCGTCGGTGACGAACACCTCACCGTGCTGATAGGGGCTCATCGTCCCCGGATCGACGTTGAGATAGGGGTCGAGCTTGCGCATGCGGACGCGGAAGCCGCGCGACTGCAGCAATGCCCCGAGGGCCGCCGACGCCAGCCCCTTGCCGAGCGAGGAGACGACGCCGCCGGTGATGAAGACGTAGCGCGCCATGGAGTCTTTCGGACCTCGAACGTCTGCTCTCAACGCATAGCTGAAAGGAAAGAGGGCCGGCGGACCGGCCCTCGGAAACTCATTGGGGCGTAGGCGGCGTCGCTTGGGCCGGCGCGGCGGGCGCGGCC
>JAEZCD010000407.1 GCA_023430145.1 Pseudomonadota bacterium
CGCGCATCGGTCGGACGCGTGCCGGCTCGCCCGAGAGCCGGCAACGGCCGCGCCGCAGCCGGCGCGGCCGTTGCGCTTTCGTGGGATGCCGGCGGGCGGACCGGCTGCCCGTAGGGCTGCGATCGTCATGCAACTCGCCGCAATCAAAGAGAGCGTTCCGGCGCTACGCTCCTCGCTCCTGGCCGCTCTGCCGGGCGTCGAGCACGCCTTCTTCACCCGCGCCGGCGGGGTTTCCACAGGAATTTACGGCAGCCTCAATGCCGGCCTCGGCTCCGCCGACGACCGCGCGGCGGTGGCCGAGAACCGGCGCCGCATGGCGGCCGCGCTCGGCGGCTCGGCGCTGCTGAGCTGCTATCAGATCCACTCGGCCGACACGGTCGTCGCGACGGGGCCGTTCGACGAGCCGCCGCGCGCCGACGCCATCGTCACGGCGACCCCGGGCCTCGCCGTTGCAGCGCTGGTCGCCGACTGCTGCCCGGTGCTGCTCGCCGACGCCCAGGCGAGGGTCGTCGGTGCGGCGCATGCCGGCTGGAAGGGCGCGCTCGGCGGCATCCTCGAATCCGCGCTGGCGGAAATGCAAAGGCTCGGCGCCCGCGCGGACCGTACGGTCGCCGTGCTCGGTCCCTGCATCCGCCAGCCGAGCTACGAGGTCGGCGACGAGTTCATGCGCGGCTTCACCGCCGCGGCGGTGGAGAACCGGCGCTTCTTCGCCACCGGTCCCGGCGGCAAGCCGCATTTCGACCTCGCCGGCTATGTCGCCATGCGCCTCGAGCGGGCCGGCGTCGCCGCGATCGACGATCTCGGCCTCGACACCTATGCCGACCCGGACCGCTTCTACAGCTATCGCCGCGCCACGCATCGCGGCGAGCCCGACTACGGCCGCCTCGCTGCCGCGATACTGCTCGGCTGAGGCGGGGTCGGCACTCGCGCAGGGCTGCCGTCATTGCGAGGAGCGAAGCGACGAAGCAATCCAGCTCTGTGGGGCCGGATGGAAGCTGGATTGCTTCGCTGCGCTCGCAATGACGCCGAGCCGTAGGATGGCGCGCGATGATGCAACGCAACAGCAACCCACTTCGCACTTGCGGCGCCGGGTCGCGAGCGGCCGTATTGTGACAGGCTTTGAACGCTGCTAAGCAGCCGCCGCGATCAGCAGAAGGCGCCGCCGCACGAGCCGGCGCGCTGGTCCCGGAGATGCCATGAAGCTCGTGGCCGGCAATTCGAACCGCGCACTCGCCGGCGCCATCGCCGCCTACCTCAAGACCTCCCTGACCAAGGCCAGCGTGCGGCGCTTCGCCGACATGGAGATCTTCGTCGAGATCCAGGAGAACGTCCGCGGCGAGGACGTCTTCGTCATCCAGTCGACGTCCTTCCCGGCGAACGACCATCTGATGGAGCTCTTGATCCTGATCGATGCGCTGCGCCGCTCCTCGGCCAAGCGCATCACCGCGGTGTTGCCCTATTTCGGCTACGCCCGGCAGGACCGGCGCTCGACCGGCCGCACGCCGATCTCGGCCAAGCTCGTCGCCAACCTCATCACCGAGGCCGGCGCCGACCGGGTGCTGACGCTCGACCTGCACGCCGGCCAGATCCAGGGCTTCTTCGACATCCCGACCGACAATCTGTTCGCCGCCCCGGTGATGGTGCGCGACATCAAGGACCGGATGGCCGAGCGGCTCGGCAGCATCACGGTCGTCTCGCCCGACGTCGGCGGTGTGGTCCGCGCCCGCCAGGTCGCCAAGCGCATCGACGCGCCGCTCGCCATCATCGACAAGCGGCGCGAGCAGCCGGGCGAATCGGAGGTCATGAACGTCATCGGCGAAGTCGAGGGCCGCACCTGCATCCTCGTCGACGACATCGTCGATTCGGGCGGCACGCTGGTGAACGCCGCCGACGCGCTGCTCGACGCTGGCGCTACCGCCGTCTGCGCCTACTGCACGCACGGCGTGCTGTCGGGCGGCGCCGTGGCCAGGATCGCCGCCTCGCGCATGCAGGAGATGGTGGTCACCGACTCGATCCAGCCGACCGAGGCGGTACGCGTCGCGCACAATATCCGCGTGCTGCCGGTGGCGACGCTGCTCGGCGAGGCGATCGCCCGCACCGCACAGGAAGAGTCGGTCTCGAGCCTGTTCGACTGACGCGGGGGCTCGATGATCGACGCCGCCGCCCTCGCCCTGTTCCTCCTCGCCGCCGGGCTGATCGCGGTCTCGCCCGGTCCGGGCCTGCTCTACGTCGCGGCGCGAACCTTGTCCGGCGGCTTCGCCGAGGGCGTCGCCTCGAGTTTTGGCACGCTCGTCGGCGGCAGCGTTCATGTCGCGGCCGGGGCGATCGGCGTCTCGGCGATCGTCATGGCGAGCGCTGAGGCCTTCGCCGTGCTGAAGCTCGCCGGCGCGCTGTACCTCGTCTGGCTCGGCGTGCGCACGTTCCGCTCGGCCCGGGTCGCGGTGCCGCCCGCGGCCGGCCCGGCCGGCAGCCGGCGGGCGTTCCGCGAAGGAATCCTCGTCGAGGCGCTGAACCCGAAGACCGCGGCCTTCTTCCTCGCCTTCATCCCGCAGTTCGTCGACCCGGCGGCGGGATCGGTGGCGCTGCAGTTCGCCCTGCTCGGCTGCCTGTCGGTCGTCCTCAACACCGCCGTCGATCTCGTCGTCGCCTGGTTCGCCGCCTCGGTCCGTGCCGGCTTCGTCGCCCGGCCGAACGTCGTCGCGAGGCTCCGACAAGCCTCCGGCGTGCTCCTGTGCGGCCTCGGCGTCGGCCTCGCCTTCGCCCGCCGCCCCGGCTGAGGGGCCGGCAACGTCTCGAGACGTCGCCGGAGACGGCCCGGGAATTGCTTCGCACCGACCCCTCTGCTAGAGGAGCGCCGTCGGCGTCCGACACCCCTGGAGGTGCGCCGGCCCGAGGCCGCGCATTCGCGGCCGTTTTCTTTCAGGAGACGACAATGGCGACCAAGCTGCTCAAGGCTTCGGCGCGCGATCGTGTCGGCAAGGGGGCCGCACGGGCATTGCGCCGCGACGACAAGATTCCGGCTGTGATCTACGGCGACAAGAAGCCGCCGCTCAGCATCGCGCTGGACCAGAACGAGATGACGCGGCTGCTGCACGGCGGCGGCTTCATGACGACGATCTTCGACATCGAGGTCGACGGCAGCTCAGAGCGGGTCATCCCGCGCGACTTCCAGGTCGAGCCGGTGCGCGACTTCCTCATCCATGTCGACTTCCTGCGCATCGCCGAGGGCGCAGTGATCGCCATCGACATCCCGGTGCACTTCCGCAACCACGAGCAGTCGCCCGGCATCAAGCGCGGCGGCGTGCTGAACGTCGTCCGCCATACGGTCGAGCTCTACGTTCCCGCCGACCGCATCCCGGAATTCCTGGATGCGAACCTCGCCGGCCTCGACATCAACGACTCGCTGCACATCTCGGCCATCGCGCTACCGGAGGGCGCGCGCCCGGTGATCGCCGACCGCGACTTCACGGTCGCCACCATCGCCCCGCCGACCGTCGGCGAGCGCGAGGCGGCCGCCGGCGAAGGCGCCGCGGCCGAGACGCCCGCCGCGTCCTGACCGGCGCTCCTGTCGGGGCCGACATGCTGCTCTTCGTCGGCCTCGGCAATCCCGGCCCGCGCTACGCGGCCAACCGGCACAATATCGGCTTCCGCACCGTCGAGCGGATCGCCGAGCGCTACCGGTTCCAGCCGTGGCGCTCGCGCTTCCACGCCGACGTCGCCGAGGGCGACATCGGCGGCGTCCGCGTGCTATTGATGAAGCCGCGCACCTATATGAACGAGTCCGGGCGTGCGGCCGGGGAGGCGTCGCGCTTCCTGAAGATCCCGCTCGAGAACATCGTTGCCTTCCACGACGAGCTCGACCTGCCGCCGGCAAAACTGCGCGTGAAGGTCGGCGGCGGCAGCGCCGGTCACAACGGTCTGCGCTCGCTCACCGCCCATCTCGGCAACGACTACAAGCGGGTGCGCCTCGGCATCGGCCATCCGGGCGTCAAGGAGTTCGTTCAGCCGCACGTGCTCGGCGATTTCGCCAAATCCGAGCACGAATGGGTGGAGACGCTGATCGACGCCGTCGCCGACAATGCCGATCTTCTCGCCAAGGGCGAGGACGCGAGTTTCCAGAACCGCGTCCACCTCGTCATGCAGGCGAAGGGGTTCGTCGACGTCAAGCGGCCAGGCGAGCAGCGGGCGGGTTGACGGGAAGGCACGGGAACACGATGTTCGTGTTCCCGTGTGAACCGAGCTTTAGCCATGAAGAACGTCACCATCACACTCGACGAGGAAACGGCTCGTTGGGCGCGTGTCGAAGCGGCGAAGGCCGGGAAGAGCCTATCGCGTTGGATCGGCGAGCAACTCGCTGAAGGACGTGCTCGGCACGGGGACCAGAGTGCCTCCGTCGAGCGGTTTCTCGCCGGCCCAGGGTTTCCCGGCGTGACAGAGGATCGGCCGAGCCGGGAGGAGCTGTATGCCGAGAGGCTGTTTCGTCGACACGAACGTCCTGCTCTACGCGCAGGATCGAAGAGCCCCGGAGAAGCAGTCAAGGTCAAGTGAATGGTTGGCGGCTCTCGCGGCGCACGACCTTCTCGTCATAAGCCCGCAAGTGATGAACGAGTTCACGCACACAGTGCTGCGGAAGATGGCACACGTGACACCCGACGACTTGATCGTGGTGTTGGAGGAGATGCGCCGGTGGTGTTCCGCAGCGACTTCCGCTGAGACTGCAATCAACGGCCTTATCGTGCATCGCCGGTATGGCTTTTCGTTTTATGATTCTACGCTTCTCGCGTCCGCACTGCTGGCTGGCTGCGAAATGTTCCTCTCTGAAGACCTTTCGGATAGGCAGCGCGTCGGTGACTTGCGGATCATCAACCCCTTCGCGTCCGCCCCGGACGCCGTCCTGAAAAGCTGATCGACACCATCATGGGCTTCACCTGCGGCATCGTCGGCCTGCCGAACGTCGGCAAGTCGACCCTCTTCAACGCGCTCACCCAGACGGCCGCCGCTCAGGCGGCGAACTATCCGTTCTGCACCATCGAGCCGAATGTCGGCGAGGTCGCGGTGCCCGATCCGCGTCTGTCGGCGCTCGCCGGCATCGCCGGCTCGAAGGAAATCATCCCGACGCGCCTCACCTTCGTCGACATCGCCGGCCTCGTCCGCGGCGCGAGCCAGGGCGAGGGCCTGGGCAACCAGTTCCTCGCGCATATCCGCGAGGTGGACGCGATCGCCTATGTGCTGCGCTGCTTCGAGGATTCCGACGTCACCCATGTCGAGGGCAGGATCGACCCGCTCGCCGACGCCGAGACGGTCGAGACCGAGCTGATGATCGCCGACCTCGACAGCCTCGAGAAGCGCGCGCAGGCGCTCGAGAAACGGGCCCGCGGCGGCGACAAGGAAGCGAAGGAGCAGCTCGACCTCATCGGCCGCGTGCTGCCGCTCCTGCGCGAGGGCAAGCCCGCCCGGCTGGCCGCCATCAAGGACGAGGAGCGGCGCGCCTTCCGCATGCTGAACCTCCTCACCGCCAAGCCGGTGCTCTACGTCGCCAATGTCGACGAGGGCTCGGCCGCGACCGGCAACGCCTATTCGGCGCAGGTCGAGGCGCGGGCGAAGGCGGAAGGGGCGAAGGCGGTCGTCATCTCGGCCCGCATCGAGGCCGAGATCGCCGTGCTGCCGGCGGAGGAGCGGGCGGAGTACCTCGAGGCGATGAACCTGTCCGAGACCGGGCTCGACCGGCTGATCCGCGCCGGCTACGAGCTTCTAGGCCTCGTCACCTATTTCACCGCCGGGCCGAAGGAGACGCGCGCCTGGACGATCGAGAAGGGGACGCGGGCGCCGCAGGCGGCCGGCGTCATCCACACCGATTTCGAGAAAGGCTTCATCCGCGCCGAGACGATCGCCTTCGACGACTATGTCCGGCTGAAGGGCGAGGCCGGCGCGCGCGATGCCGGCCGGCTGCGGCTCGAGGGCAAGGAGTATCTCGTCGCCGACGGCGACGTGCTGCATTTCCGCTTCGCCAATTGAGGCGGCTCCGTATCTTCCGGTCTATGCAAGGGCCGCATCGCTCCCATATGTCAGTCGATCCCGATCGACGGGATCTAGGGAACCGATAACAACGATGCGACACCTGTTCCGCTTTCGCTCGATCCTCGCCGCGCTCGCGCTGGCGGCGCCGATGGCCATGATCGCCGTCGAGATCGCCGACGCGCGGATCGGCCGTGGCTCCGGCTTCGGCAGTCGCGGCAGCCGCACCTTCTCGACGCCGGCCCCGACGCAGACCGCGCCGCGTCCGCCGGCCAGCATCGATCGCACCATGCAGCAGCCCGGCGTGCCGGGCCAGGCCGCCCGCACGACGGCGCCGTCGGCCAGCCGTCCCGGAATGTTCGGCGGCGGCTTCGGCGGCGGCCTGATGATGGGCCTGCTCGGCGCCGGCCTCTTCGGCCTCTTGCTCGGCGGCGGCCTGTTCAGCGGCCTCGGCAGCTTCGCCTCCATCCTCGGCCTCTTGCTGCAGGTGGCGATCATCTTCTTCGTCGCCCGCTGGATCATCCGCATGTTCCAGCGCCGCAGCGCGCCCGCCTATGCCGGCGCTCCCG
>JAEZCD010000019.1 GCA_023430145.1 Pseudomonadota bacterium
GCCCCAGGCCGGCGGCGCCGCGTCGGCCGCTCAGATGCTCGGGAAGCCGGGGCTGCGGCCCGGCGCGTCGAGCCCGAAATACTCCTTGAAGGCGGCGTCGTAGAGATCGTTCTGGTGGCCGTACATCGCCACGCTGAAGGTGGTATTGACGAAGTTCAGCCAGTCGGGATCGCCCTGCCGCAGCGCCGCGCCGTAGAGCATGCTGTACCATTTCTTGCCGCTGTCGAAGTAGCGGGTCGGATTACGTGCCACCATCCAGCGGACGGTGGAGAGGTCGACGGCGGCGGCATCGACGCGCTTGGATTCGAGCGCCTGGATGACGTTGGCCTGCGTATCGATCTGCATCACCTGCGCCTGCGGCAGCACGGTGTGCACGGAGCGCTCCGCATCGACGTTCTGCAGGATCGACACCTTGGTGGCGGAGCCGCCGGCGAGCAGGGCGTCGAAGGTCTTGTTCGCCTGGTCCGGCCGGGTGAGGAGGGCGATGCCCTCGACGTAATAGGGACGCGTGAAGGCGACGAGCTGCGCGCGCTGCGGCGTCACCGTCATGAACTGGATGACGATGTCCACCTTGCCGGTGGCGATGTTGGGAATGCGCTGCGCCGGATCCTGGCGCACGAACTCGACCTTCTTCTCGTCGTCGAACAGACCCTTGGCCAGAATCTTGGCCATGGTGATGTCCATGCCGACGAGTTCGCCCTTCTCGTTCTCGAAGTGCCAGGGGGCATTGGTGCTGCCGGTGCCGACGAGGAGCTTGCCGCGGTCGAGGACCGTGCGCAGCAGGCTCGTACCCGCCGCCTGCGCAGCGGCCTTCTCGGCGGTCAGGGTGGCGGCGGCGGCGGCGCCGGCCACGACGAGACCGGTCGTCCCGAACTTCAGGAAGTCTCTGCGCGCTGACTGCTTGTCCACGTCATCCTCCATCAAGTCGTGTGTGGTCCTGCGCAAGTCGTACTTGGGACCCGAGCCTCGCCGAGGCCCGGGTCTCGTCGATCAGCACTCTTCGCTACTCTTCATCGATCTCGCCCGCGATCTCCCTGTCTCTGGGCAAACAATGCGCCTGTGGGGCAAGCGCTGAGTGGCTCTTGGGGTGGTCGCCGAGTGGATTGCCGGGAAAGGAGCGCTCCCGCGCGCTGCTGCGCTGCGCGAGTCTGCAATGAGCCATGCGTGGACGGGCGCACATCGCATCGCACTCCACCTGTCGAGACGCCTGCCACTACGGTCTGCGCTCGCTATTGACAGTCGTAACGCCGCTCCTATGCTTTTGTAAAACGGAAATATGTTCCAGAATAATGGAGCAGAGAGTACATCTCCTCCGAAGAGCGCCCGCGGGCGACGTGGCCGCAGCCCCATGGCGGCCGCTGCGCCGATCATGTCGTCCAATGCGCCGCGAGGCCCGCGAGCGGCGCTCGGTGCCGAGCCCGCACGGTCGCTGCGCCGATGCTGCACCGTTCACCGCGCGCTTCGACCGGAGCACATGCCGATGAGCCCCTACGACCGTCTCAGCGCCCTCGGGCTCGAGCTCATGGCCGTGCCGCAGCCGATCGGCACCTATGTGGCGCACGTGCCAGTGGGCAACCTCGTCTTCCTGTCCGGCCAGGGCCCGCGCGAAGCGAGCGGCTATCTGCACACCGGCAAGGTCGGGCGCGACGTCGGCATCGAGGACGCCTACGCGCATGCGCGGCTGACCGGCCTCAATCTCCTGTCGGTGCTGCATGCCGCCACCGGGGATCTTCGCCGGGTCAAGCGGATCGTCAAGCTGCTCGGCATGGTCAACGGCACGCCGGACTTCGCCGAGCATCCGAGGGTGATCAACGGCTGCTCGGACCTGTTCGTCGAGGTGTTCGGCGCCGACGGACAGCATGCGCGCTCCGCCGTCGGCATGGATTCCTTGCCGGGCAACATCACGGTGGAGATCGAGGTAATCGTGGAGCTGCGCGCGTGACGGACGCGGCGGTCTCCGAGCCGGGTTTACTCCGCGTGGTCCCAGCCGAGCCGGTGCTCGATGCGCCCGGCCGCGGCCTTGACCGCCGCCGCGTAGCGCTCGGGCTCCTTCTGGGCGCGGAACTCCGGCAGCACGACGCTGATCGTCGCCGCGCAGGCGCCCTCGCGATCGCGGATCGGCGCGGCGATGCAGGCGACCGAGAAATCCGACTCGCCGATCTGCACGGCGATGCGCTCGGCGAACGCCTCGCCGGCGGCCCTGGCGAGAGCGTCCGGGTCGGTGACGGCGCGGCCGGTCGGCGAGGGCTGCGCGCTGTCGCGGAAGAATGCCGCGCGCGCCGCCTCCTCGAGATGGCCGACGAGGAGGCGTCCCGAGGCGGTCCAGTTGAGCGGCACGCGGGTGCCGACCCGCGAGGTCACCTTGAAATGGCCGGGACCCTCGACCATGCCGAGCACCACCATCATGTCGCCGTCGCGGCCGCAGAGCTGCACGCACTCCTTCACCTTGCGCGAGAGCGCCTGCATCTCGTGCGTCGCCACCGTCTGCAGATCGAGGGTGCGGGCATAGGCGAGCCCGTAATGGTGCAGCCGCGGCCCGAGCCAGACGCTGCCATTGTCGCGGATCAGCAGGTCGCGGACCGCGAGCTCCTCGATCAGCGCGTAGACGGTCGAGATCGGCGCGTTGATTGCCTTGGCGAGCTCGTAGCCGGTCATCGGCTCGCCGCGGTCGCGCAGCGCGTCGAGGACCTGCACGGTGCGCTCGATGCCGCTCGTGCGCGGTCGGCGCTTGGTCCCGGCGGCCCGCGGGGCATCGTCTCGCGGCGTCTGCAGCATCGCCATCACCCTCGGCCCGCCGGCGTCCGGCGGCGGGGCCTGCTTATGCAACATGTTTCACTGGAACGGAACAGCCGGCTCGGTCGGCGGGGAGAGACCTATGTCGCGTGACGTTCGGCTCGATATCGGGCTGCGGCCGGTGATCAACGTGTCCGGCACCATGACGAGTCTCGGCGCCTCGATCGTGCTCGACGAGGTCGCCGCGGGCATGGCCGCGATCCTGCCGGAGTTCGTCGAGATCGACCAGCTGCATCGCAGGGCGAGCGCGGTGATCGCAAAAGCCTGCGGCGCCGAGGCCGGCTGCGTCACCGCATCCTGCTCGTCCGGCATCACGCTCGCGGTCGCCGGGGCGATGACCGGTCCCGACCTCGCGCTGATCGAGCGCCTACCCGACACGACCGGCATGAAGAACGAGGCCGTCGTGCAGATGGGGCATCTGTGCAGCTACGGCGCACCGCTCGAGCAGGCCATCCGCCTGTCCGGCGCGCGGCCGGTGGTGATCGGCCAGGCGACGAACGCGCACCGCTACCAGATGGAGGCGGCCATCACCGAGCGCACCGCGGCCGCAGTCTACGTCGTCTCGCACCACGTCGTCGACTACGGGCAGATTCCGCTCGAGACCTTCGCCGAGGTCGCGCATGCGCGCGGCGTCCCGGTGATCGTCGACGCGGCGTCGGAATACGACCTCACCGGCTTCCTCGCCCGCGGCGCCGACATCGCCATCTACTCGGCCCACAAGTTCCTCTCCGGGCCGACCGCCGGCATCGTGGCGGGACGCAAGGATCTCGTCCGCGCCACCTATGCGCAGAACTGCGGCATCGGCCGCGGGATGAAGGTCGGCAAGGAGAGCGTCTACGGCACCATGCTGGCGCTCGAGGCCTGGGGCAGGCGCGACCCCGCCGGCGTGCGCCGGCGCGAGCAGGCCGCGCTCGACGCCTGGGTCGCCGCGCTCGCCGGGCGGCCGGGGATCAAGGCCCGCATCATCCCCGATCCGACCCACAATCCGCTCGACCGGCTGCGCGTCGACGTCGAGCCGGAGGCGGCGCACATCACCGCCGCGGCGCTCGCCGATCGCCTGGCGGGCGGCGACCCGCCGGTGATCGTCCGCGACCACGAGGTCGAGCACGGCTTCTTCCAGATGGACCCGTGCAATCTGCACGAGGGGGAGGAGTTCGTCGTCGCCGCCCGGCTGGGGGAGGAGCTCGATGCGGCGCTGAAGTCGAACGAGATCATCACCGCCTCGCTCGCCGAGCGCGACGAGCGCCGCGCCGCCGCGGTCCGCCGATGGCCCGATTGAGCGGCCGAGAGATCGTCGCGACGAAGGGAACGGCCGCGCCGCCCGGCGTCGCGCTCAGCGAGGGGTAGCTCTGGCGCCCGGCCCGAGCGCCGGGGCGACGAGGTCGAACTCCAGCACATAGGTGCCGCGCGCGGCGCCGATCGGCGCAAACGCCTGCAGGGCGGCGGCGCCGAGTGGGCCGTCCAGCGCCGCCGTCACCGGCTCCGGGCGCGATCCCTCGATCATCACCACCCAGCGCGGCACGACATTGTCCGGCCGGCCCTTCTGCTCGGCGGTCTTGGCCGTGCTGACGGCGACGTCGGCGCGGCAGATGTGCGCGGCGACCATGGCGGGGCTCTCGAGCAGCTTTTCGAGCTCTCCCGTCAAGAGATCGAGCAGGGCCTCGTCGGTAGCCGGATCGGTGTCGAAGCGCAGCGTGCCGAGATAGCCGCCCGAGCCGGCGCCGCGCGAGAAATCGGTCGCGCAGAGCGAGCGCGAGACGTTGCGGAAGTGGCGCACCGATTCGGTCGTCCACGAGGTCGGGGCGTTGAGCCGGGCGAGATAGCTTTCGCTGCCGAGCACTCCGCGGTCGCGCACCTCGTAGAGGGTGAAATATTCGGGCTCGCCGGCGAGCGCGATATAGCGCCGCCCGCGCAGGAAGCCGTCGATGCCGACCCGCTCGGGAATGTGCTCGCGATTGTGCCATTCGTAGAAATTGGCACGGCCCTCGTCCGTGATGTCGTTCCAGATGGCGACGACGCCACCGCCTGCCAGCGACATGGGTTCTGCTCCTCGCGCGCGCTCTTCGGCGCCTCAGATCAATGAAAAGGTCACCGGCGGCAAGCCGTCGAAGCAGCCCTCGAGACGCCCGGGCGCATGGATCGGCAGCGCCCCCGTATATGTGCCGGTAATGATCACCTGGCCGCGCCGCAGGCCGCCGACCGCGTCGCATTGCGCGTTCGCCCAGGCGAGGAGCCCGGCGAGCGGATCGCCATGCGGATGCGGTCCGGCAGCGACGCGGACGCCATCGACGCGCAGCGCGCCCTCGGCGGGCAGCGTCGTCGGCGCCATGTCTTCGCCGGCCACGAGGTACGCGCAGCCGAGATTGTCGGCGAGGAAGGCGTGGAACGGGGTCGCCGGCGGCTCCGGCACGCGCGGGCGGACGATCTCGAAGCAGGCGTGCACGCTCTCGATGGCGCCGAGGATGTCGTCGCGGCTGTAGGGTCCGCCATCCCGCGGCAGGTCGCGGCCGAGACGGAATCCGAGCTCGGTCTCCACCTTGAAGGCTTCGCCCGGACGCTGCTCGCGGGAGCTGCCCGAGGGCAGCAGCGCCCCTGCCGGCACCGGCGCCGCGACCGGCCGGCCGGCGACCACCGCCACCTTCCAGCCGGCCACCGTCTCGCCGAGAAGCTCGAGGACCCGCGCCTGCACACGATAGGCCTCGTCCTCCGACAGGGGAGGCAGCGGCCCGGCCTCGCGGCCGTTCCGGCGTGCGACGAGATTCTCCGCCGCCTGCTCCACCCCCGCGCTCATGCCGAAGCCTCGACCGGCTCGGCGCTGCCGCCGTTCCGCGCCGAACGGTATCCCGCCTCGACCACGGCCACCGCGCGGGCCGCCTCAGGCAGCCCGACGAGGGGAGGGGAGCCCGCCCGCACGCGCGCCAGCGCGTCGGCGAGGAAGGGCGGGTAGAAGCGGTCGGTCTCGTAGTCGACATGGCGTGTCGAGAGCGCGGCTTTACCCGGCAGCTTGACGCCGAGCTGTCCCGTGGCGCCCTGCAGATAGGCGTCCGCGTGGGCGACTGAGAAGCTGAACTCGCGCTGGTCGTCCGGGGTGTTGGGATAGAGGTAGCCGGTGGTCACGGCGGCGACCTGGCCGGACGCCGTGGTCATCAGGAAGGCTGCCAGCTCCTCCACCTCGACGTCGTCGCGGAAGCTTCGCGTCGCCCCGCTCACCGAGACGACCGGGCTCTGCGTCAGCGCGGCGACGAGGTCGTAGAAGTGCACGCCGACATTGATCGCCGAGCCGCCGCCGGCCTGATCGGCGCGCAGCATCCAGGCGCAGCCGCTGTTCTCGTAGCGGGCGATCGGCCCGACGACGAAGCGGAACGACAGGTGCCGGTAGCCATCCGGGCTCAGCGTTCCGTCCTGCGTCAGCCGGGCCATCAGCTCGCTGACGCGCAGGATCAACGGCACCGTCACGAAGACGCCGGCCGCCCGCGCCGCCCGCTCGAGGCCGCGCACCGCGGCGCTCGTCAGCCCGCAGGGTTTCTCGATCAGGAACGGCGTTCTGCGATCGATCAGCGCCTGCGCGACGCCCGCCATTTCGGCATGGCGGCTGAAGACGAGCGCGAAGTCGAACTCCTTCGCCATCAGCTCGTCCCGAGGCAGCAGCGGGCAGCCGAGGCGCTCGGCGAGCCGCGTGCCGGCGAAATTCTCGGCATCGCAGAGGCCGACGACCTCGACGCCCGGCACCTCGAGCGCCGGCAGGTAGAGCGGCACGTGCCAGTGGCTGACGTCGAACAGGGCGAGGCGCATAGGGATCTCCGGGCCGCGCTCAGTCGAGATACGAGCCGCCATTGACGCTGATCGTCTCGCCGACGATGTAGCTCGCCGCGTCCGAGACGAGGAACAGCGCCACCGCGGCGACTTCTTCCGGCCGTCCGAGCCGGCCGATCGGGATGCGCGCGATGGTCGTCGCCCGCATGTTCTCGCTCATGGCATCCGAAAGCTCGGTGGCGACGAGGCCGGGAGCGAGCGCGTTGACATTGATGCCGAAGGGGGCGGCATGCATCGCCAGCGACTTCGTCAGGCCGATGATGCCCGCCTTCGCCGCCGTGTAGTGGGCGTTGCCGATGAAGTCGCCGCGCTTGGCCGCCACCGAGCTGATGTTGAGGATCTTGCCGCTGCCGCGCGCCCGCATGTGCGGGAAGACGGCGTGCGAGCAGTTGAAGGCGCCCGTGAGGTGGACGTCGAGCATGCGCCGCCACTTGTCGGCGGTGATCTCCTCGAAGGACACGAAATCGCCGATGCCGGCATTGTTGACGAGGATGTCGATGCCGCCGAGCTTTTCCGTGAGCGCCGCGATGCTCCCGTGGACTGCTCCGGAATCGGCGACGTCGAAGGCAGCCGCCAGAGCCTGGCCTCCGTTGGCGCGGATCGCCGTCGCCGCGGCCTCCGCCGGCGCTGGGGCGATATCGTTGACGACGACGAGGGCGCCGGCGGCGGCGAGCGCGGCGGCCATGCTGCGTCCGAGCCCCCGCGCGGCGCCGGTGACGAGGGCGGTCCGTCCGGTCAGTGGCGACGGCGGCTGCGGATCGGGCATGGAGACGCTTCTCGCGCAGGGGTTTGACGGGAACCCAGCGCGATGTTAGTGGAATGACGTTCCGTTTGATAGTTTGAGCGCATGCGGGTTGTCAAATCGCTTCTCGAACGGTGCTTCGAGCTGATCCTGATGCTCAGCGAGCATGCGGAAACGCTGCCGCTGGGCGAGATCGCGAGCCGGCTGGACATGCCGAAAAGCGCCACCCACCGCCTGCTCACCAACCTCTGCGAGCTCGGCTGGGCGGAGCAGGATCCGCAGACCGGCTTCTACCGGCTGTCCTTGCGGCTGGCGATCGTCGGTCAGCGTCTCCTGGTCGGCACCAGGATCCCGGACATCTGCCAGCCGGTGCTCGACGACCTCGCCGCGGCGACCGAGAGCCTCGGGCGCCTCGCCATCGTCGGTCCGGACGGGCTGACCTGGATCGCGCATGCGCAAGGCGCCCGCGCCGGCCTCGTCTACCAGCCGGAGCTGGTGGCGCGGGTGCCGCTGCACATCACCGCCAACGGCAAGGCCTGGCTCGCCACGCTGCCGCGCGAGGAGGCGCTGCGCTGGGCGGTCGAGAGCGGGCTCGGGCGATCCGACATCGGCGGGCCGCGGGCCATCCGCACCCGCGAGACCTTTTCCGCCGCGCTCGACGAGACGCGCGAGCGGGGCTGGGCGATCTCGTTGGAGGAGGCCGAGGCCGGCGTCGCCGCCGTCGCCGCGCCGATCTTCCAGAACGGCGTCGCGGTCGGCACGGCCAGCGTCGCCGGACCCGTGCACCGCTTCAGCGAGCCGTCGCTGGGCCGCATCGCGGCCCGGCTGCTGGATACGACCCGGGTCCTCTCCGAGCTCTGGCCCTCGCGCATGCTGGCGCCTTCGCAGCAGGCGGCCGTATTGACCCCGGCGACTTAGTGGAATAGCGTTCCACTAACAAGGGCGCCGTGCCGGAGCCGGCCGCGTGCTGCCCGGTGCCCCCTGAGCCGCGTCGCTGCGTGGCCGTGGCCAATGAGAAGGCGCATGTCCGCAGTCGCGACGACCGGGAGCAAGCAGGGCCTTTCGACGCGGGCCGCGCGGCGCCCCTCGGCGCAGCCGATACCGTTGCTGTGGTTCGCCCCGATCCTCGTTCTGCTCGCTCTCGTCACGCTTTACCCGACGGCCTTCGTCTTCTGGATGAGCTTCCAGCGCACCAGCTATTTCGAGCTGCAGGGTTTCGTCGGCCTCGCCAACTACGTCGAGGTACTGACCTCGCCGAACTTTTGGGACATCACCCGCGTCTCGATCACGTTCCTCGCCGGCTCTCTCGGCCTGTCGCTGGTCCTCGGCGTCCTCGCCGCCATCGTCTTCGACAATATCGGCCGCCTCGGCGCGTCGCTGCGCGTGCTGACGCTGTTCCCGTGGACGCTGTCCATGGCGGTCGTCGGCAGCATCTGGCTGTGGATGCTCAACCCCTCCTTCGGGCCGGTGACCTATTTCCTGAACGAGGCCGGCCTCTCGCCCGGGCTGATGCTCGGCGATCCGGATCTGGCGCTCTGGCTGACGATCCTCGTCGCCAGCTGGTGGTCCTTCCCCTACGTCATGGTCCTCGTCAGCGCGGCCATCCAGTCGATCCCGCGCGAGCTCTACGAGGCGATCGACGTCGATGGCGGCGGCGTGCTGCACAAGTTCCGCTACGTGACGCTGCCGCACATCGTGCCGACGCTCGGCAGCGCCGGCCTCAACCTCGCGATCATCTATCTCACCCTCGTCACGCTGATGATCGTGCTGACCGGCGGCGGCCCGCTCGGCGCGACGACGACGCTCAGCCTCGAGGTTTTCCGCGGCACCATCCAGACCGTCGACATCGGCCCGACCGCGGTCATGTCGATCGTCGTGCTGCTGATCAACATCATGCTCGGCATCATCTATGCGCGCCTCACCGGCCGCGTGAGCGGCTGAGGGAGGGCGGAGCTATGCTGTCCTCCGTAGGCAACCGCCCGCTCGCCGGCGGCCTCGCGCGGCTCCTCGCCGTCCTCATCGTCCTCGTCGTGCTGGGGCCGATCGTCTGGGGCGTCGCCACCTCGCTGAAGACCGAGGTGATGGCGGTGCGGCTGCCGCCCTCCATCATTCCCTCGCCGCTCACCTTCGAGAACTACGCGAGCGTCGTCTTCAGCTATCCGACCTTCCTCGTCGAGCTGTGGAACTCGACGCTCTACGCGGTCGGGGCCGTGATCGTGGCGCTGATCGTCGGCATCCCGGCCGGCTATGCCGCCTCGCGCTTCCACTTCGCCGGCAAGGGGACGGTGATGATGATCATCCTCGGGACCTCGATGGTTCCGGGCGTCGCGGTGCTGGTGCCGACCTATTACGTGCTCGACGCGCTCGGCCTGCTCAACAACCAGGCGGTGATCGTCCTCCTGCTCGCGGCGCGCATCGCTCCGCAGACGGTCTGGTTCCTGCAGAACTTCATCGACGCGGTGCCGATCGAGATCGACGAATCCGCCTCGATCGACGGCGCCAGCCGGCGCCAGGTTCTGCAGCGGCTGATCCTGCCGCTGATCAAGCCCGGCATCGCCGCCGTCGCCGTCATCGGCACCGTGACGATCTGGAACGACTACATCACGGTCGCGGTGTTCGCGCCCGACATCGCCAAGCGGACGCTGCAGGTGGCGCTCGTCAACCAGGTGTTCGATGCGGTCGGCATCTCCTGGTCCTACATGATGGCCTTCGCCATGATGGCCTCGCTCCCCATCATGATCATGTTCGCCGTCGTCCAGAAATGGTTCGTCGCCGGCCTCACCGCTGGTGCCGTGAAAGGCTGAACGGCCACGCTTCAGTGGTCGACAGATAATTTAACCTGGAGGAGACACGAATGGACAGGCTTAGTAAGCTCGCATGCGGTGTCGCAGCTATTGCGGTGACTGTGGTTGTGGGCATTTCTACGACGCCACTACTTGCACAATCGAGCCCCGTGGAGATCGTCTACGCGACGTTCCTCGATCCGAGCAACAAGAACGATCCGCGCGCTGCCGCCCAGACGCGCATGATCGAGGCCTTCGAGAAGGCCAATCCCGACGTCAAGGTGCGCGTGCAGGTGGACTCCACCCAGCAGGCGAGCCTGCGCGCGCTGCGCAGCAAGACCAGCACGCCGGACGTGTTCCGCGTCAACAATTTCAGCGCGCCCGAATTCGTGGCTACCGGCTCGGTGCTGGCGCTCGACGACCTCATCGCCCGCGACAAGGTCGACCTCGGCGATTCGCTGCTGCCGCTGGATGCCGCCCGCATCGACGGCAAGCTCTACGGCATGCAGCAGGATTTCCGCATCCCGATCCTCATCTACCGCAAGAGCCTGCTCGAGAAGGCGGGCGTGCAGCCGCCGAAGACGTTCGACGAGGTGTGCGAGGCCGGCGGCAAGCTCACCGCGCTCGGCAATGTCGTCGGCTATCCGGTGCCGCTCGGCACCAGCGGCGGCCTCGGCGGCGCCCAGCCGCTGGCGGAGAACCACTTCAGCTCGATGCCGACCGAGGATACCGGCAAGTATTTCGCCCCGGACGGCAAGGAGCTCGCCATCGACCGGGCCGCGCTCCTGAAGACGCTGCAGACGATCAAGGACCTCTACGGCAAGTGCAAGGCGACGCCGATGGCGAGCGTGCAGTTCGGCTACAACGAGATCCATGACGGCCTGCGCGCCGGCAACGTCGCCATGGCGACCTTCGGCCTGTTCCGCTACCGCGCGATCCAGACCGGCGGCGCCGGTGACGACCTCGCCTGGGCGCCGCCGCCGGCCTTCAAGCCCGACGGCAAGATGGCGGTCTACGGCTACATGGTGGCCGTCAACGCCAACACCCAGCATCCGGAAGCGGCCTGGAAGTTCACCAAGTTCATGGGCAGCGCCGAGGCCCAGGCGATCTCCGCCGAGGGCGGCGAGGTGGTGGCGCGCGGCACGGTCTACGAGACCTCGCCGCTCTTCAAGTCGCCCGAAGGCCAGCGTCAAAAGGAATGGGCGCAGCTGATCGGCGACCGCGGCCAGTTCCTCTCTTACTCGATCGCGCTCACCGCGTTCCATCAGGTGATCGGCGAGGCGACGCAGCGCATGATCCTGCGCGACGGAACGCCGGAAGCCGCCCTCGCCGAGATCGAGAAGGGTTATAAGGACGCCCTCGCCAAGGCGACCCGCTGATCATCCACGGCGCCGGCAGCCGCGCGGCTCCCGGCCGTCAGGTGGATGTTCTTTTCTCCCCCTGAAAGGGGGAGACCGGAAGCGAGCCGAGAGGGGTCCTCCTCGGCGCATGAGACCCCCACCCGGACGGCTTTGCCGTCTCGACCTCCCCCTTTCAGGGGGAGGAAGGAAGCGCTTCGACCGCATCAAATTCGCCCGAAAGGAGACCCCCATGCAGGATCTCGCCGGCCAGTCGGCGATCGTGACCGGCGGCGCCCGCGGCATCGGTCTCGCCACCTGTCGGCATCTCGCAGGCCGCGGCTGCGCCGTCGTCGTGTGGGACGTCGATCCCACGGGCTTCGATGAGGGCACGGCCGCGTTTTCGCCGGCGATCCTCGCGGGCGTCGACGTGACGCGGCCGGACGCCATCGAACGGGCGGTCGCCGACGTCGCGGCGCGGTTCGGGCGCATCGACATCCTCGTCAACAATGCCGGCATCTCCGGGCCGGTGGCGCCGGTCGCCGAATATCCGCCCGAGGCCTGGGACCGGGTGCTCGCCATCGACCTGACGAGCATCTTCCACTGCTGCCGTTTCGTCGTGCCGCACATGACGGCGCGGGGCTACGGACGCATCGTCAACGTCTCCTCGATCGCCGGCAAAGAGGGAACGCCCGGCGTCGCCGCCTACTGCGCCGCCAAGGCGGGCGTCATCGGCTTCACGAAATCGCTCGCGCGCGAGCTCGTCACGCAGGGCGTCACCGTCAACGCGGTGGCGCCGGCGATGGCCGAAACCGCGATCCTCGACGAGATGACGCCGGCGCACATCGCCGCCGCGAAAGCGAAGATCCCGATGGGCCGCTTCGTCACCGTCGAGGAGATCGCCGCTACCATCGGCTGGGCCGCGAGCCCGGCCTGCAGCGCCACCACCGGCATGGTGTTCGACGTGTCGGGCGGCCGGGCGGATTATTGAGGTGTCGGCGGAGAGCCCGTCCGGGCGCATCATCTCGCTCGCCCATCTCAGCGTGCTCGAGCTGTCGCCGCCCGAGGTCGTCACCGCGGCGGCGGCGGCCGGTTTCTCCCATGTCGGCCTGCGCCTGCGGCCCCCCTCGCCGGACCAGCCGCAGCCGCCGGTGATCGGCGACACGCCGATGCGGCGCGAGGTCTTGCGCCGCCTCGGCGACACCGGCCTCGGGGTGCTCGAGGTGGAAATCGTGCGGCTCCTGCCCGGGCAGAAGGTCGCCGATCTCGAGCCGCTGCTCGAGACCGGCGCGCATCTCGGCGCGCGCTTCGTCCTCGTCTCGGGCGAGGACCCCGACCCGGTCGCGCTCGCCGATTCCTTCGCCGCGCTCAGCGGGCTCGCCGCCGGCTATGGCCTCGTCGCGGCGCTGGAGTTCATGCCCTGGACAAGCGTCCGCTCGCTCGCCGAGGCCCGTGCGCTGGTCGAGGCGGTGGACCATCCGAACGGCCGCATCCTGGTGGACGCCATTCATCTCGACCGGGCGGGGGAGGGGGCCGCCGACCTCGCCGGCATCGCTCCGTCCCGCCTCGCCTATCTCCACCTCTGCGACGCACCGCGCGAGCGCCCCGTCGACATGGCGGCGATGATGCACCAGGCGCGTACCGCCCGGCTGCCGCCGGGCGAGGGCGGCCTCGATCTTCCCGGCATGCTCGCCGCCCTTCCGGCCGACATGCCGATCGGCGTCGAGGTGCCGATGCGCGAGCGCGCGCTGACGGAGCCAGCGGCCGAGCGCGCCGCAGCGCTTCTCGCCGCCACCCGCGCCCTCCTCGCGCGATCCGGCCCGGGACCCGCGTGATGGCCCCGCTGCGCATCGCCGTCTTCGGCGCCGGCTTCATCGGCAGGAAGCATGCCGACTGGCTGCGGCAGCAGCCGGATTGCATCGTCGCCGGCGTCGCCGATCCGAGCGAGGCCGCGCGGGCCTGGTGCGAGGCGCAAGGCTTCGCCTGGGTCGCGGACTATCGCGAGCTGCTCGACCGGCCGCTCGACGGCGTCGTGGTCGCGACGCCGAACGCCACCCACCTGCCGATCGGCCTCGACTGCATCGCCAGGAGATTGCCGATGCTGATGGAGAAGCCGCTCGCCGACACGGTGGCGGCGGCGACCGAGCTCGCCGTTGCGGCGAATCGGGCCGATGTGCCGGTGCTCGTCGGCCATTATCGCCGGCACAATCCGCATGTCGTCGAGGCTCGGCGGCTGCTCGGGGCCGGCGCCCTCGGCCGCCTCGTCGCGGTCAGCCTGCGGCTCGCTTTCCTGAAGCCGGACGACTACTTCCTGCCGGAATGGCGGCGGACGGCGGGCGGCGGGCCGGTCCTGATCAACTTCATCCACGACATCGACACGCTGCGCTTCCTGTGCGGCGAGATCGCTTCCGTGCAGGCGACCTATTCCAGCGCGGCACGCGGCCATCCCGTCGAGGACACCGCGGCGATCACCATGACGCTCGCCAATGGCGCGCTCGTCACGGCGCTGCTGTCGGACAGCGTCACCTCGCCCTATTCGTGGGACATCAACGCCGCCGAGGACGACCTCTATCCGGTCTACGGCAAGGACGCCTATCTGATCGGCGGCACGGATGGCTCGCTGGCGCTGCCGAAGCTGCGCCTGTGGTCCTACGGCGCGGCGAAGGGCTGGCGCGAGCCGATGTCGGAGACGGAGTGCGCCGTCGCGCCCGGCGATGCCTATCTTCTGCAGGCGGCGCATTTCCTGCGCGTGGTGCGCGGCGAGGAGCCGCCCGTGGTCTCGGCGGTGGAGGCGACGAAGAACCAGATCGTCGCCGAGGCGATCGCGGAAGCTGCGGCGAGCGGCCGGAGGATCGAGCTCGCGGCGCGGTTCGAGGCGCTCGAGCGCGCGGGCTCGGCAACGGCGAGCGCGGCTGCCGGGTTGTCCGGATAGACCCGAGGCTCACCGTTCGGGCCGCGGCCTCACGGCCGCCGGAAGGCCCCAGCGCCGCTCGGCCAGCCAGATGCCGGCGAGCACGAGAACCAGGCCCCAGAAATGGTAGGCCTCGAAGGATTCGCCGAGGATCAGCACGGACAGCGCCGGCCCGAACACCGGCACGAGATTGGCGAACAGCCCGGCCCGCCCCGGACCGATGAGGTCGACGCCGCGCATGAAGAAGAGCTGCGCCAGCAGCGACGGCCCGAGCGCGACGAAGAGCAGGATCGCGAGCCCGAGCCAGGTCGGCCACTGCACCGTGCTGGCGAGAATCTCCCAGGCGAGGAGCGGCAGCGAGGTCAGCATGGCCACCGTCGCCAGCATGGCGAAGAAGGCGAAGCCCGAGGTTTTCGGGCGATTGCGCAGCCCGAGCGTGTAGGCGGCGTAGAACACGCAGGCGATCAGCATCCAGACGTCGCCGATGTTGAAGGACAGCGTTTCCAGCGTCGCGAAATCGCCGCGCAGCGCGACCGCACCGACGCCGACGAAGGTGAGCAGGAAGCCGATCCCCTGCGCGATCCCCACCGGCGTGCGGTAGACGAGGTAGGCGCCGACCAGCACCGCGATCGGGATCGCGCCCTGGATGATCGAGATGTTGACGCCGCTCGTATGATGGCCGGCGGCGTAGAACAGGGCGTTGAAGGCGGTGAAGCCGAGCGTGCCCATCCACAGGATGGAGCGCCAGCGGGGGGCCAGCAGGGGCCAGTCGGCGACCACCTGCCGGCGCGCGAACACCAGGAGCACCGAGCAGACGACGACCCAGCGCAGACAGGTGAGCGCCATGGGCGAGATCTGACCCACCGCCAGACGGCTGGCGACGGCATTGCCGCTCCATATCAGCGCGGTCAGCGTCAGGAGCAGATAGGGCTGCCGGAAGAGCCAGGCCCCTGCGCGATGGATCACGGGAAGGGCCTGCGGTGTCGAGGCGAGCGTCGAGCGGTCGGAACGCCGGCCGGTGCGCTCCGATCGAGCGCGGTCCGGATTAGACGGGTGCGCCGAAGCGTATCGGTCCCCATGCGGCAGTCGGCCTTCTCGGCTGGAGATCGCGGGCCTTTGCGGCAGCTGACGGATGGACGGCGAGCCGTGCCCGCTATGGCGAATGGCCCGAAGGCGTTCCCGGCGGGTGCCGGGTTCCCCCGTCCGATAAGGCGCGAACCTCGCCGATGCAAACTCACGGCACGGAGCGGTGTCGCGGAGGAGGGCGAGTTTCGCCTCCGGTGATCGAATTCCAAGAGCCGGAGGTAATCAGGCTGCGGCAGGGCGCGGCGGGCGCAGCATCGGCATCAGGACCGGCGACGATCCGGACTGGATGGTTCCAAGAATTTCGAACCCATGTCGCTGATAGAGCGGGATGTTCCGCGGGTTCGAGGACTCCAGATAGGCGGCGACCCCATCGCGGTCGCAGCGTGCGAGCGCATGATGCATGAGCGCGCTTCCTATTCCCTGGCCCTGGCGGGCAGGGTCGGCGCCGATCAGCGGCAGATACCAATGCGGCACCTTTGGATGGTAACGTGCCATCGCATCGAATATCGCGTCGACGTCGGACAGGATCGCCGGATCGGCGTTGGTTCGGACGAGGCGATCCAGCGTCGCCACGTCGGCCTCGATCCCGGGCGGCGGCCACAGCGCCGCGCCGCCGAAACCATCGCTCACATAGGCGCTGTCGCTGTCGAAGGCCGCCCCGCCGAATGCGCGGATCAGGTCCGGGATCACAGCGAGATAGGTCTGCGCGTCGCCCAAAGACCAGCGCGCCATCGGATCGGTCGCCAAGGCAAGGGCGATGACGGCGGAAACAGCCTTCTCCTCGTCGCGGGATGCGGAACGGACAGCGATGGACGTCATGGGCTGGTCCGGGTGCTTGCGGTCGGCTCCGGCGGATATAGGATCGCCCGTGCGCCCGCACCATGGCGGCCAAACCACCGTATGAGAACCAGGTGCGCCTCTCGAAGCTTGGGCGCCGGACGGCGCAGTCTCTCAAATGTCGCCCCTGTCGAAGCCCGCATGCCTTTGTTCGGCTGAATTCGCGTCCACCGCGAACCAGACATCGCCGCTTCAGCGGCAGCTCGTCGGCCCGCCCCTATGTCCGCCTCTGGCATGCGGCCAATGTCGTCCACGCGCTCGTACGATCGCCGACAGCGTAGAAGAGCGCTCCGACAGCGGTGAAGCCGTCGCCTGATGCCGATAACCGACTCCGGAGGGCCGCGTGAAACGCGCTTTTCTGTTCGGGCTTGCAGCCCAACTGTTCCTCGTGAGCGCGGCCTTTCTCATCTTCGACGATCTGATGATTCCAATGGCACGCTCTCCGATCATCGGCATCGTCGCACTGGGTGCCGGTGTCGCGAGTGGTCTCTTCGCGTTGAGCGCGCCACCGCATCCTTCCTGGCTGGTCAAGATCGGGATGTGGATTGCCGGCTTTCTCGCCCTCTACGTGGCGATCCCCGTCATGGAGATCGTCTTCGTGCTGATCGTCTGGCTTTTTTCGAGCTGAGATTTTTTCGCGGCGCGGAGCATTTGCAGCCCGCCAGATCTCTCCGTTCGTCCTCCGCGAAGGCGGAGAACCCCAGCCTTTATTGTGCAGCAGCCGGCAAGGTCCGAAAGACGGGTCTCCGCTTTCGCGGAGGACGACGAGGCGCGGAGAAATCGCCGACCACTCGAAGCGCCCACCGTGCCCCCTTGCGGAGGCGCCCCGCAGGGCGCCTCGCCGCGTTCAGGATTTCCGCAGGCGCACGACGTTCCACGAAGCCGGCGGCAGCCGGGCGCGCACCGTGCTGCCGCTCGCCTCGACACCCGAGAGCGGTGTCGGCGACACCTCGTCGGGCGCGTCCTTGGTGTTGATCGCGTCGAGATCGGCATGCGACAGCGTCGTCGCCTCGTCGACGGCGAGGTTCGAGAAGCCGGCGGCCGTCACCTCGATCGGCATCTCCTCGTCGAGGCTGCGGTTCAAGAGGAACAGCGTCAGGGTCTTGCCGTCCTCGTTGTCGACGGCAGCCGCCTTCAGGTACGGCACCGCCGGCATCGGGAAATCGATCTCCGTCTTGCCGCGCGGATCGTGATAGGTCGTCGCGTAGGTCGGCGAATCGACCTCGCAGGCGAGGACCGTGCCGCGGCCGAGATTGCTGAAGTCGGCGAAGGGGAAGAAGATCGTCTGCCGCCAGGCCGGGCCGCCGGTCTCGGTCAGGATCGGCGCGATGGCGTTGACGAGCTGCGCGAGGCACGCGCACTTCACCCGGTCCGCGTGATTCAGGAGCGAGATGCAGGCACCGCCGAAGGCGAGCGCATCCTGCATCGAATACACCTCCTCGAGGATCGGCGGGGCGATCGGCCAGCCGGGCTGCGTGCGGGTGCCGCCGCGCCGGGTGCGATACCAGACGTTCCACTCGTCGAAGCTCAGCATGATGCGCTTGTCGGAGTTCTTCTTCGCGGCGATCTCGTCCGCGATGGCGACCACCTCCTCGATGAATCCATCCATCAGGTCCGGGCTCGCCAGAAGCGCGGTCGGATCGTCGGCATAATCGTTGAGATAGGTGTGCAGCGAGATGAACTCGACGTGCTGGAAGGTGTGGTCGAGCACCTCCCGCTCCCAGGTGCCGAAGGTCGGCATGTTGCGCCCGGAGGAGCCGACGGCGGCGAGCTCGATCGTCGGGTCGGTGAGGCGCATCAGCTTGGCCGCTTCGGTGGCGACGCGGCCGTATTCGTAAGACGTCTTGCTGCCCATCTGCCACGGCCCGTCGACCTCGTTGCCGAGGCACCAGAACTTCACCTCGTGCGGCTTCTCCCAGCCGTGTGCGCGCCGCAGATCCGAAAGCTGCGTGCCGGAGGGATGGTTGCAGTATTCGACGAGCCGCCGCGCGTCGTCGGGCCCGCGCGTGCCGAGATTGACGGCGAGCATCGGCTCGATGTTCGCCTGCCGGCACCAGTCGATGAACTCGTTGGTGCCGAACGTGTTCGGCTCGAGCGACAGCCAGGCGAGCTCCATGCGCACCGGGCGCTGCTCGACCGGGCCGACGCCGTCCTCCCAGTTGTAGCCGGAGACGAAGTTGCCGCCGGGATAGCGCAGGATCGTCGGTGCGAGCTCGCGCACGAGCTCGAGCACGTCGCCGCGGAAGCCCTCGGGTGTCGCCGTCGGATGTCCCGGCTCGTACATGCCGCCATAGACGCAGCGCCCGAGATGCTCGACGAAGGCGCCGAACAGGCGGCGGTCCGTCTCCCCGATGGTGCGGCCCCGGTCGAGCCCGAGCTTCACTTCACGCATGTCCGTCGCCCCTTTTGCGTATCTGCCCGACGCTGCGGGCCATGGAGGTTGCCGGCTCAGCCGGCGTGAGGTCTCGCCAGCGCCGCATCCGGGGAGAGCACCGACGATTTGAGGAGGATCGAGTAGGGATGCCGCGGGTTGTCGAGCACCGCCCGCGCGTCGCCGCTCTCCACCACCTTGCCCTTCTGCATGATGATGATGCGGTCGCTGATGTAGTAGGCGGTGGCGAGGTCGTGGGTGATGTAGATGATCGAGACGCCGAGATCGTCGCGCAAAGTCTTGAACAGGTTGACGATCGCCATCCTGAGCGAGGCGTCGATCATCGACACCGGCTCGTCGGCGACGAGCAGCGCCGGTCCCGGGATCAGCGCCCGGGCGATCGCCACGCGCTGCAGCTGGCCGCCCGACAGCTCGTGCGGGAACCGCTGATGAACCTCGGGGAACGACAGCCCGACCTTGCGCAGCGCCTCGTCGGAGAGCCTCTCGGCTTCCGACCGGCCCGAGGCGCCGGCGAAGCGCTGCGCCGTCGTGAGGAGGTAGCGATCGACACGCTTCAGGGGATTGAACGCCTCGAACGGGTTTTGGAAGATCGGCTGCACCGCCGCCATGAAGCGCATGCGCGTCGCGCGGTCGCGGGCGTGGCTGACATCGGTGCCGCGGAAGCGGATCGCGCCCTCCGTCGGCTCGACGAGGTTGAGGATCATCCGCGAGAGCGTCGTCTTGCCGCTGCCGGACTCACCGACGATGGTGAAGATCTCGGGACGATCGGCCGCGAGCGTGAAGCTGACGTCGTCGACCGCGCGGAAGGCCGAGCCGCCGAACAGGCCGCCACGGGAATAGGTCTTGGTGATGCCGTCGACGGAGAGCAGGTCCTCGCTCATCGTGCCGCCTCCGCCGGTTCGGCGCGCGGGACGGGCCTGACCGCCGGGCTCGCGGCGAAGCAGGCGACGCGGTGGGCGGGCGCGAGCGTCGTCAGCTCGGGAACCTCGCGGCGGCAGATGTCCATCACCAGCGGGCAGCGCGGATGGAAGCGGCAGCCCGGCGGCGGCGCCGACAGATTGGGCGGCGTCCCGCCGAGCGGCTTCTTCTCGGCGACGTCGCCGATCCGCGGCAGGCTCTCGATGAGGTGCGCCGTGTAGGGGTGGAGTGGGTTGGCGAAGATCTCGCGGGTCGGCGCCTCCTCGACGAGGCGGCCCGCATACATGATGCCGAGCCGGTCGGCCATGTTGGCGTGCACGGCCATGTCGTGCGTGACGAACAGCATCGACGAGCCCATCTCGCGCTGGATCTCGCGGATCATGCCGAGCACGCCCTTCTGCACGACCACGTCGAGCGCCGTCGTCGGCTCGTCGGCGATGATGAACTCGGGCCGGCAGATGGTGGCGAGCGCGATCGTCACGCGCTGGCGCATGCCGCCGGACAGCTCGTGCGGGTAGGCGCCGAGCACCGAGGGATCGAGCTGCAGCCGGCGCAGATGGCCCTCGACGATGGAGAGGAATTCGGGCTCGGGCTTGCCGATGTGCGCGAAGGCGAAGTCGTAGAACGAGCGCCTGATCCGGCGGACCGGATTGAGCACGTTCATCGAGCCCTGCATGATGTAGGAGAGGTGCCTCCACCGGATCGCGGCGAGCGCGTCCCGGTCGAGGTCGTGGATGTCGCGGTCGAGGAACGCGTAGCGCACCGCGCCGCCGATCACGTTCAGCGGCGGGCGGTTGGCCGCCGCGATCGCCTTGATGAAGGAGGTCTTGCCGGAGCTCGACTCGCCGGCGAGACCGTAGATCTCGTTGCGGTCGATGTGCAGCGTGATGCCGTCGACCGCCCGAACCTCGCGGACGACGCCGAAATACTTCATCTGGTAATAGGCGCGGAGCCCCTCGACCGAGAGCACGGGGCCCGCGCCGGGCTGCCTCGCCGCCATCACGCCGCGCCTCCCATGCGGCTCAGCCGGCTGCGCGGATCGATGTACTCGTTCATCGAGACGGCGAGCAGGAACAAGCCGATGAACGCCATGGTGACGAACAGGACCGGGAAGGCGATCCACCACCAGATGCCGGAGACCATGGCGCTGTGCTGGTTGGCCCAGAAGATCATGGTGCCGACTGTCGGCGTGTCGAGATCGGTGAAGCCGAGCACCGACAGCGTCACCTCGAGGCCGATCGACCAGTTGATGTTGTTCAGCGTGGTCGAGAAGACGATCGGCAGCACGTAAGGCAGGTGCTCGCGCAGCACGATCGCCGGCATGCTCATGCCGGAGAAGACGCTGGTGCGCGTGAACTCGCGCTCCTTCAGGCTCATCATCACCGAGCGGATGAGCCGCGCGTCATAGGCCCAGCCGAGGCAGGCCATGACGAGGGCCAGCAGCGCCCACGACATGTAGTCGCGCATCACGAAGTAGAAGAGCACCAGGAGCGGGAACAGCGGGATGACGATGAAGGTGTCGTTGATCGACATCAGCACGCGGTCGGTCATGCCGCCGACATAGCCGGAGACGAGGCCGACCAGCAGCGAGATGAGGCGGCTGATGATGGCCACGGCGAGGCCGAAGAGCAGGGTGTTGCGCATCGCGAAGGTCAGGATCCAGAAGGTATCCTGCCCGCGCGAGGTGGTTCCGAACGGATGCTGCCAGGAGGGCGGCGCGTCGAGCGGCACGACATAGGTGTCGAGCGGATTGTAGGGCGAGAAGGCCGACAGCACGGCGATGCCGACGACGATGCCCGTCATTATCGCGCCGAGCGCGAACTCGCGGTTGTAGCGGAAGAGGTCGCGGATGATCTTGAACATGCGTCAGGCCAGCTGCACGCGCGGATCGAGCACCGGGTAGAGAATGTCGATCAGGAAGACCGACGCCGACACGGCGATGATCGAGATGGCGGTGACGCCGAGGACGAGGCTGTAGTCGGCCGAGTAGACGGCGCCGATGAGAAGCCGGCCGAGGCCCGGATAGCTGAACACCTGCTCGACAATGATGGCGCCGTTGAAGATCGCCCCGAGCGACATGGCGAGACCCGTCACCTGCGGCACGAGCGCGTTGCGCATGACGTAGGAGCCGAGGATGCGCCGCCGCGCGACGCCGCCGAGCTCGGCGTAGACGACGTAGTCCTCGGTGACGATGTTGGAGACGAGCGCCCGCATGCCGAGGAACCAGCCGCCGATGCTGACCAGGATGATCGACAGCGCCGGCAGTATCGAGTGCAGGAGCACGCTGCCGACATAGTCGAGCGTGAATGCCTGCGGCACGTTCTGCGCCGCGCCGCCGCTGATCGGCAGCACCGGCCAGAGATAGCCGAAGATGATCAGGAGGACGAAGGCGCTGATGTAGTAGGGGATCGGATGGAAGGCGATGGCGACGACGCCGAAGAGCTTCAGGATGCGGCTGTTCCGGTAGTAGCCGCTGAGGCCGCCGAGCAGGTTGCCGAGCAGCCAGGCGAGCGCGGTGCAGGTGAAGAGAAGGCCGATCGTCCAGGGCAGCGCGCGGCCGATCAGCTCCGAGACCGGCGTCGGGAACGCCGACAGCGAGGGCCCGAAATCGAGGGTGAGGATGCGTCCCCAATAGACGAAGTACTGGTCGATGAGGCTGCCCTCGATGCCGTAGAGCTCCTGCAGGGCCTCACGCATGCGCAGCACCGCTTCCGGGCTCGTCTCGCTGAACGCGGTCATCGAGGCGATCATCTGCTCGACCGGATCGATCGGCGTCAGGTGGGTGATGAAGAAGGTGAGCGATATGCCGATGAAGACGACCAGCAGGAACTGCAGCAGTCGCTTGGCGACGTAGAGGGCGTATTTGCGCATGGCGGGGCTATCGCCGGGGCGGCGCGGGGCCGCCCCAGCCTCGATCTGCATCCGGCCTCCTACTGCTTCGTCGGCCGCAGCT
Organism: Pseudomonadota bacterium; assembly: GCA_023430145.1. GTDB lineage: Bacteria > Pseudomonadota > Alphaproteobacteria > Rhizobiales > Methylopilaceae > JAEZCD01. The sequence continues at coordinate 22,566 of JAEZCD010000019.1, forward strand.
TCGGCATCATGTAGCGCGAGTTACTCCAGTTGGGCACCGGGTTGGCGTAAGGATTGGCCGCCGTCGGGTAGCCCTTCCAGTAGGTCTCGTCCATCATCGTGAAGACGTTGTAGGACATCAGCGGGATGATCGGCATCTCGCGGACGGCGAGCTTCACGTACTCCTTGCCGAGTTCGATTCCCTTCGGGTCGTCGAAGGAGATGGCGCGGATCTGCTCGATGATCTTGTCGAGCTCCGGGTTCGACCAGCGCGACCAGTTGCGGGGCGTCTGCACGGTGCCCGCCGGCTGCACGAACTGCGAGTGCCAGCTGTCGAGGAAGAAGCTGAGATCGGGGTGACCGCCCCAGGTCTCGACGCTCCAGGAGATGATCACCTCGAAGTCGCCGCCGTTGCGGCGGGTGAGGAACGCCGCCTGCGCCGATTCGGTGGTGGCGTTGATGCCGAAGCGGCGCCACTGCTCGGCGATCATGGATCCGGCCCGGGTCATCACCGGCCGCGCCTCGCCCTCGACCACGACCTTGATCGAGAAGCGCTCGCCGTTCGGCATGTACCAGTCATTGCCGCGGCGGGTGAAGCCGGCCCGCTCGAGCAGCTGGGCGGCCGCCTCGGTGTCCTGCTTCCACCAGCCGAGCCCGAAGGCGGCGTCGACCTGCGCGTCGTCCGACGGGATCTGGTCGCCCATCGACGGCCGCAGCATGGCGGCGATCTGCCGACCGACGGTCGGGTCGTAGGGCTTGATCTTCTTCTTGCCGGTGTCGAGCTCGAACTCGGTGAGCCATTGCTGCATCGGCTTGTGGTAGAAGTCCGGATGCGTGCCCGTCGGCGGCACCGCGATGGCCGAGATGGTCGCCGCACCGCGGTAGGAGGCCATCACGATCGGCTTGATGTCGAGCGCCAGCGCCAGTGCCCAGCGGACGTCGCGGTTCTGGAACTTCGGGTTCTGGTGGTTGAAGATGATCTGCGGCAGCGTCGGGTCGGGGTGCCCGTAGGGGAAGCCGTCGAACCAGCCCTTCGAGGTCGGCGAGCCTTTCACGAGCGTGAAGACGCCCTCCGGCGAGGTATCGTGGATGATGTCGAGCTGGTGGTTGAGCTGTGAGATGACGCGCTTGTCAGGCGGGCCGGGATCGAGATAGGTCACGTATTTCGGGCCGGGCTCGCCGAAGCGGCCGAGCGAGGTGCGCTGCCAGTCGTCGCGCCGCTGCCAGGTGAACCACTGGCCGTTCGGGTCGTAGCCGTGCAGCGTGTAGGCGCCGATCGAGATCGGCGGATTGAAGTCGAACTTCAGCGGGTCCTTACCCTCGAAGCCCTTCTTCGGCATGATCCACATGGCGTCCCAGCGCACCGTGAAGAGCGCGTGGAAGCGCGAGTTCGGCTTCTTCAGCTTGAAGACGACGGTGTGCTTGTCGGGCGCCGAGACGCTGTCGACGTTGAGCTGGACCTGCGCGCTGCGGACGAGGCCGTTGGTCTTCTTGTGCGTGTCGATGGTGAACAGCACGTCGTCGGCGGTGAACTCGGTGCCGTCGCTCCAGTAGAGACCCGGCCGCAGCTTCACCGTCATCTCGGTGAAGTCGGCATTGTATTTCGGCGGCTCGGCGGCGAGGGAATTGTCCCAGACGCCTTCGATGCCGTGGTCGGGGTCGATATACCAGAACGTGTCGAGTGCCAGCTGCTGCAGGCCGGTCGAGCGCCCGCCGGCGTTCACCGCCCAGATGTTGAACCAGCCGGCGTTCTTGATCGTCCCTTCCGGGTTCTCGACGATGAGGGTTTCGTTGCGCGGGACGTTCGAGCCCTGCGCGAGGGCGGCCGCGCTGAATATCAGTGCGCCCGCGGTGGCGAGCGCCACCGACCGCAACAATCGCATGTCTTTCCTCCCTGAACGGCGTGAGGTAAGCGCCGCCGGCTCTTTTTGGCCGCAACGGGAGATTGCTACTCTTTACATCATATGTAAAGGGAGATGGCGCTCAAAAAAGGGACGGACGTGCGGTGTTGAATCTCGATCCGAGCGGCCCTGTGGAGGTCACGGCGGGCCTGCCGAACGGCTTCGCGCGCCAGGCGGTCGACCGTCTCGGCCGCTGGATCGTGAACGACAGGTTCCCGCCGGACGCGCCGATGCCAACCGAGCCGGAGCTCGCGGCCTCGCTGGGCGTCAGTCGCGCCACCGTGCGCGACGCGATCAAGGTGCTCTCCGGCAAGGGCTTGGTCCGCACCGCGCGGCGCTACGGCACGCGCGTGCTGCCGGTCGAGGACTGGAACCTGCTCGACGGCGATGTCGTCGCCTGGCACCGGCGCGACCACCCGCGCATGCGCCGCATCTTCGCCGAGACGACGGAGCTGCGAATCATCATCGAGCCGGCCGCAGCCGCGCTCGCCGCCGAGCGGGCGACCGAGGGGCAGATCCGGACGATCGTCGATGCCGCCTACGGCATCCATCCCGACGGCGGCGACGTGCGCGAGCTCTTCGAGGCCGATTGCAGGTTCCACGTCACCATTCTCGACGCCACCGGCAACCAGGTGATGCGGCAGCTGCGCCAGATCATCGCCACCATGCTGTACGTGTCCTACGATTTCGGCGTCAGCCGGCCGGAGAACGATCCGGTCACGCGGCAGGGCCATATCGCGGTCGCCGAGGCGATCGCCGGCCGCGACGCGGGGGCCGCGCGCGAGCACATGGCGGAGATGCTCGAGCGGAACAGAAGCCTCGCCCTGAGTGAGGGCGAGTTGGTGCCGTAGCTCCGGGCGCCCGCCGCATGGGCGCCGCCGGTGGTTTCAGCCCGGTCGGTCGGCCGGCTTCATCGGGGCGACGAGCGGATCGCCGCCGGAGCTGCGGAGGATCTCCACCTCGACGCCGTAGACCCCGCGCAGGATGCCGGCGGTCAGGACCTCGGCCGGCGGTCCGTCGGCGACGAGGCGGCCTTCGTGCAGGAGGAGAAGCCGCGATGCATAGCGCGCCGCCAGCGACAGGTCGTGCAGGACCGCGACGACGACGGCGTCCCTCTCGCGGGCGTAACCGGAGATGAGGTCAAGAACGAGCAGCTGCCGCCTGAGGTCGAGCGCGCTCGTCGGCTCGTCGAGCAGGAGGATGTGCGGCTCGCGCACGAGGCGCTGGGCGAGCAGAACGAGCTGCTGCTGGCCGCCCGACAGCGTCGCCATCACGCGCTGCGCGAGATCGGCGAGGCCGACCGCGGCGATCGTCCGCGCGGCGGCGTCGAGGTCGCCGGCGGACAGATGCCAGCGCAGCCGCTCGATCCGGCCGAGCAGCACCACCTCGAAGACGGTGAGGCTCGCCCGCACCGCGGTCGACTGCGGCAGGTAGGCGAGATCGGCCGAGGTCGGCGCCGCGCGGCCGTCGAGACGGCAGCTGCCGCGGCTCGGCAGGAGGCCCGCCATTGCCTGCACGAGGGTCGACTTGCCGGCCCCGTTCGGGCCGCACAGGGCGGTCACCGCGCCGGCGCGGAACTCCGCCGAGACCTCGCGCAGGATGTCGCGGCCGCCGCGGCGAACCGAGAGGCGGTCGAGCCGGAGGGTTGCGCTCATCCCCAGCCCCCGGCGCCGCGGCGGAGCACCAGGGCGAAGAGGATCGGCACGCCGACCACCGCCGTGACGATGCCGACCGGCACGATGGCGCCCGGCGAGACGAGCTTCGACACGACGGATGCCGCCGACAGGATCACCGCCCCCATGAGCGCGGAGGCGGGCAGCAGGATGCGCTGATCCTCGCCGACGAGCGCGCGGGCGGCGTGCGGTGCGACGAGGCCGACGAAGCCGATCGTGCCGACGAAGGCGACCGCCGCCGCCGTGACGAGGGCGACGACGACGAAGACGCGCCGCCGCAAGCCGTCGACGTCGATGCCGAGGCTGCGCGCCTGCGCATCGCCGAGACGCAGCGCGGTGAGCCGCCAGGCATCGCCGGCGAGCATCGGCAGCATCGCCGCGAGCACCGCGGCGAGCACGGCGACGCTCGTCCAGGTCGCCTTCATCAGGCTGCCGAACATCCAGAAGACGATCTGCTGCAGCACCTCGGGAGCGGCGAGATACTGCAGCAGCGACTGGAAGGCCTGGAACATGAACAGGACGGCGATGCCGCCGAGCACGAGGATCTCCGCATTCGCGCCCCGCAGTCTCGCCACGGCGTAGACGAGCAGGCAGGCGACGAGCGTCGACGCGAAGGCACAGAGCGGCGCGAGCAGCCAGGCGGGCAGCGGCACGGCGGCACCGAACATGATGGCGGCCGCGGCACCGAAGCCCGCGGCGGCCGAGAAGCCGAGCGTGAAAGGGCTCGCCAGAGGATTGTCGAGGATCGTCTGCATCTGCAGGCCGGCGATGCCGAGCGCCATGCCGACGAGGGCCGCCATCAGCGTCATCGGCAGGCGGATCGACCAGATGATGGTCGTCGCCAGCCGGTCCGTTCCGGCTGGCCCCTCGAACAGTGCGGCGACGGCGGCCGCCGGCGCCAGCGGGGAGGGGCCCGTGACGAGATCCGTCACGAGCAGGACGGCCGTCGTGGCGCCGGCTCCGAGGAGGAAGGCGGCGCGACGGCGAACGAGGCGGCGGTAGTCCGCCGCAAGTCCCGCCCGGGTGGTGGACATGGCGCGCGGGCGTCAGTCTTTGGGGTCGAGCTTCAGCAGAAAAGTCCCTTCCGGCGCGACCGGCAGGTTCTCGCGATAGTAGTCGGCGAGCTCGGTGCGCGGATCGACGTCCGCGAATGCCGCCGGATAGAGCGCCTTGGCCATGTAGCGGAGGTAGACGTAGTCGTAGATCGTCCGCGTGCCGCCGTGATAGATCGCGTAGACCTGCCCGGCCTTCACGGCGGGCAGGTCGGCCCAGCCGGCGCGCTCCAGGTAGGGGCGGAGCCTAGCCCGCGTCGTCGCCGCGTCGATGCCAAATCCCATCAGCACGGCGTTCGGCATCGAGGTCCATTCCGAGCCGGTGACGAAGATCGCGTCGGGCTTCGACGAGAGAACGTATCCCGGGTTGAGCGGGCCCCAATTGGCGATCTTGCCGGCCGCGATATTGGCGCCGCCGGCCAGATCCACGACCCCGGCCCACATGCCCTTGCCATAGGAGTTGCCGTACTCGTCGCGCCCCTTCTGGCCGAGCTCGACATAGACCTTCGGCTTTGCGCCGGCCGAAGCCTTCGCGACCCGGGCGAGCGTGTCGTCGATCTTGGCGCGATAGGAACCGGCGAGGCGCTGCGCCCGCTCCTCGGTGCCCATGAGCCTGCCGATCGTCAGCGTGCTCTCGATGTGCTTGTCGACCGTCTGGGCGTTGTAGTCGACGACGACGATCGGGATGCCGGCGGCTTCGATGGTCGCGGCGGCGGCGCCGAGATAGTCGTACTGCCCTTGCGAGAGGACGACCGCGTCGGGGCGGGCGGCGACGATCTTCTCGGCCGACATCGTGCCGTTGTCGACATCGCCGACGTCGACCAGCCCGGCGACCTTCGGGAACGCCTTCAGATAGGTCGCGTATTGCTGCGGGCGGTAGCCCTTCCAGTAGTGCAGGGAGACGCCGGCCAGGCGATCGATCGCGCCCGGGCCGACGATGGCGATGAAGTCCTCGAAGTAGAAGCCGAGCACCACGCGCTCGCCCGGTGCGGCGAGCGTGACCTTGCGGCCGGCGACGTCGGTGAGGCTCACTTCCGCCCGGGCTTGCGGGGTCGCGGCGAGGAGGGCGAGGGCGAGCATGCCGGCACCGAGGCCGGCGCGAATTCGAGAGGGGATCATTGTGCGAAATCCGAGGATGCGCGCTTTCGTGCGGCTCTCCGGCCGGACGACGGGACGCGACTGAGGTCCGATGCGTCGGGCGGCTGCGCCGACGCGCTGGCGCACGGCGCCGGACGCGGCGGAGCCTCGACGAGCGCAGCGCGGCTCCGACCGTTCGGGCGGAGGCTCTCAGGCCGCGCTGGGCGGTCCTCTCGGATGGGGGAGGCGCCGGTCCTTGCAGGCTAGGTCGGGTGCGCCGGCGCCTGCGGCGAGGGGCGCTGCGACGAGCTCGAAAATCGGCGCCGAAAGCGCCGCGACGAGCGGCGGCGGCATCGAGGGCCCGCCGAGCAGCGGGCACCCGTGCAGGCAGCAGGGCGGCGTTCGACCCGGCGAGCCGGACTCGTCCTCGGCCTGGCTGCTGGAGCAGATGATGACGCCGAAGAAGTCGACCTTCGGCGCGGCGGCGATGGCATCGGCGACCAGCCCGCCAGTCAGGAGCGCCTGGACGACGAGCGCACAGGCGACGACGAGCGCCGCCCAGGTCCGCCAGATCGTCTGTCCGATGCCCACCGACGCGCCTTCGTCGCCTAAAGCGAAGCCCGAGCTAGCACCCCTGGCATCGTTTGCAAACGAGGAATGTTGCCGCGGGTCGGAGGTGCCCGGAGCTGCGGCGCGGCGGCGATTTTCGGCGGCCGCGCGCCGGCGTAGCGTGGCGCCGCCATGATCGACAACGCTCTCCGCGCGCTCTTCGCCGCCCCCATCGACCGTGCCGGGGCCGCGCCGGTCCCGTTGCCGACACCGTTCTTGTCCAAAAAACTGTTTATCGCCGTTTCGAAAACCGTGCTCATAGAGACATCTCCGATCATACGCACCTGCCCGTGTGTTGCTATTATAACACGCGGAATCGAGGCGGAAAAAGGTGAATTGTTAAGAATCGAGACTTGAGATCCGAAGTAATGCCGCCACTCAAGTGTAGACTAGTATCGTGCACGATTACCAGATTGTCAATAGTTATTTCCACTATATCTCGTGGTGTTCCCGGGAGCCGTAACTACTAATTGATCAGTCAATGGACCGAGACGTACTGGTGTAATCGCTGCGAAAATACACCAAGGGCTCGCCGTCGCGCGCCCTGACGGCCTCGACCAGCCCGACAAATATCGTATGATCGCCGCCGTCATGTGCCGCCGATACG
>JAEZCD010000077.1 GCA_023430145.1 Pseudomonadota bacterium
TTATAAGACACAGAAGAATGGATCCTGCGGTCAAGCCGCAGGATGACGCGGAGAGTGGGATGACGCGCGGGAGAATGCGGGCACACCCTCCCGTTCCCGCTGCGCGGTCGCGCCCGGCGCATGCGCCGAGAAAACCCGCCCCGGCGAGGGGCGCGCGGGATGCCGGAGCGCTGACGCGCCCGCGGCCCTGTGTGCGTGTTTGGAAAAAGCACACAGGCAGCAGTTACCGACAGGCGGCCGGAAACACCGGCATCCCGCGCGCGGCGCGCTTCGGCTTGCTCCGCGAGGCCCCGGATACCTTGCTATCCACCGCTGAGAGCCCTGACGATCCCGTAATCGCTACCGCCGTCGGTGTGGCTTGTGACCCGCGGAACGAGGCGGGCCGGGACCATCGCGGCTTGGGCCGCCGCATTCGGGTTGCGAGCCACCCCACGGACGCCGCATCCCCGCTCCGCCTTGTCAGAACGCCTCCGGAAGACGCCCCTCGCCGCGAACGGGGTGCGAGGAGTATGCGGGCTGTCGGGAGAGAGGGGATAAGTCGGTTCATTCCCTTCCCTCTCCCACAGGCCGCACGAGGGGAGAGGGACGAGGAAGCTCTCCTCACTCCACGAGCGCGGCCGACTTCGCCTTGCAGGACTTGCCGGCCGCCAGCATCCAGGTGTCGTCCTTGGCGTCGACGACCCCGTTGCCGTCGAGGTCGCCGCCGCAGAGCTGGTTCTCGCAGGCGCCGCGCTGGCCGACGAGGATCGCCAGATCGGCGCCGTCGATCACGCCGTCGCGGTTGAGGTCGGCGCGGGTGCAGGCATCGAGGCAGTCGAGGCCGAGATTGGCCTCGATGATGGCCAGATCCTTGGCGTCGGTGAACGAGTCGACGTTGATGTCGTACTGGCTCGCCCCGACGCCCTTGAAGACCTTGAAGTTCTTCACGTCGAGCTTGTTGACGCGCAGGTCGCGGTTGCCGTCGCCCTTGGCGAGGCAGGTCTGCTCCGGCTTGGCGGACTTGCGTATGGCGGCGAGCTCGGCCGAAAGCGCGTCGTACTGGCCGGCGAGATCGGCGGGCACGCAGCTTTCCGGATCGGTCGGGCAGCCCGGGATCAGGTTGGCGTCGGCCGTGTCCATGCCGAGCGGGTTCTGCTTTGTCGGTTTCAGGTCGTAGAGCTCGCGCGTCGTCGTCGTCTGGTATTCGGCCCAGGGGAAGGCACCTTTCTGGCCCTTCTTCAGCGGCTTCGAGCAGTCGGTGCTCTCCAGCTCGACGAGCTTGTAGCGCTTGTTGCGCACGGCAACCTGATGGACGGGGATGATGGTCTGGGCGGCACCGCTCTCCACCACCGCGCAGCAGGAGCTGTACTGCTGGTCCGCGCCGGGTCCCGACCAGACGCCGCCATTGTCGTTGCAGAGGCTCTCGCTGAACAGCAGCGTGTCGTTGCAGAGCCCTGCGATGGTGCAGGGCCAGCTCCGCTCCTCGGGGTTCGGCGTGAACGTGCCGGCGCCGACCTCGGTGTAGCTCGTCGTGCGGATCGACTTGTTGGTGGTCTGCGCGAGGTAGGGCAGCAGCGGCTTGGAATCGAGCGTCCGGTAGGGCGGCACCACCGAGCCGACGTCGATGCCGGCGAGCTCGCCGAAGAGGGCGAACAGATCGACCGCGTTGACGAGCTCGTCGACCGAACGGCCGGGCGACTGCACCTTGGCGCCGGCGATGATCATCGGGGTCCAGACGCCGGTCTGGTACGGGGTCGCCTTGGATCTCGCGGCATCGAAGCCGTCCGAGACGCGCACGGTCGAGCCGAAGCTGCCATTGTCGTTGACGACGATCAGCGTCGTGTTGCCGAGATTGAGCTTGACGATCCTGCGTCCGCTCCGATCGAGCTTGGCGAGGCCGATCTTCTCCAGCATGCGGCCGATCTCGACGTCGGCTCCCTCGATGATGCTGTTGAGCAGGAAGCGCTCGGGCGCGGTGCTGCTGCAGGTCGAGGTGCGGTCGAGCGGATCGGCGACGACCGTCGTCGGCGCCTTCTGGAACGGCGTGTGCATCGCGTTGAAGGCGAGCGTCAGCATCCGCGGGCCGGATTGCGCGTTCCACCAGCTCGCGCCGTCGAACACCTGCTCGGTCGTCATGTAGTTGCGGTTCTGCTTGCCCGGCCGGCACTGGCCGAGCGACAGCGGTGGCTCGGCGCCCCTGGAGGCGAAGCGCTCCCACACATAATAGGCGTTGTTGGTCTCGAAGTCGGCCTTCGTCGGCACCGACACGCCGCAGGACTGGTTGGCACGGAAGAGGCCGCCCGCCTGCAGGCAGGTGCGCGACGGCGTCGTGCCCTTGGTCGCGTTCGCGGGCTCGATGAAGCTGCAGGTCGTCTTGTTGCCGGTGAGGCGGTAGCAGGCGCCCGAATCGTTCCCCTGGACATAGCCGCACACCTCGCCGCCCGCGGGATCGGCGCCGCCTGCGGTGATGTCGATCGACGGCGGTCCGGGATTGAGGTTGCCGCGGAACGCGTCCCAGCCGCGCGTGCTCGGCGCGCACTCTCCCGCGGGGTCGAGCGAGTCGCCGAGATGGTACTTGCCGACGAGGGCGCTCTTGTAGCCGGCGGTCTCGAGCACGCGCGGGATCGTCGCCTCGAACGAGGACACGTAGTCCTGCGGCAGGTGATTGTTGACGATGGCGCTGATCACCCCGGTGCGGAGGGGGTAGCGGCCGGCGAAGAAGGCGGCTCTCGCGGGCGAGCACTCCGGCATCGACCACATGTTGGTGAATTTCACGCCCTCGGCGGCGATCTTGTCGAGGTTCGGCGTCTTCGGCGGGTTGACGCCGCCGAAGCCGAAGGTCGGCAGCTGATCGATGCCGAGATCGTCGAGGACGACGAACAGGATGTTGGGGCGCGCCTTGCCGGCGACTTCCTCCGCGCGCACCGGCGCCGTCACCGAGGCGAGCAGCGCCGCCCCGAACAGGGCCGTCCCGAGCCGCCGCGCCGCGCGCCGCCTGTCTGCCGATATCATTCGTTCCCCCCGATCCTCGCGCGCACTCTCGCCGATTCGCGAGACGGGCGTTAGTGCCGAGCTTGTACGCGGGCGAATGCTTTCGGGGTGTGAACGCGATCGTGCGGATTTTCGGGTTTCGGGTGTTCGGCGAGGCTCCGCTCGTCCCCGCGAAGGCGGGGACCCAGACCTTGTTGCGCTCCCGGCGGGATCCCCGCTTTCGCGGGCATGAGCGGAGAAATCGGAGAGGCCTCTAGTCCCACCCCTGCGGCGGCAGGGTGGCGCCGAGCGCGTCGATCGCCCGCTCGACCGTCTCGACCGTCTCGTCGCGGCCGTGGCCGTAGATCGGCTCGCCGACGACGACGTCGCAGAAGATCGGCACCGGCAGCCAGGAGCCCTTCGGCAGCACCCGCCCGAAGCCGCGCAGAAAGACCGGGATGATCGGCACTTCGGGGCGCCGCTCGGCGAGCACGCCGATGCCCTTCTTGAAGGGCTGCCGCCGCTCCGGCTCGCCGCGCGTGCCCTCGGGAAAGAAGATGACGATCTCGCCGCGGTCGAGCGCCTCGACGATCGGCACGAGCGGATCCTCGCCGCGCGTCAGCGCATGCCGGTCGATCGGCAGGATGCCGATGAGGTTTTTCGCGATCCAGCCCATGACGCCCGGCCCACCGAAGTGGTCGGCCGCCGCCGCCGGCCGCACCAGCGGCACGGCGCCGATGTTGAACAGCGCGAGCAAAGCGAGCGTGTCGAAATGGCTGTTGTGGTTCGCCACGACCAGTGCCGGCCCGCGCGTCGGCAACCGCACCCGCCAGCGCACCCCGAGACCGATCGCGACGAGCAGGATCGGCCGCAGGATCAGGGCGACGAACAGGATCCGCAGCATCGCCGCCTCACCCGTAGAAATAGCGGACGAAATGGAAGAACAGCGGCGCCGTGAAGGTCAGGCTGTCGATGCGGTCGAGCACGCCGCCATGCCCCGGGATCAGCGTGCCGGCGTCCTTGATGCCGAGGTCGCGCTTCATGGCGGACATCGTCAGATCGCCGAGGAAGCCGGCGATCGGCAGCATAAGGCCGATGAACGCGGCGTGCTCGAGCCGCAGCGGCGTCAGCACGGGCGCCAGCAGCAGCGATGTGGCGAGCGTCACGGCGATGCCGCCGATAAGTCCCTCGAGCGTCTTCTTCGGGCTGACGGTCGGCGTGATGCGCGTGCGGCCGAGGAGCTTGCCGGCGACGTACTGGGCGACGTCGTTCAGCTCGGTGAGCAGGAGGAGCAGGATCAAGAGGCCGGCGCCGCTCGCCACCGTCGGGTTCAGCACCGGCGGATCGGCGAGCAGATAGGCCGCGTGCGAGACGGCGAAGACCGTCGTCATCAGCCCCCAGTGCACGGTTCCGGCGGCCTTCAGAAAACCCTCCGTCTCGCCGCGGATGACCATCGCCGAGGGCAGGAAGAGAAACATGTAGACGGGGATGAAGATCAGGAACATGCCGTACCAGGGCATTCCGACGAAGGTGTACTGCACCGGCACCGCCAGATAGGCGAAGAAGAGCACGACGCGGTCGGCGCGGCGCGTCGCGGCGATGGTGAAGTACTCCTTCAGCGCCAGATAGCTGACGAGGGCGAAGAAGATCACCATGGCAATGCGGCCGAGGGCGAGGGCGAAGACGATCATCGTCACCATCACCCACCAGGAGCGGACGCGATCGCGCAGCTCGCGGCGGGCCGGGCTCGGGCCGATGATCCGCGTCGCGATCATCGCGATGACGAGCAGCCCGAAGACGCCGGCGATGGTGGCGACGACGGGCGTGGTGAACTGCTCGAGGCCGATCACGTGCGGCTCCCTTCTGCGAGCGCCGCCCGGCTGCGGTTGAGAACCGTCAGCATCCCCAGCGCCGCCAGCGCCGCGAAAACCCAGGTCAGCCAGGCGCCGCCCGGCACGCCGGCGGCGAGAAGGACACAGAGGAGGCCGACCGCCGCCGCCCGGTCCGACTTGCCCATCGGCCCGTCATAGCGCCGCGAGCCACCGATCTGCAGCGCCTGCAGGCCGGCCGCCTCGGTCGCCACCGCGGCGAAGGCGAAGACAACGGTGGCCCAGGGCGCCGCGCCGAAGGGGAGCAGCGCGACCGCGAGGGCGAGATAGAGCGCGGCATCGGAAAAGATGTCGCCGAGCTCGTTGAGCACGGCGCCGAGCCGGCTCGCCTGGCCGTGCTCCCGCGCCAGCATGCCGTCGACCGCGTTCAGCGCCATGCGCACGAGCAGCAGCGCCGGCACCAGCAGGAGCGCCGCCCGGCCCGGCCGGGCGACGAGCATCAGCGCCACCGCGAGCGAGAGGATCGCGGCCGCGACCGTCACGTGATTGGCGGTGACGCCGGCGGCGGCGAGCCGCCCGACCATGGGCCGCAGCAGCGCCTGGAATTTCGGCTTGAGGTCGTAGACGCTGGGCATCGCTTCCGTCGCTCGCCCGGGCGCCGGGCCGACTCTCTATACGCCGCCGCCGGGCGCGCGGGTAAGGGGAAGCTGCGGGCGGGGGCCGTCATTACGAGTTGAGCGGCGGACCCGGGTGGACGAAACGCACGGTGCCTTCCCCGATGCCGCCTTGGTGCCCATACCCCGCCGTAGGCGCGCCCCGGGCGCGGCACGGGGACCCAGGGGGCATCCGGGAAGGCACCGTGCGTTTTCATCCATCCGGGTCGGCCACGGGCCGGTGCTCAACTCGCAATGACGCGTGAGGCCGCCTACTTCGCCGGTATCTACCTCGGCATCTGCTTCGGCGGCAGGGGCACCCCCGGAGCGCCGGGAAGGCGCTCGATGCGGTCGCTGCCGCCGATCTGGACGCCCGGCGGCAGGAGGTAGACCTCGCGGCCGTCCGGGGTGACGAAGTCGCCGCTGCCGGGCGCGAGGCTGCGGCCGCCCATGAGGATCGAGACGCCGGCGCCGTTCATGACGACGCCGTTGCCGCAGATCACCTGGGTGTCCTGGATGAAGCAGGCGGCGGAGGCCTGCGTTGCCGCGGAGGCGATGAGGCAACCGGCGAGGAGGCCGCCCCGCCTCACCGCGCGCCGCTCCGCAGCAGCTTGTAGGTGACCGAGTCGACCAGGGCCTGGAAGGAGGCGTCGATGATGTTCGCCGACACGCCGACCGTGGTCCAGCTGCCGCCGCTCTTGTCGGCCGACTCGATCAGCACCCGCGTCACTGCCTCCGTGCCGCCGTCGAGGATGCGCACCTTGTAGTCGGTCAGCCGCAGGTCGGCGATGTAGGGCTGGTACTTTCCGAGATCCTTCCGGAGCGCGAGGTCGAGCGCGTTGACCGGGCCGTTGCCCTCGGCGACCGACATCAGAAGCTCGCCGTCGACGATGATCTTCACCACCGCCTCCGACACGTTGACCATCTTGCCGAGGGCGTTGCGGCGCCGCTCGCCGATGACCCGAAAGCTCTCGACCTGGAAGTAGTCCGGCACCTCGCCGAGGATTCGTCGCGCGAGCAGTGCGAACGAGGCGTCGGCGCCCTCGTAGGCGTAGCCGTGGCTCTCCCGATCCTTCACCTCCTCGAGCAGGCGGGCGATGCGCGGATCGTCCTTCTGCACCGTGATGCCGAGCCGTTCCAGCTCGGCCAGCACGTTCGAGCGGCCGCCCTGGTCGGAGACGAACAGCATGCGCCGGTTGCCGACGCTCTCCGGCGGCACGTGCTCGTAGGTGCGCGGATCCTTGAGGATCGCCGAGGCGTGGATGCCTGCCTTGGTGGCGAAGGCGTTGGCGCCGACATAGGGCGCCTGCCGGTCGGGCTGCCGGTTCAGGATCTCGTCGAGCGCGCGCGAAACCTGGGTGAGGTTTTCGAGCCCCTCGTCGGAGACGCCGATCTCGTAGCGCGAGGACAGCTCGGGCTTCAGCTTCAGGGTGGCGATCAGGGTGACGAGATTGGCGTTGCCGCAGCGCTCGCCGAGGCCGTTCAGCGTGCCCTGGATCTGGCGCGCGCCCGCCTCGATCGCGGCCAGCGAATTGGCGACGGCGAGGCCGAGATCGTCATGGGCGTGGATGCCGAGCCGGTCGCCCGGGATATGCTCGGCCACCTCGCGCACGATGCGGGAAATCTCCTGCGGCAACGTGCCGCCATTGGTGTCGCAGAGGACGACCCACCGCGCCCCCTCGTCGGCGGCGGCTTTGGCGCAGGCGAGCGCGTAAGACGGGTTGGCCTTGTAGCCGTCGAAAAAATGCTCGCAGTCGAGCAGCACTTGGCGGCCGCGCGCGCGGGCGGCGCGGACGCTGTCGCGGATCGACTCGAGATTGTCGTCGAGCGAGATCTCCAGCGCGTTCGTGACGTGGAAATCCCACGATTTCGCCACGAAGCAGATGGCGTCGGCCTCCGCATCGAGGAGCTGCGCCAGGCCGGGATCGTTGGAGGCCGAGCGGCCGGCCCGCTTGACCATGCCGAAGGCGGTGAACTGCGCCTCGACCGGCCGCTTCTCGGAAAACAGCGCCGTATCGGTCGGGTTGGCGCCCGGATAGCCGCCCTCGATGTAGTCGACCGGCAGGCTGTCGAGCAGGGCTGCGACCTTCAGCTTGTCATGCAGCGAGAAATCGATCCCCGCCGTCTGCGCGCCGTCGCGCAGGGTGGTGTCGAAGAGATGGATGCGGTGGCGGGTCATGGGGCGGTCGTGCTGTCGACGAGGGATGCGCATGCCTCGATGAGGGTGCGGGCTTCGCGAACCGCGGCCGCAGCTTCGGCAGCTTCGACTGCGACCGTCCCGTAGTCGGCAGCAATGCGCGTTGACTCGATATCCCGGAGAAGCCGCGCGATCTCACGATCCATGAGCCCCCTGCCGCCGACGTACTCCTCGAAAAGGCGCTTCACGCCGTTGTGCGTCTTGATGGCGTGGACATCGACCTGCGCCAGACGTTCCAGGACAGCGCGGGCTGCGTGAAAAGCAGCGTAGTAAGCACGGTTCGCTGCGCCTTCGGCGTCGCCCTTCTCGAGGAGCAATCCGGCGGACGCCGCAGCCTGTCGTGCTCGCTCCAGATGGTCGCTCACGCGGCGGCCTCTAGGCGTCGTCCCTCGCGCCGGGCGGACCGCGACAAAGGCGTGGTCGCCGCGGAATCGGCCGACATCCACTGCGTCCACGAGATCGGCCAAGGCTGTATGTCGACGTGACTTGCAGCCTCGGCGCTCTCGGCCAAGCGGTTGAGACGGCGGCGCTCCCGCCACTCCTCCCAATCGCCGTCTGACAGCACGACCGCGACGTCTGCATCGCTGTCAGCGCGATGATCGCCTCGCGCACGGCTTCCAAACAGGAATACTCCCTGCACGCGGGCGCCATACGAGGCCCGCACAGCACCGACGAAGCGCGCGAGCGCGGCGGCTACTTCCTCCTCGGTCGGCGCCCGCAATGCGGCCCTCAGCTCGGCCTCCGATATCGCGGTAGCCCCCCTCATCGCACGACCTCCCAGGTGGTGCCCTGCGGGCCGTCCTGCAGCACGATCCCCTGCCCGGCCAGCTCGTCGCGGATGCGGTCGGCCTCGGCGAAGTCGCGCGCCTTGCGGGCGGCGGCGCGGGCGGCGATCGCCCGCTGCACGGCGGCGGCGTCGACGCCGGCCTTGCGGCGCTCGTTCCATGCGTCCAGCGCCTCGCGCCGGAAGCCGAAGAAGCCGAGCGTGCCGCCGAGCGCCTTCTTGGCCGCGCGCTGGCGGAGCGCATGCATCTCGGCGATGGCGAGCGGCGTGTTGAGATCGTCCGCGAGCGCGGCCAGAACCGCGGGCGCCGGCCGCTCCTCGGCATCGTCGGCGGCGGCGTCGAACCAGTGCGACAGCGCCCGCTCGGACTCTTCCAGGCCCTTGAGCGTCCAGTTCATCGGCTGCCGGTAGTGCGTGCCGAGCATGGCGAGGCGCACGACGTCGCCCGGCCAGTCGGCCAGAACCTCGCGGATGGTGACGAAGTTGCCGAGGCTCTTCGACATCTTCTCGCCTTCGACCTGCAGGAAGCCGTTGTGCATCCAGGTGCGCGCCATGACCTCGTGGCCGAAGGCGCAGCGGCTCTGCGCCACCTCGTTCTCGTGGTGCGGGAAGACGAGATCGATGCCGCCGCCATGGATGTCGAACACCTCGCCGAGGTGCTTCCAGCTCATCGCCGAGCACTCGATGTGCCAGCCCGGGCGCCCCGGCACGGCGATGCCGGCCGGCGACGACCAGCCGGGCTCGCCCTCCCCGCTCGGCTTCCAGAGCACGAAGTCCATTGCGCCGCGCTTGTAGGGCGCGACCTCGACCCGGGCGCCGGCGATCATCTCGTCGAGATCGCGATGCGCGAGGCGGCCGTAGTCCGGCATCGAGGAGACGTCGAACAGGACGTGGTCCTCGGCGACATAAGCGTGGCCGCGCTCGATCAGCCGCTCGATCAGCGTCCGCATCTCGGCGATGTGCTCGGTCGCGCGCGGCTCCACCGTCGGCGGCAGGATGCCGAGTTCGGCCGCATCCTCATGGAAGCCGCGCGCGGTCTCCTCGGTCAGCGCCCGGATCGAGATGCCCTGCTCGGCGGCGCGGGCGTTGATCTTGTCGTCGACGTCGGTGATGTTCCGGACATAGGTGACGTGCCGGGCGCCATAGGTGTGGCGCAGCAGGCGGAACAGCAGGTCGAAGACGATCAGCGGCCGGGCATTGCCGATATGCGCGCGGTCGTAGACCGTCGGCCCG
Source organism: Pseudomonadota bacterium (assembly GCA_023430145.1). Classification (GTDB taxonomy): domain Bacteria; phylum Pseudomonadota; class Alphaproteobacteria; order Rhizobiales; family Methylopilaceae; genus JAEZCD01. Next base: position 9,646 of record JAEZCD010000077.1, read on the forward strand.
CAGACGTAGAGCCGCACATTGCCGGGGTCGAGCGGGAGGAAATCCTCCTTCGCCCGCGTCAGCGTGTTGTAGAGCTTGAGGTGCATGACGCCCTTAACCGTGCAAGCCGGCCGGGCCATTTTCGTTCGGGAAGCGGACGAGGAAGGGCACGGCCAGCGATGTCGCTAGCCGATAATGAGGCAAATCCCGATGGTCCGCGCGCTCGTCATCGCGGCGGACCATGCTCGCAAGGCAGGGCCGCCGTCAAGCGGGATGGAAGATTTCGCAAGGAGTAACTCCGCCTCGTCCCGCGACGCGACCGCGGGACCCGTCTCGCCCGGACCGCAGAAAGCCAGATGGATCCTGCGCTTTCGCGCAGGATGACGAGTGGGGAAGCTTCGCGCGAGGGCTCCGCGGGGCCGCTTCGCGCAGGACGACGCGTGGGGAAGCAGCCCCTACAGAGCCTTGACGATGTCGTCGGTCATCTTCTTGGCGTCGCCGAACAGCATCATCGTGTTGTCGCGGAAGAACAGCTCGTTCTCGACGCCGGCATAGCCCGAGCCCATGCCGCGCTTGATGAACAGAACCGTCTTCGCCTTCTCGACGTCCAGAATCGGCATGCCGTAGATGGACGAGGACGGATCGTTCTTGGCCGCCGGGTTGGTGACGTCGTTGGCGCCGATGACGAAGGCGACGTCGGCCTGAGAGAACTCCGAATTGATGTCCTCGAGCTCGAACACCTCGTCGTAGGGAACGTTGGCCTCGGCGAGCAGCACGTTCATGTGCCCCGGCATGCGGCCGGCGACCGGGTGGATGGCGAACTTCACCTCCACCCCCTCCTCCTTCAGCTTCTCGGTCATCTCGCGCAGCGCGTGCTGCGCCTGCGCCACCGCCATGCCGTAGCCCGGCACGACGATCACCTTGCCGGCGTTCTTCATGATGAAGGCCGCGTCGTCGGCCGAGCCCTGCTTGACGGGCCGCGTCTCGGCGGCGCCGGCCGCCCCCGCCACCTCGCCACCGAAGCCGCCGAGGATGACGGAGATGAAGCTGCGGTTCATCCCCTTGCACATGATGTAGCTGAGGATGGCGCCCGAGGAGCCGACGAGCGCGCCGGTGATGATGAGCGCGAGATTGCCGAGCGTGAAGCCGATGCCGGCCGCCGCCCAACCCGAATAGGAGTTCAGCATCGACACGACGACCGGCATGTCGGCGCCGCCGATCGGCACGATGAGGAGCACGCCGAGCGCGAACGAGACGAGCGTGATCAGCCAGAAGAGCACCGGGTTGCCGGTCACCGCGAAGGCGACGACGAGCCCGATGAGGAGGATGCCGAGGCCGATATTGATGGCATGCCGCTGCGGCAGCATGATCGGCTTGCCGCTCATGCGCCCGTCGAGCTTCAGGAAGGCGATGATCGAGCCGGTGAAGGTGATGGCGCCGATGGCGACGCCGAGACTCATCTCGACGAGGCTCGCCCCGTGCAGATGGCCGGGCGTGCCGATGCCGAAGGCGGCCGGCGCATAGAGCGCGGCGGCCGCCACCAGCACCGCGGCGAGGCCGACGAGGCTGTGGAAGGCGGCGACGAGCTGCGGCATCGCCGTCATGGCGATGCGGCGCGCGGTGACCGCGCCGATCGTGCCGCCGATGCCGATGCCGAGGATCACCAGCAGCCAGGCCAAGGCCCCGCTCGGCGGCGCCACGAACAGCGTCGTGACGATGGCGATGCCCATGCCGATCATGCCGAACAGGTTGCCCTGCCGGGATGTCACCGGGCTCGACAGCCCGCGCAGCGCGAGGATGAAGAGGACGCCGGCGGCGAGATAGAGAAGCTGAACGAAGTCGCCCATCGTCACGCCTTCTTCTTGTACATGCCGAGCATGCGCTGGGTGACGAGGAAGCCGCCGAAGATATTGACCGAGGCGAGCACCAGGGCGACGAAGCCGAACACCCGCGCCCAGCCGGAGCCGGCATGGCCGACGAGGTCGATGCCGACGGCCAGCAGCGCGCCGACGACGATGACACTCGAGATCGCGTTGGTCACCGACATCAGCGGCGTGTGCAGCGCCGGCGTGACGCTCCAGACGACGTAGTAGCCGACGAAGACGGCGAGCACGAAGATCGCGAAGCGGAACACGAACGGGTCGATGGCGCCGCCGCTCGCGGCCTGTGCGGCGGCACCGATGGCGTCGGCGGCGGCCTCCGCATAGGTCTGCGCGGCG